>NZ_JBNOKM010000007.1:0-363885 GCF_050171015.1 Paenibacillus sp. TC-CSREp1 | reverse complement strand
ATTCTTTATTTCACTGTTAAAGAGAATTGCTAAAAATATTAATTTATAATGTTAGGTTATTTGCATGGCTAGTGTTCCTGAGATCGTTAAAAAATAAAATCATATGAAATTGCCCAAATAGCGTTTCTCAGAATCGTTAGATGTGCGTACGAATAGGTTGTCCCTGCTCCTGTTACATCGTTCCGCCGCCTTGTCGAACGGAGGCTGGAATCTTTTCGGGTCCCTGATTAATGTAGCGATTAATAAAAGTGCCTACCTTGGCGTCGTCGAACTTGCCCAGCTTCATCGTTTTGGTCCAGGCGGTTACGACAACCTCGCTGCCATCGGGAATGTCTTTATTGGGCACGGCGAGGATGCCTGATCCCGCTTTACGGAATTTGGTCAGATATTTCAGATGCTCCTTGAGCATGTCACTGGCATTTTCACGATAATAGATGATGATGTCACCATGTTCGAGGTTGTGTACCAGATAAGGATAACCCGGGAAATCGGTGTAAAAGCCGAACTTAATGTCATGTGGATTATGTGGTCCCGAGGTCGGAATCTTCATCTCATAGTGGATCGGTTCTTCCGTATGGGTGGCTCCATAGTATTTATCATTGGTCACATCAATCACGGCGTTGTTATCCAGTTTGGAGACATCATATGTGTCGCCGCCGGCATTTTGCAGGAAAAACAATCCGAATGCTGCAATTGAAACACCAATCAGAATATGAGCGGTATTCTTTATGAAACGACCTTTCTTCTGAATAGCAGCACGCTCCTTCTTTTTCATATGACCAAGAATACTGCCACGTGTACGCGATGCCCAGATATAAGCGGCGATGGAGAGCATCAGCACCACTGCTCCAACGATCAACCACAAGTATGAGGTGCCAGTCGATTGTTCCATTTGCATATGATCCATTTGGGTCATGTCCATTCCAATTCCTCAGCTTTCTTTATAAAATAAAAAAGACACTTAACACTACATTATGTAGTGTTATAAGTGAACTAGTTATACACGAGTGTATACATGTGTGAACTTGTAATACCCGCACGCAGCCCCACGATTACTCAAGCAAACAAACAAAGTTAATAAGTAAACAAGGTAAATAAGTAAATAGGAACATATTATTTACACTACACATTATAGTGTATGGAATGATTTCTGCGCAATGCCACATTACAAATGCAAAAGAAAAAGACTTCCCCACGTATAGGGAAGCCTGGTCTCTTAAGCTATAGCCTCTAACACCTCTACTACCAAAAGAACTTATTACAAGCGTCCATACGGCGAGAACATTGGGCCGAACAGACCGGTCAAAACCGCAAATAATAGACGATAGGTTACATAAAACAGCACCGCATTGGCAATCAGTACGCTGTACATGCTGTCAAGGGCGGCTTGGGTGCGATTCAGCGGATGGTGGAACAGCACTGTATTCATAGCAACAAACACAATGATGTAGGACAACACCAGCAGCGAGATGGCGAACGAATACGAGATCACAATCATCAGGTTAGCAAGTAATAGGGTCACGACTGCTGGAGCCAGCAATGCTCCAAACTGGGCAATCATGATTTTAGGACGGAAAGTGATCCGCTCGAGCTTCAATACACCGTAGATCATTGCCGTGGCGGCGATCAGAATAATAGCACTAAACAGAAGTGGACGAAGGAATCCACCGATAAAAAGCCCATCTGCACCAAGGCGGCCAAACGTAATCAGAATATATGTAGAGGTCAAAATAGCAAACAGGGCCATCGTTATCCAGCCGTGCAGGGCATGCTGTTCACCGACGGTTTTCATCGTTTGGTACGGACGGGCCAGTACACTGAGGAAATAAGACAGGTACTGTTTGCTTACTTCTTTGGCTTGCTGTACTTTCTCGTTCTGAACAAGGTTGTTCCATTGATTTCCACCGCTGCTGTGTGCAGAGCCATGCTCCCGGGCATCATTATTACTGGTATCGTCTTGATCTTGAGCAGGTGATGGGATTGTTGAGATGGATGAGCTTGCGGATACCGTTCTATTCGATGCGGGCTCCTGCGTGCTGGACCAGCGGGTATATTCCGAGCTTGCATCAGATGAGTCTGTGTGTGTTGCAGATTCCACAGGATTATCAGACGCATGGGTTCCTTTCAGGTTAGAGCCGCACCTTTCGCAAAAACGGGCATCTCCATTTTCGTGATTACATACAGGACATTTCATGTCATAAGCCTCCAATTTATTGAAATATTGAACAGTGGATACATTGTGTCTCATTTTACCGTTCGATGCCGAACTTTGTCTATGTATCGCAGAATTTAATACCCTAAAATATTCGTGTGAAACAGGGGAGGAAAGATCAACTCGGATAACGCAGTTTGCAAGGGGAGACCAGGAATAGAAATCAGGAGCTGTGGAATAAATTCATGCAGTACATGGTTCCATGTATAAGCAAGGTACTCCCTGTACCCAGGATGATTTACATTCAATGTTCGCTTTTATGTGTAATTTATATGTAATATATATCTTTTGGGTTGCCCATTACCGAAGAATTATGTATAATCAATCGTGTTGACACGTCGAATGTACGGTAGTAAAAGATGTGGGTGAGTTCAATGGAACTGCTGGACAGTAATGAGAGCAAGAAGAAGATGTGCCAGTATTATAACGAAATCTCGAAGGAACTGTTCGGCTTTGGCACCACTCTCCTGAGAGTGACCATTGATCAGAATATTGTGACCTTCTATGCGAAGCACCGGCGTTCGCCGCGCTCTGACGCCCTGGAAGGGGAGGCCCCCGGCTTGAAGCTGGAAGTGGACTTCCGCATGTCTGTCTTATATAAGAAGAAATTCCGGGAGAAGCTCGAGCAGCACATGGGTTTGCCTATTGAAGCAATATTGCGGGATTATGATGCGTCCACCCAGTGGGCCATTACAAATGTAATTCTGGAACAAGCCTAGGCTGGATCGGCAGGATTGACTCTTGCGGTGACAACTGAAGGAATGATTCGGATTCATGGGGAATTCCGTATAATTTCATATGATGGCGTCTGTCTTCGGATTGATTCTGAAGCAGAAACCGATGATGTACCGGCAGCGGGTGTCGCTTTCCTTTGTTTACGAAGAAAAGTGTTCTTGTTCTTACAAGAATGCTTTTCTTTTTGTTTTATTCAGATAGTCATATCACACATATCAGGGGGAATACGATCATGATGAAAAAATGGATTAGCGGGTTAGCAGCAGTAGCAATGACATCGGTTTTGCTAGCAGGTTGCGGCAGTGGCACGGAAAACGCATCAGGCGGTTCAGGCAATGGAGGAACAGCAGCAAACAAACTGGTGATCTCCACCTGGGGTTTCTCGGAAGATTTCTTTAATGAAGAAGTATTTGGTCCTTTTGAAAAAGAACATAACGTTGATATCGTGCTTGAAGTCGGCAACAATGCGGAACGTCTGAACAAAATCCGTCAGGGTACATCCAATGTGGATGTAATCTATCTGTCGGACTACTATGCACAGCAAGGCATTGATGAAGGTCTGTTTGAGAAAATTGACCGCTCCAAAATCCCGAATATTAACGACATCTATGATATTGCCAAAGCACCCCTTGGCGAAGATTACGGCCCGGCCTACACGATTGGACAGCTTGGCATTGCTTATAATCCGGACCTCTTATCCAAAGAAGTCACCTCATGGAGCGATCTGTGGGACCCGGCTTTTGCGAATAACCTGACGATTCCGAACATTACCGCAACAGCAGGTCCAATGATTGTAGATGCAGCTTCTCGTGTGGCGGGCAACGATACGTTTAACGAAGATGCGGCCTTTGGCAAACTGAAAGAGCTGAGCGGCAACGTGGTGAAATTTTACAGCCAGACATCCGAATTCGTAAACATGTTCTCCCAAGAGGAGATTGCAGGTGGACCGATTATGGAGATGTACTTCAAAGATCTGAAAGCAGCTGTTCCGAATGCAAAGTTTGTAACACCTAGTGAAGGGGCATATGCCGTGATGAACACGGTCAATGTGGTGAAAGGCAGCAAAAACAAAGAGCTGGCCGAAGAGTTCATCAACTGGCAGCTCAGCCAGGATGTACAAGCCAAATCGGCCAAAGAGAAGGTGGACTCCCCGGTAAACGCCAAGGTTGAACTGACTGCGGAAGAAGCAGAAGGCGTTACGTATGGCGCGGATGTGGTGGAGAAGCTGAACAAGCTGGACATGGAATTTGTGAATCAACAGGTTAAAGGCTGGACCGACCGCTGGAACCGCGAGATCGCACAATAATTGCAAGTACTGCAGAGAAAAACAGAGGCCTGGCGTATAGAAGATTGGAAATCGATGAATCAAAAAAGGAAAGTAATATCAACGCACAGGAGCTGAGAACGGATGGGTGAAGAGCTTAAACGTGTCATTCTGGATGTGGATACAGGGATTGATGATGCGCTGGCGATTCTGCTGGCGGTCAAAAGCCGGAGGCTGGACATTCTCGGAATCACCACGGTCTGTGGGAACGTATCCCTCCAGCAGGCAACGGACAACACGTGCAAAATCCTTGAACTTGCCGATGCGGCAATCATCCCTGTCATTGCGGGAGCGGCCAAACCGCTGGTTCGCGATTCTCATTATGAGCATCGGGTACATGGGCAGGATGGACTTGGCGGTGCACTGCCTGATCCGGCTGTCTCCAAACAGGCCGAAGATGGATTCGCTCCAGATTTTATTGTGGAGCAAGCCAAACGTTACCCGGGTGAATTGACACTGATCATGACGGCCCCGTTAACGAATCTGGCGCTGGCCTTGATGAAATGTCCTGAACTGCCTTCTCTATTGAAGGAAGTCATTTTCATGGGCGGTGTGGTACGAGGGCATGGCAACATTACGCCAACTGCCGAGTACAACACATACGCCGATCCGGAAGCAGCACGAATTGTGCTGCATGCTGGAATCGAGAAGCTTACGCAGGTTGGACTGGACGTGACGCGGCAAACGCTGCTGAATGAAGCGGCGATTATGCGTCTCACCGATCCGGCATTGCGTGCTTACGTTGCCCAAAGCACCGAGATTTACATTAATCGTTATGAGCAAATGAACGGCGTTCGGGCTTGCGCCTTGCATGACCCGCTGGCCGTTGGCGTTGCGCTTGCTCCGGAACTGGTTGGAAGGAAGTCCTATTACGTGGATGTCGAAACCGCAAGCCGCCTGTGTGACGGACAGATGGTATGCGACTTCCAAAACCGCCTTGGCAAGGAGCCTAACACCCTTGTCTGCGAGACAGTAGACGCCGAAGCGTTCCTTGAACTGTTTATCAACGCATTAAATGCGTAGCATTAAGCTTCAAGGCGTGTGGTTCATTCAGAAAGAGAATTAATTATTCTTACGTAATTACGCTCGTAGTACAGGGGACGAAATCGATTCTGAAGAAGCGAAGCGTTCGCCTTTATCCCCGGATTATACCCTTTAAAAAAAATCAAAAATAAATCTGGGGATAACAGCGATCGTAAGAACGATTCGTAACCGGAACGGCTGGCGCGATAACGTGGAGAACTAATTGTTGAAGTGTGTGCCAAACGAAACGCTTGAATAAAACCATTTTAGAAGTCAGGAGTATCGAGATGAAAAAATCAGTAATCTACTGGCTGTTGCTGCCGGGATTTGTATTTTTGGCGGCATTTATGATCATTCCGATTGTCCTGACGATCGGGTCAACGTTTTTTCAGGAGAACGGCTTTACCTTTGAAGGATATATGCATTATTTCAGAGACCCTTACTTTTTGAAAATATTGCTGACCACCCTGCAGGTCAGTGTGGTTACCACCATCGTCTGTGTGGTGCTCGGATTCCCGACAGCTTATTATATTTCACGGAAAGCACCGCGCCGCAAGGGCATTTTACTGGCCCTTGCCATTTTTCCGCTGCTGACAAGCCCGGTCGTGCGCTCGTTCAGCTGGATGATCATTCTGGGACGCAAAGGGTTAATCAACAACACGTTGGTTGGACTGGGCATCGTGGATAAACCGCTGGACATTCTGTACACCCCGGCAGCGATGATGATTGGTCTGACTCATCTGTTCCTGCCGTTAATGATCATCTCTCTGGTTGGTGTACTGGAGAACATTGACGGTGATCTGCTGAAGGCAGCGCAGAGTCTGGGTGCTTCCCGCCTGACCGCATTCCGCCGGGTTGTGTTCCCGCTGGCTGTACCCGGACTTGTGATCGGGGCTGTGCTGGTGTTTGTCGGCAGTCTGACGGCGTATACTACGCCTGCCCTCCTTGGGGGTAAACAGCGTGTAATTGCCACCTTCCTGTATCAAAATGCGATGACCCTCAACGACTGGTATCTGGCCTCGGTTGTTGCCGCGATTATGATTGTCATTACATTTGTCGTGGTTGGTGTCATGAATAAAATGGCCAAAACTTTAAATCCGAAGGGGTAGACATATGCGGGAGAAACATATCGGGCTGGGCCTGTTCAGTCTGCTGGTCTTTATCTTTCTGCTGGGCCCGCTTCTGATCATATCGGTCACTTCATTTGAACCGGGAACGGTACTCAAATTTCCGCCGGAAGGTTTCTCCTTCCGCTGGTACGAAAATATTTTCAACACAGGCGGTTTCCTCCGCACGTTCCAGACGTCCATCATCATTTCCCTGCTGGGGAACCTGCTGGCCCTGGTGCTTGGGGTTCCGGCTGCGTATGCACTCAGTCGTTACGATTTTAAAGGCAAGTCCGTGCTCAACGCACTGTTTCTGTCTCCGGTGCTCATCCCGGGAATCGTGCTTGGTTTTACATTGATGAAATATTTGATTGTGATCTACCATCTGCCGATGTACCTGGGTTTGTTGATCGGTCACACGATTATTATGCTGCCGTTTATCATTCGAGTGATCGCATCGAGTCTGTCGAGCTTTGATTTTGCGGTGGAGGAGGCGGCGCTCAGTCTGGGTGCAGGGCGAGTAAGAACGTTCTTCACGATTGTGCTGCCCAACATTCGCTCGGGTATCCTGGCGGCGGTGCTGATCGCCTTCCTGGAATCCTTCAACAACGTGGACATCTCCGTGTTCATGACGGGACCAGGGGTAAGCACACTGCCGATTCAGATGCTGACGTATGTGGAGAATTATTTTGACCCGACGATTGCGGCTATTTCGGTGCTGCTGATGGTATTGACCGGACTTTTGATGTTTGTGATCGAACGGATCATGGGCGGATTTTCATATTTTACTAAACGTTAATTGGAGGCGCAGAACGCTATGGCATTGCTGACACTAGACCACGTATCCGTGGCATATGACAAGCAGACAATCCTGAAGGATTTTCAGTTGGAGCTGGAAAAAGGCAAGCTGCTCTCCCTGCTCGGACCGAGCGGTTGCGGCAAAACAACAACGCTGCGCCTCATCGCCGGATTCCTGGAAGCATCACAGGGCAAGTTTATGTTCGGCGGCAAGGATTATACGAAGGTTCCGGTGAACAAGCGGAATTTCGGATTTGTATTTCAGAGCTATGCGCTGTTCCCGCATCTCTCCGTATATGACAATGTTGCTTTTGGTCTGCGGATGCGCAAGGTGAAGGACAAGGAGATCGCTTCCCGTGTGATGCGCATCCTTGAGGTGGTGAACCTGAACGGGTTCGAGAAACGTTTCCCTACGGAGCTGTCCGGCGGACAGCGTCAGCGTGTGGCGATTGCCCGCGCACTCGTGATTGAGCCGGACCTTCTCCTGTTCGATGAACCGCTCAGCAACCTGGACGCCAATCTGCGGCTGAACATGCGAGTGGAGATTAGGCGGATTCAACAGGAGCTTGGCATTACAACGCTGTATGTGTCGCATGACCAGGAGGAGTGCTTCTCCATCTCGGATCAGGTGGCCATTATGAATAAAGGCGTAGTCGAGCAGCTAGACCGTCCGGAAACCATTTTCAAATATCCGGCAACAGAGTTTGTTGCCCGTTTTATCGGGTTCCATAATTTTATTGAATTTGCGGATCGCAGTGATGCAGACGAATTGATCACACTGCATGCAGGAGGCCGGACGTTTACGGCGACGGCGCATCCAGGTACAGCACGTCCCGGGGCACGCAAAGGGGCTATTCGTCCAGATGACCTGATCGTGAGCGGAGATACGACGGGAGATGTGGCTAACGCGCTGCCGGGCATCATCAAAGTCAGCACATACCTTGGACGCAGTTATCAGTATGTCGTAGAGACAGAGCTTGGTGATTTTACAGCGAATCAGGAGATGGAGACGCCATATCTTAGCGGTCAGCGTGTCAGTCTTATTTTCCCGCAGGATAAGCTTGTCCTTGTAGAGTAGCGCGCTATGGCTTGGATTGTGAGAGACATCACGAAGTAAACGCAGCAAAGAAAGCATTTCATGGGTGAGGTGCTGGTAAAGAAGGAGATTATGCTCATGCGTGCAGATCAACTGATTATGAACGTGAAGGTATATAACAGTTATTATAAACGGTTTGACAAGAACAACGTTGCCGTATTGGACGGCCGCTTTATGTATGTCGGTCCTGGCGGCCCGGAGATGATTGAGGCAGACGAAGTCATTGATGCACGGGGAAGGTATATGATTCCCGGTCTGATCGATATCCATCTGCATATTGAGAGCACGATGGTAACTCCGGTTACGTTTTCTCACGGCTTGATTCGCTGTGGTGTAACATCGATTGTGGCTGAACCACATGAGATGGCTAATGTGTTTGGGTTGGAGGGCGTTCAGGAGATGATGGCTGCCAGCCGCGAGACGCTGGTGGACATGTTCTATGCGATTCCGAGTTCCGTTCCCGCCACACCGATGGAGACGACCGGGGGAGCGATTGAGATCGAGGACATGGATGCACTGCTCGCTACAGGTGAGATCATCTGTCTGGGCGAGATCATGAATTATGTGGATGTGATCCGTGACCCGGATTGCAAAACCAATCAGATTTTACAGCATATTCGCAAAAACTACCCTGATCTTGTCATTGAAGGACATACTCCGAAATTACTTGGTCTGGACCTTCATCGATTGATCTTCGCCGGTGTTGATTCCGACCATACACATCAGAGTATAGAAGGGCTGCAGGCGCGGATTGCGGCAGGCATGTTTATTGAGATTCAGGAGAAATCCATGACCCCGGAAGTGATGGATTATTTGATTCAGCATGATGTGGCGCAGCATTTCTGCTTTGTGACCGATGATGTCATGCCGGACTCACTGGTGGAGCGCGGACATCTGGATCACATAGTTCGCAAGGCAATTCAGATGGGGATGCGTCCGGAGGATGCTATTTATGCAGCGACATCCACTCCGGCGCTGCGTATGAAAATGACGGATCGCGGCAGCATCGCGCCAGGCAAGGTGGCAGATTACGTGCTACTGTCCGATCTAGAGCAGCTGGCGATTGATCAAGTGTACAAAAAAGGGCGCAAAGCTTATGACGACTACGAACTTTATAAGCAGGACCGAAGCACAGGTCAGTTCCCCGCTCATTTTTATACCAGCGTGAAGCTGGATAAGCTGACCGCAGCGGATTTTGCCATTCAGCTGTCGGACCCGAAGGTCAGTGGCGAGACGGGTTCGGACTTTTCTGGTGAAGGGAAAGAAGGAGAAGGGCCATATGCATGCCGTGTCATGATGGTGAAGGATGGCTCCACCTTTGTGGAGGAACACATTGCCCCCATCCCGGCAGAGAATGGCGAGCTGCTGTGGGAAGACAGCGAATACGGGCAGATTGCCACGTTTGAGCGTTATGCGGTAAACGGCAATCGGGCTCACGGCTTGATTGGCGGAGATACGATCAAGCGAGGGGCGATCGCAACGACATATTCTCATGACAATCACAACCTGTTGGTGGTTGGACGCAATCGTGAGGATATGATATTGGCAGCTAACACGGTTATTTCGAGCCAGGGTGGATTCTGTGTGGTGGAGAATGGCAAGGTGCTTGCGCATTTGGAGCTGCCTGTCGGCGGCATTTTGACGGAAGAACCCCTTGCCGTGGTATCCCATCAAGTGAAGGAACTGCGTGCAGCCATGTTGTCCCTGGGCTATGTACATTACAACCCAATTATGTCGATCAGCACTCACTCTCTTGCCGTAAGTCCTGCATTGAAAATTACGGATCACGGTCTGATTGATGTGAACGCAGGCAAGGTTGTACCGTTGATTGTATAATTAGAATATATAAATTTCTATTGTTTGATAGTGGAGTAAATTTAAAATAAAAAGTCTTATACCCCGTTTCACCATTGGAAAGTGGTGTGACGGGGCAACCTGCTTCCCGATGTCATCATCCCATTTAGGGTTTAATCGTCCCTTTGAAGATAGACAGCGAGCAAACCTCCTTTGGACGGGACAAATGAATACATATATAGTAAGAAGAGAATATTTGGACTCGAAAGCAGGAGGATAAAGAAGCATTATGGATCAAATTAATACATTTAAAACTATATTTTTCGACGTGGACGATACCTTATATGATCACTTACAGCCGCTTCGCGGAGCATTGCAGGACGTTCTCGGTTTGCAGGATGATTTCCCTTATGCTGAGGCCTATCATCGTTTTCGGTATTACAGCGACTGGTTGTCTGCACAGGAAGATTTGTCGGCAGTGCCCGAACCGGAAGCAGTGGAGCGTATGCGAAGCCGCAGGTTTGAACTGACGATGAAGGAATTTGGAGTCACGCTGCAGCCTGGACAAGCACAAGAGCTGCAGAGTAGGTACCTGAGCAGACAGTTTGAGATTACTCCTTTCCATGGGGTTTATGATCTGATTCGAAGACTTCAGGCGGAAGGCCATACCGTAGGGCTGATTACAAATGGTGAAGGGCAGCATCAGCGGCGCAAGTTAGAAGCATTGGATGTGTTCAGTCTGGTGGATGAGCAGCTGATCTTTATCTCCGGCGAGATTGGTTATGCCAAACCGGACCGCAGGCTGTTTGATCATGTGAACAAGCAGACGAGAACGTCAGCAGATAACTGCTATTATATTGGAGACTCGTGGCGCAACGATGTGGCAGGTGCGGCTGATGCAGGCTGGAACATCATATGGTTCAATCACCGTGAGGCATCGCCCGAATCGGATCATCAGCCTCAATTTACGGCACAGAACTATGCAGAGATTAGTCAGATTCTTACGTTTAAGCCTGCTCGTTCATAAGAAAAATTAAAAATGAGAACACACCCATATGTTATATAAAGCATTCAGTCCTGTCATCTGCCGAAGATGGAGGGCTGTCTTTTTATGTATAACGAGGTGTGTGAGAATGTTAACTGAAGACTGTTAGGGTTGGCTGTATAACTACATAAGCAGCTTTGTCTATGGACAGTCCCCTCAATTCATCATGAAGCTAGGCTTCATGGAATCTTCATTTGAAAGAGGGCCAAAGCTCTTTTCAAAGTGTATAGGTAGTGCTATAATTAAAACAAGATTTAGATTAAGTCTAAATTAAAGCGTGAGTATTTAATTGAAGCAGTACAAATCATATTTAAAAATGTATTTTCAAAAAAAATTAACGAACCATTCGAAAGGGGATAAATTCCATGAGCACAATGCAAACTAACTACAACACATTTACAAGTAACACAACTGCACTTCAAGAGGTATTAAACCGTCAGATCGCGGGCTGGTCTGTACTGTACACCAAGCTGCATAACTTCCATTGGTATGTTAAAGGCCCGCATTTCTTCACGCTTCATGCGAAATTCGAGGAACTTTACAATCTGGCTACTGCCAATATGGACGAAGCGGCTGAGCGTCTGCTGACCATTGGAGGCCGTCCTGTAGCAACGATGGCAGAACAGCTGCGTATATCTCCAATCAAAGAGGCAGAAGGCCAATTTTCTGCTGAACAGATGGTGGAACAGGTTGTTGCTGATCTGCATGCGATGAAGGAGGTTATTCGTCAAGGTATTGATGAGGCTGGCGAAGCCGGGGATAATGCAACCGAAGATATGGGAATCGGGTTCACAGCTACGCTGGATAAAGAGATCTGGATGTTAAACGCATTTTTGGGCAAATAACCTAAGACACCCTGTCTCCTGACAACGATATGTAGAGTCCGTGAACAAACGTCCCGTTCGCTTACAAATCCGGTGCGCTTCCCGTATAATAGTGGCATCCAAGATGTACAGAATGGTGGAATGAACAATGCGGACAGGCCTGGATCGATTGCAGGAAGAAGCTGAACGGTTTATATATACAAGTTATAAAGAGCTGGGCTATACGCGTGAAGACGCGGAGGCCCGGCTTATTGCCGTTAGACGCGAGATAGAAGAGAGAGGCACTTACACCCATACGATCGAAGAGCTGGAGCATGGCTGCAAAATGGCCTGGCGGAACAGCAACCGCTGTATCGGTCGTCTGTTCTGGGACAAGCTGCGCATCGTGGATGGTCGTGAAGCGGATACGGCAGGAGCGGCTGCGCAGGCCGTATTCGATCATATCCATAACGCATCCAACGGCGGCAAGATTATTCCGACCATCACGATTTTGCCTCCGGAAGGCCCGGACGGAGCACCTATCCGCATCTGGAATCATCAATTGATTCGTTATGCCGGATACGAGACGGAACAGGGCGTTGTCGGTGACCCTGCTTCGGTGGAGCTGACCAAGGCAGCCTTGTCCCTGGGCTGGCAAGGTGCTGGCGGTGATTATGATGTGCTGCCGCTCATCATTCAGGCTCAGGGACAAGCTCCTGAATGGTACGTCATTCCTGAAGATGAGATTGTTGAAGTTCAGATTGAGCATCCCGAGCGTGCCGAGATCGCCGAGCTGGGTTTACGCTGGTACGGTGTGCCAATGATTGCGGATATGAGGGTCGAGATCGGAGGCATTAACTATCCGGCTGCACCGTTTAACGGATGGTATATGGAAACCGAGATTGGTGCGCGTAATCTGGCTGACACGTTTCGATATAACAAGCTGCCAGCGGTAGCTGCCGCCCTTGGATTGAATACGTCGAGTGAAACGACATTGTGGAAGGATCGCGCACTGGTAGAGCTGAATGTTGCTGTGCTGCATTCATTCAAGAAGGCAGGCGTGAGCATTGTGGATCATCATACGGCTGCGGCACAATTTGCCCTGTTTGAACAGCGGGAGGAGAAGGCTGGACGTGAGCTGACCGGCGATTGGGTGTGGCTGATTCCCCCTGTGTCTCCAGCCACCACCCACATTTTCCACAGCTCCTATCGGAATGAGATTGTGAAGCCGAACTTTTTTCACCAGAACCCTGCATATCAATTTCGGGACGGGATCGCCGTTGCCGCTGAGGCGGGCAGCAAACAGCAGAATGATGAGCATGCAAATCAAGCACACCAAAAGCATTCATCTAATGAACTTGCTTATTCGCAGGAAGAGAAGGTACAGGCCGATAGCACTCCAATGAAATGCCCGTTTGCACATTAAATTGTGTGAGCGGGTTTATTTTTTGAGGTTACTTTGTATATAAAATACGAAACATTAAACCCGCTTTTTTCTATATATGAATACATCAAACTCCTTCATACTGAGAGCATACGAATATAGGGAGGCGATTGGTATGGGGTATATTGAAACGTTGCGTGGACTGGTGGGCAATATTCCTTTAATACTCGTACGGCCGAGTGTACTTATTGTAAATGATCAACGAGAAGTGCTGCTGGTCAAGTACAGGGATCACACATGGGGAGTGCCCGGTGGAATGATGGAGCTTGGTGAGTCTGTTGAAGAGTGCGCACGAAGAGAGGTCAGAGAAGAGATCGGAATCGAATTGAAACAATTGCAGTTATACGGTGTGTTCTCGGGAGAACAGCTGTACACCCAATTAAGAAATGGGGATCAATATTATAATGTGGTGATTGGATATATATGCAGCCAGTATGAAGGAGAGCTTCAGCCGGATGGGATCGAAATAATTGAAGCAAAATTTTATAATCCGAAGACGCTGCCTGACAGCACCGATCCTTATTTAAAACGCATCATTCAAGAGAACATACAGGAACTGGCCTCGCTGCTCTAAACGTCACAAGAGATGCTGCCGCTGAACAGGAGGAACATCTCTTTAACGTGCTGTAACAACTACATAATTATGATTCATGCAGAACATAGTTACCTTAATCCAGATTCTTTTGCCATAATAAAAATACTTCTTCATCTTTACCTCACCCGATACCTGCTCCGCATAACCGCTTGAACGGCGATGGCAGCCGCAATAAGAAGCAGATTGAAAATAAATACGGTATAGAGGGAGCCTGCTTCCATCAGAAGAGCCGCGATCAGGGGAGAAGCAATAGAGCCGATCTCGGCTGCGGACACGATCTGACCAATGACCGGGCTTCGCTGCTCTTCCGGGGTATGGTCGCCTATATGTGCAAAGAAGGAGTCCATGTAACATGCCCCGCCGATGCCGCCGATAAACATGCCGATGTAGACCCAGATGTGAGAGGATGTGCTTAGAAAGACAAGCACCTCAACCCCGATTAAGAACATGCCCAGCATACATAACAGCAGCCGGTCACCCATACGATCCGAGAGTCGACCGACAACGGGTGCAGCCCCAAAAGTAGATATTCCGGCTACGGTGAACGCCAGGCTGGCGGACAAAGCATCCCACTGCATCACTTGCGTTGCATACAGCGCGAAATATGTTAGAAATACAGCATAGGCACTCATTTCGAGAACGTGTACGGTGATGTAACCGATAAGCTGTTGTTTCATTGTCATGGTAACAGGGAGAGATTTGGCCTGAATGGACTCGGTCGTGGGAGCTGCGGGAGGATTAACATTCTTCTGCTGGTTCTGATTGTTATAATCTTCTTTGACTTTACGCGAAGCTATAGATGAGGATGCAGGGAGATTCTGTGCTGAGGTTTTGATTCCCATGGCTGTAACGACTGCAATGAGGCAGCAGAGTGCGACCAGCAGAAAAGGCACAGACAATGGCCAGTGTATGGCAAGCCAGCCGCTAATCACCGGGCCAAGAATCATACCACCTCCTTCGCTGCTGCTAATATAACCATTGTACAAGCCCCGGTTCTCCACACTGCCGCCATCTCCAATGATGGAGCGCACCACTACGGTCAGGCCGGAAGAGGCGAGTCCTTGCAGCAGGCGAAGCAGACCGAAGAGAATGGCGGACTTGGATACGGCGAATCCCCCCATACACAAGGCGAGTACAGCCAGCATCAAGATGAGTGCTCGTTTACCCCCAAGTTTACGGTAAAGAACTGCTGCCGGAACGCCGCCGATCACTTTTCCAACATAAAACAAGGCAAAAATGACCCCAAGCGCCCAGCCGGATAAGCGGAATTCCTCCATAAACAGCGGAAACAAGGGCAGGATCATGAATCCGCCCATCTGACTCAGGAAACATATCATAAGAAGTAAAGGAAGATTGCGCCGAACCTCCAAGCCCAGGACTCCTTTCGTGCGTCTCAACCAACTGATAAATCAGCGGTTCTCCTAACGACATGCGTAGATATCGACATATACCCGTAATGTATGCATAAATAGTGAAAATAAGACGAAATTACACAAGGCGTTAACATTGATTGACTATTATTAAAAAATAAAAAAGACACCTGAATGGTGTCTAATACAAAATTATCCTTAATTAAGCCGTTAACCTGATCCTACACCATGCGTCATAAGTTTAACAATTACATTAGAGATAGGTGAAGTAACAGTAAGCAAAATGATACTTATTAAATATGTTGAAAGGTTTTTAAAGGGGGAGCTTCATTTTTTTATTCAGACTATTAAATTTATTTTGCTTCTCCTCATCTTCCCAGTTTCTATGTTGGTTAAATATTGTCAGGCATCGGATTGTGTTAGAATCACTAGCTATATTACCTGCAAATTCTAATCCCTTAAGTAAAATGTCGATCCCTTGTGTACGTTTACGTTGTAACTGATACTTTCCTAAGTTAATTAAAAAGGATACATACTCTTCCGCTTTAATTGGCTTATTGTATTCTCCAAATGCACAGTTATATGTTTGATAGGGAACATGATCTTTAAAACGATCCAAAATGGTATCTATATTGATATCAAATTTATTAGCAATCTTGATTAAGTTACAGAGCGCATGAGTAATTTCATCAGGCTGGAGTGCGATGAACTCAATATATTCAGACAGAACATGCAGTTGTCCCATAAATAATCGGATTAGATACTGGTTAGCTTTTGAAAATTCATTGAACTGTTTAATAATGGTCGTGGCTTCATCGGATGAATCTTGAATCCATTGGTCTGCATCGGTATACATCAACGTATATTCAAGTGCTTTTTGATAATCTTCATATTGTTCATATACAGCCGTTTGGAGCAGTCGTGCATACAACATGTAGAAGTAAAACGGGCGAACGGGCTGCTTGTCTTCAGAATCTTTGCGTTTGGTGTGAAGCGAAAGCTTGTACTGAATGGAAGCGAGACGGAACATCTCTTCAGAGAGTTCATCTACCTTATGCCATTCACTCAGTGAAACATAGACATGAGCCAGATGTTTAAGAGCTTCCAATTGGTCAGCCTCCACCAGTCGATTCGCGTAGGGCTCGAATAATATGGCGGCCCGTAGATTTTGAGTTAAGTTATCACTTAACGAAAGAAGAAACAACCGATATCGACACAGGGCCAATCGCTCGGAATGTTGATATTTCTCGATTACACCCACGCCCTCGTACAGTAACGCAGCTGCTTCGTTGTGTCGATTATGGAACAGCTCTTCTGCAACATCAAAAATTAAAGTGCCATAGGCAGTGTTATCCAGAAGATTGCTCAAAATTAACCGGATACAATCCAGACGCTTCACCTCTGCACAGCGAATAATAAAAGGGCGCAATCTTCTCCAGTCCGGTGCGGTCAGAGTAAAGCATTCTCCCACAAACCGTGTGTAAAAATGGTCCTCCTGCATGCCCATGGCTCTTGTAATACTGTCAAGCTGGTTCATGGAGAACGGTTTATTCTGATTGAGGAGGCGGCTGAAAGAGCCTGAATTTATGTTTGCTTGTTCTGAGAATTGGCTTTGTGTTAAATGGTGATTGTTTATGTATTGCAACACTTCCGCTCGTATTGTCTTATCCATCATACACACCACCTCTAATTGATCCATAATTTTGTTTAATTAACCATTTATATGAATTATATTCCTGTATTTTTACAGGGGTCAATATTTTATTGGCAATTCATCAAAGTTTATACAGAACATCTTTTGGAATGAAAGAAAAAAGGATATAAATTACGATATAAGAAACAAGGCATGGACAAAGTCGTGTATAATAGGTTGGGTTTGTAATGATAGAGGAATGCAAGGGAATGAGACAACGAGGTACCTCAAGGATAAGGGGGCGACGATAAACATGTCAGAACAACAACCGATCATTCGGTTCGAACACGTGACGCAGCAATATGACCAGGATGAGGCTGTATTGAAGGCGGTCAGCTTTGAGATTGAACGGGGTAAATTCTATACCCTTCTGGGGCCGTCAGGCTGTGGTAAAACAACGATATTGCGGCTGATTGCCGGCTTTGCGGAGCCGACGGAGGGCAGCATTTATTTTAACGGTGCACTGATTAACCGTGTACCTGCGCACCAGCGTCAGGTAAATACGGTGTTTCAGGACTATGCATTATTTCCACATTTGAATGTATTTGAGAACGTAGCCTTTGGCCTGCGGATTAAAAAAATGAAAACAGCCGAGATTCGCACCAAAGTGCTCGAAGCGCTCAAGTTTGTCAATCTGTCCGGTTATGAGAACCGGGAGATTGGTGAGATGTCCGGCGGACAACGCCAGCGTGTGGCGATTGCCCGCGCCATTGTGAATGAGCCGGAAATTCTGCTGCTGGACGAGCCTTTATCGGCGCTCGACCTGAAGCTGCGTACCGAGATGCAGTATGAGCTAAGGGAGTTGCAGCAGCGGCTGGGCATTACATTTATTTTTGTCACGCATGACCAGGAGGAAGCCTTGGCAATGTCTGATGAAATCTTTGTCTTGAATGGCGGTGTCATTCAGCAGAGCGGCACGCCGAACGATATTTATGATGAGCCGATTAACCGCTTTGTCGCAGACTTTATTGGCGAGTCGAATATCGTGGCAGGCAAGATGAAGCAGGACTTCGTCGTTGAGTTTGCAGGGGCACAGTATGAATGTGTCGATCAGGGGCTGCAACCGGACGAGCCTGTTGAGATTGTCATTCGGCCAGAGGACCTGGAGATTACTACGGAGGAACAGGGCAAGCTCAAGGTGAAGGTGGATTCCCAGCTGTTCCGCGGCGTGCACTACGAAATCTCCACCTACGATGACGCAGGTAACGAATGGTTGATTCATTCCACGAAGAAAGCGGTCGTGGGATCGCGTATCGGGCTTTATTTTGACCCGGAAGCCATTCATGTAATGCGTTTCAATGAAACCGAGGAAGAGTTCGACAGACGACTCGAAGCCTACCAAGAGGCCGCTCATGCAGACTAAAGCCGGCACGCGCAATGCGTATCTGATTCCATATGTGTTATGGATGGTGTTGTTCGTTGTAGCGCCTGTGCTGCTGGTGATCTATTATTCGTTCTTTGATGTGGAGGGTAATTTCACATTCGGCAACTATGCGCGGTTCTTTACTCCGGTATATATGCAGATGACGCTCAGCTCGTTCTGGTATGCGTTTCTGATTACAGCCTTCTCACTGCTCATCTCTTATCCGACAGCGTATATGCTGACCCGGACCAAGCACAAGCAGCTGTGGCTGCTGCTGATCATTTTGCCAAGCTGGATCAACCTGCTGTTAAAAGCGTACGCCTTCATCGGCCTGTTCGGTACATACGGGCTGACCAACTCCCTGCTGGAAGTGGTGGGCATTGGCACACAGCAGATTTTGTTCACCGACTTCAGCTTTATCTTTGTTTCGGTGTACATCTTCATTCCGTTTATGATTCTGCCGATCTTTAACGCGCTGGAAGAGATGAATCCGTCCCTGATCTATGCTGCACGGGATCTTGGGGCTTCCTCATGGCTGACGTTCCGGCGTGTCATTTTCCCGCTGACGCTGAGCGGTGTGAAATCGGGCTGTCAGGCGGTATTTATCCCGGCCCTGTCCCTGTTTATGATTACCCGTCTGATCGCCGGGAACCGTGTTATTACGCTGGGTACAGCGATTGAGCAGCATTTTCTTGTCACCCAGGACTGGGGCATGGGCTCGACGATTGCCGTCTTTTTGATTATCGCCATGGCAGTCATTATGTTTCTGACCGGATCAGGCAAGAAGGAGGTGCGAAATGGGAAGAAACGGTAAACTGTCTAACGTCTATCTGGCCGTCGTATTTGCCATTTTGTACGCACCGATTGCCTATCTGATCTTCTATTCCTTCAACAGCGGCGGGCATATGCGCGGGTTTGAAGGCTTTACGCTGGAATGGTACAGGGAAGTATTTGCGGATACCCGGCTGCTGATTATTGTTTTAAATACGTTTATTATCGCGCTGCTGTCCTCGGCTATTTCAACCATTCTGGGTGTGGCGGGGGCACTGGCGATCTACCATGTACGTCGCAAACGCACCAAAAATACGCTGTTATCCCTGAACAACGTGTTGATTGTTAGCCCGGATGTCATTATCGGTGCATCATTCCTGATTCTGTTTACGATGATTGGCATCAAGCTGGGCTTTACGTCCGTGCTGCTGTCACATATCGCATTCAGCGTGCCGATTGTGGTCATCATGGTGCTGCCGAAGCTTCAGGAGATGAGTCCAACCCTGATGGATGCGGCTCGCGATCTCGGCGCAGGGTCATGGCAGATACTGACGCGTGTCGTGCTGCCTTATGTGAAGCCCGGCATTTTTGCCGGATTTTTCATGGCACTGACGTACTCGCTTGATGATTTTGCTGTAACGTTTTTTGTGACAGGCAACGGATACTCCACGCTTTCAGTGGAAATTTACTCCAGAGCAAGACAGGGTGTGTCACTTTCCATCAATGCGTTGTCCACTCTGCTGTTCCTGCTCACGGTGCTGCTGGTGGTTGGATATTACTTCATTAACCGCCGGGCAACACGCATACCACCTGGAGGAAAGGGGCTGCGTCCATGAAACAGCTGGTACGGACATTTGCACTTGTGTTTGTGGCCGCCTTTGCCCTGATGATTCTGGCTTCCTATCTCAACAAAAGCCAGGGGTATTCCGGCGGCAACACGCTGACGATCTACAACTGGGGCGATTATATCGATCCTGAGCTATTGAAGGAATTCGAGGCTGAGACAGGCTTGAAGGTCATCTATCAGACGTTTGACTCCAACGAAGCGATGCTGACCAAGATTGAGCAGGGCGGCACGACGTTTGATGTGGCGATTCCTTCCGAGTATGCGATTAGCAAAATGAAGGAAGAAAACCTGCTCGTTCCGATCGATCACAACAAGCTGCCCAACCTGAAAAATATCGATGCCCGGTTCCTGAACTTGAACTACGATCCAAACAACCAATTCTCCATCCCGTATTTCTGGGGAACGGTTGGCATCGTATACAACCCGGAGCTGGTGGGTGATTTGACGTTTGACAGCTGGAATGACCTGTGGGACCCCCGTCTGAAAAACCAGATCCTGCTGCTCGATGGTGCTCGTGAAGTTATCGGCATGGGCCTGAACAGTCTGGGCTACTCGCTCAATGATACCAACGAGGATCATCTTCAGGCTGCTTTGAAAAAATTATCAACCCTGACGCCAAACGTAAGAGCCATCGTCGGGGATGAGATCAAAATGCTTCTCGCCAATGAAGAAGCGGCAGTCGGGCTGGTATGGTCAGGCGATGCGTCCGAGATTATGGATGAGAACGACAAGCTGGATTACAAGGTCCCGGAGGAAGGCTCCAACCTCTGGTTCGACAGCATGGTCATCCCGAAAACAGCCAAAAATGTAGAGGGTGCACACCAGTTCATTAACTTCATGCTGGACCCGGATCATGCTGCTCGCAACGCCGAGTATGTTGGATACTCCACACCAAATGCGGAGGCACTCAAGCTGCTGCCAGAAGATATCTCGCAGGATGAGCGCTTCTACCCGGACGAGACGCTGACAAGCAAGCTGGAGGTCTACAACAACCTGGGCAAAAAAATGCTGTCACATTATAACGACCTGTTTCTGGAGTTTAAAATGCACAGCAAATAGCTGGCAATATAGATCATCTAAAATGCCAGACAGAGTCCAGCAACAAACGTCTGACTGCTGACCTTCAGCTTTCGGATATATTCTGTCAAAAAAGAAGCAGCTCCTGCATCAATGGGGGGGCTGCTTCTTTGTATTTTCGTTTAGTTTTTTTCATGCACGGTTATTAATAGCTACTCAAAAGCTCACAGAATTCATAGTAAACTTATAGATAAAAAATGTTGTTTGTTCCTGTAAATATAACTGTGGAGGTGGATGCATGAAAAAGAATAAAATCAGGTCCAGTATCTTTCTCTTAACGCTGTTACTCGTTATTGGGACCGGCTGTTCCCAACACAATCCTGATGCAGGAACGCCAAAGAATACGGATGAAGTCGGACAGTCTTCGCCGCAGACGGTAGTAGACAAAAAAACAGACACATTTCGAGAAGGTGTGATGATTGATGTTTCTGCCTATAAGAACGAACAAAAATATAAGGAGCTGCTGCAAACGTTGGAAAGTAACATGAACGCTATGGTAAAAAAAGATGCTGTTGCTTTTGAAAAAACATTTCTATCCCAAAAGGATTTTGAAAGTAACCGCTTCTTTCTGGATACTCAGGATCGGTACCAGTTTGTAGGGAAACCGACCATAATAGAGCAGGAAGATAAAGACCGTATTGATGTTGGTGTAAGATATAGGGTAAAAGGGTCTGAAGTGGGAGAGAACTTTAAGGAAACGGGGATTATGTACAATTTTAAAAAGGATGCATCAGGGGATTGGAAGGTTATAATGATCGACTAAAGTAAAGCTCAAACCCTTCAGGAATGAGCAGCACGGATGGAGACAAAATCAAAGGTCAAGGGTAATTCCCACGCCAATGGGGCTCATATAACCACAAAAGGGGCTGTCCCAAAAGTCATTTTATGATTTTTCAGCCCCCACTTTAGACAGGATTCCAAGCAATAGAGAAGCCTTCAAACCCACTTTAGCAGTGGGTTTGAAGGTTTTTTCGTTCAACGTTTGGGACTGGCTTATCCGTCGGTACCTTTTGGGACAGCCCCCCATTTCTTTTACCCTGCTTCAGAGCAAAAAGCATTGAAGTGCGATATTAGATTCAACGAGAAATTACACGTTAACGGAGAGGGCAGAGATAAGCTGGAGAAGCGAAGCGTTCGCCTTTATCCCCGGGTTTTCTCATATGATATGAGATTCAGAAAAATCTGGGGATAACAGCGATCGGAAGATTGCTCTGCGCGCGGAGTGGCCTAGTGTAATTAAGCCTTTGCATCTTACATCATTGCCACTACATATGCTTTTTGCGGCCCATGATGATCCAAGCCCCACCCACAATCAACGCAATAGCCACAAAAGGCTGAACATAGCTCATGTTGCTTAATACCGAGCCGATGGACATGACAGTGAAGAATAACAGCGAAAGAACCGTCAGAATGTTAATCGGAATGAGCAGCCATTTATTACGCCCCCCGAACCAATAGAGCTCAAACAGACCTACAGCTGGTGCCAGAAGGAAGCCCGGCCACATCGTACCCCAGTTATCAAACAGCATTGCGATCTGACAGACGATACCTACGGTCAGAAGCAGGCCGCCGGGAACAAGCATCCCGACCCCTCGGCCGATCATGGAGAAGTACATCCAGTGAAAGAACAGTCCGAGCGGAATAACAAACAGTGTGGGCCAGAAGGTCGCAAAGATCGTGCCCGGCCCCAGGCTGCCCCCTTGATTCAGAATGAGGTATACACCAAGCAGAATCAGGACAGGCGCGAGAATTGTACGTTTAGCCATAATGTCTCTCCTTTTTTTGAATATGGAATCATCGTTCCGTACGTATGTATTTATGATTTTCGTTACTCACAGCATACCATGGACTGGAAAACAACAACCTCCGTCTTTGGCGTTAAACTTAACCTAGACTAAAGTCTAGGTAAGCTGCCTGAAGTCATGCCGTATCTGTAATCGCCCCATCATATGTCCTGATGTTCTGCTCCTCTTCGTTACTCTGTTAATGAATCGTTCAACTTGTATCGTTAATTATAACGACTGGACGTGCATCCAGACCGTTACAGCCCGGTCTTGACGAGACTTGCCCGGTATTGTCCGGGGGTTTGTCCAGTCCACTTTTTGAACGCATTCTGAAAGGCACTTTGCTCTGAAAAATGCAGGGCATACGCAATATCTCCGACAGAGTAGGTTCCTCGTTGTAAATATCGAAGTGCGATTTGTTTCCGTACCTGGACAGAAATTTCGTTAAAGGTGGTGCCCTCTTCACGCAATCTGCTCTGAAGTGTGCGAATACTCACGCCAAGATGCGCTGCGGTATGCTGTAATGTGGGAAAGAAGGAGGGCAGACTCTCCATGATCCAGCCACTCACCTTGCTTGAGAAGGGATGTGAAGCATACAAATCGGCTTTGGTCTCCTCCGCCATAGATTCAAAAACCTTCAGCATTCTGGCATCCGAATACAATACAGGCTGTGTCAGAATATCCCGGGACAACCGCAGGCGCGTGTGAGCAGCACCGAATTGAGGGGTGACCCCGAATGAAGTGATGTAAGGAGACAGGTCACCAGCAGCATCAGGCGCATCATGACAGAAAAGCACCTCTTTCACGACTGCCCGGCGATTAGCCAGCTTGTTGATCAGATGCAGCACCGAAACAGCCATATCCTCGACACAATGACGGGACATGGGCATATTGTCATTTTGCACAGACAGCTGAATGATTACATCCGGTCCATTTATCTCCCACTCCAGTTGAAATCCACTATATATAATATCGTTATACCGCTGATAAGCTGATAGCGCATCCCCGATCGTTTTGGAATGCATCATGACGTATCCGGGCAGGCCCAGGTCCGCAAAATCCAACGTTAGCCCCTGGTTTAACCCAAAATACAGATCATCTGTATACTCGGCGGCGCGGCGCATGATTCGTTCCAGTTCGTTGACGGGAATTCGTGCATCGGGGTTCTCCGTCATGACAGGATCAATTGCCATGTCTCTGAAAAAAGATTCGGGGTCGAAGCCTTTGTGCACCAGCGTTTTCAGAATGGGGTACACCATGCTAATCGAGACGCTTTGATTGAGATGTTTCATAATTCCTCCGTTTGCGCGAATCCGCAATGATTCAGCGCCGTTGATCATTGGTATATGCCTTCGTTCATTCTATGCTTGTGATATGTCCGTTTCATCGGCTTTTATGAACTCTATTATACAGGAGGAACACAAGGATGAATGCAAATAAAATTCTGATCATTAACGGTCACCCTGACCCGCAAAGTTATTGTAAAGCACTGTCAACGTCATACGCAGAGGGAGCAAGAAAATCGGGAGCGTCTGTGGAACTGATCGATCTCAGCGAGATCGAGTTTAATCCAAATTTGCGATATGGCTATCGTCAGCGGACAGAGCTGGAGCCCGATCTGCTGAAAGCTCAGGAATTGATCCGCTGGGCGGATCATCTGGTGTTTGTTTATCCGATGTGGTGGGGAACGATGCCTGCTGTGCTGAAAGGGTTTATTGACCGGATATTCCTGCCCGGATTTGCCATGAGATATCGGGAAAACTCAGTGCTTTGGGACAAATTGCTTAAAGGCAAGTCTGCACAGCTCATCGTAACTTCCGACACGCCCCGCTTGTACAATGCATTGGTATACGGAAACGCGGGTCACAGACTCATGAAAAACAACATCCTTAAATTCAGCGGTGTATCCCCGGTACGCGTGACCGACATTAGTCCAGTCCGCAATTCCACGGAAGCATTCCGGCAGAAGTGGCTGGATAAAGTGATGCAAATGGGTATGAAGCAGGGGCGATAATTGCGCGAAGAGAGTGGAACGTAAAAGAAAAGAGACGATACAGGATAAAGCGCCTGTTTCGTCTCTTTGTCCTCCGTACAGATTGTTGATCATCTCACGTTATTCAGCGGCTTGCAGGGCGCTGGTGAGTGATCTCTTTATTTTTCGATATCCGAAGATTTCTTGTCCCAGCTGCTTACGCCGTCATCCTCAATAATAGAGATCGCCGCGTCGGCAATATCAGGGTCCAGCATCAGCTTCTCCTGTATGCGGAATTTGATATCATCGGCATCGGCCAAGGTGAGTCCCTTCGTCAGCTCAATCAGGCCCTCGACATGGTAATAGCGGCCCTCCTGAACGATACGCATCATCTGAATATCAGCCACATGGCTGTCTGCCAGAATGATCTGGGACACTTTGTCCTCGATATCCTGCGGTGCAGCGACACCGATCAGACCAATCATGTTGTCATAGCCGACACGGAAAGCTACAGCGATCATCAAACATCCGATGATGGTCGTGACAATACCGTCCAGCAGGGCAAAGTTGGTCAGTGCAATGACCACGACAGATACCAGCGCAAGGGTTGCCCCGAGTACAGCTACGACATCCTCGTAGAATACGAGGCGGGTTGGAGGCGCGGCGCGTCCTACATTTTTAATTGCGGCCGGAACGAGTCCGAAGCCTGCTGCTTTCGGAGCACGGGCTTCCTTGAGAATCTCCTTCATCGCTTTGATGAGGATAGCCCCATCAATCAGGATATTCAGCACAAGTACGCCAATGTTGATCCACAGACCATCCCCCGAGTGCCCGGCAGGATGCCGGAGCAGATGAATGCCTTCGTGAATCGTTTCATAGGCCATGATGGTCACCACAATGACAGCAATCATGCAGAAAATGTTGATGACCCGTCCGAATCCGGTCGGGAAGCGGCGTGTAGGCTGCTTTTCGGATAACACACTGCCGACAAAAACAAACCCTTGGTTAATGGCATCGGCCAGAGAGTGCATTGCTGATGCAAACATGGCGCCACTGCCACTGAGCAAAAAGGCTCCCCCTTTACAGAGCGCAAGTATGGCGTTTCCGGCCATGGCTACAGCGGAGGATGTGTTTCCTTTTTTGACGAGAGACATAAAGCTCTCAGACTTCGGTTGTTCAGCCACTTCGGTAGTTCCTCCCAGAGATGTAGTTGATGTAGAAAGACAATCTTTATTCCGGTAGCTTGTGCATTTCCACTAAATGTTATTATAACCGCCTTTACATCTCCCAGCATTATGAAAAAATGGTCATATCATCATCTGTTCGACATAGGCATTCTCCAGTTACCTCAAGTTAATATTCAATCATCTCTATCTCACGCAGATTGCGATTGGATTGCTCCAGCAGCTCCGTGAACGTTTGAGCGACATAATAGACAAAGTCAGGGTCATGCTCGAACATAATGATCTGCCCGTACGTTCCTTGCTCTGTCGGGTCAAAATCCAGCATCAGATACAGCGAGCCGCCTCCAAGCTTGCCAAAGATAATCCACGATTTCTGATGAAGATAGGGCTTGATCCGGGGATCGAGTTCATGCATCTCATCCGGGGTAAAATAGTCTTGCATACGAATCTCAACCGTACCGTCATTTTCCTGCTGCATTTGTTCCAGCGATAACATATAGAAGACGTGGTCCTCATTCTGTGCCGCATCGCCTGGAAACAGGACATGAAAGGCATATCCGCTGCCATTTTTGCGTTTGTAAAATGCCCGTAAATCTGCTGGCAGACGAATGCCGTAATGCTGCTCGAACGCATCCAGCTGCTCGTCTGTTGCCCCTTCACGTTCCCTGTAGGCTTCGAGCAATTCCAGGTTTTCCTCGTCCTGTACCTTCTCTTCCAGCAGCTCCAGCAACTCATCCATAAGTTCATCCATACGTTGTTCTGGCGTTGGTCCTGACATCATGCATTCCTCCCCGAGAGAGTGATTTTCAGATCATTCAATAATTTTATCCATACTAGCTCAGTTGGTTCAGGCGGTTCATCTACAGCATGATCTTCTCTCTACTAGTATAGAATTACTCCAAAAGCACGTACAAGAAACTATAGACCCAAGTGGTGCCTCTATAGAATGAACTAATGGGAATGTGTAAAAGTGCAGCTGAAGTCGGTGTCATCGGTAGTTTCTCATCTCCAAACAATCCAAAAAAACGTGAGCAGCAGGGAAACCCTGCAACTCACGTTTTCACATGTAATTTATTTATTCAAATTTCCAGCAGGATAGGCTCAGGTTACCGAGCTGATACGCCCGGAACAAGAGGGAGGCCTGTTTCTTCTCATCACCTGCACCCATTGCCAGCAGAAGCGGCACGAAATGCTCTGGTGTAGGGACCGCTGCCTGAGCGGATGGAGCGAGTTTGTCATAAGCGAAGAGGGCTTCCGTATCCCAGCGCTCCAGCTTATCCTGAATCCAGCTGTCGAATTCCATGGCCCATGAATCAACGCCTTGACTTTCCCAATTCAGGCGGCGCAAATTGTGTACCGTACCTCCACTGCCAATGACAAGAATATTCTGTTCACGCAGAGCAGCGAGAGCTTGCCCGACCTGATATTGCTGTTCACCCGTCAGATAACGGTTGACGGACAGGGCAACCACCGGGATGTCTGCTTCAGGATACAGCAGGCGCAGCACAACCCAAGCGCCGTGATCCAGGCCGCGGGTATCATCCGTTTGTACAGAAATGCCTGCTTCGGTGAGCAGCTTCACAACCTCGGACGTTGTCTCGGCATGACCCTTAGCCGGATATTTGATCTGATACAGCTCAGGTTGAAAACCGCCAAAATCATAGATGGTTTCGTAGGTGTCAGGGACTGACGATACAAGCTGTGTAGTCGATTCCCAGTGTGCCGAGAACAGGACAATGGCTTTCGGTTTCGGCAGCTCCTGTCCAAGCTTTTGCAAAAACTCAGTGTATACATTCTCCTCCAGCGCCAGTGAAGGCGCGCCATGAGCAATAAATAGGGATGGCATCATCATTCGTTCATTCCTTTCGTATCTTCGGCAGTTACCTGAGCATCCGTCCGAAGGAAGTGTTGGAGTTTGGCATATAATTCAGGAGTGACTGTATGACCGCCCTTATAAGGCATATAAGTGACATGATTGGTGTAGCTACGGAAAAATGCAGCATTATCTTCACCCAGGTGTAACGGGAAAAGGTGATCCTGATCGCCGTGTGAGATCAATGCGGACAGGTTAGGAGAAGGCTGCAACGTATATTCCTCTTTTACGAACTGCGGAATGTATCCGCTCATAGCAACGATGCCTTTAATGGCATCCCCCATGATCAGGGACAGCGTCATCGCCATGATGGCGCCCTGACTGAAGCCAACAATATAACGACGAGCAGGATCGATTGCATATTGAGCCGACAGCTCAAGAATGAGGTGCTGTAGCCCTTGAACCGAGGCATCGTACAGCTCGCGGATAGGGTTTCCTATACTTTTAATCTGAAAATATGCATATCCTCCGCCTTGTACAAGAGGACCGCGGATGGCAATGATAATGAAATCGGAAGACAAAGGCTCCATTAATTGAAGCATGTCCCGTTCGTCCGATCCCATGCCATGCAGCGCAAAAATAACCGGATACTGCTTGTTTTTATCGTAATGAAGAGGCAGCTTCACCTCATGAATATAAGAAGAGCTCAAACCAATGCACCTCCTGATGGAATAAGGGTTATGTGTGAGTTTTTTGTATAAAACAAGCAACTTCAATGCCGATTGAACAAATAGACCTGTAGCATAAAGTTCACTGATGTGAAAATAATATTCTTATTGATGAACAAAATTTATCATGATTTCATTGTAGGGTCAACACTTATTTTGTATGATGAAAATATGTTTTGTATTAGGGAACTTGGAACGAACATCGGTATTGTACTTTTATTTCTGTAGAGGAGGACGTGAAGAAGATGATGAAACATATCGTACCTATTCTTAGAATTTTTGATGAAGCGAAGGCTAGGGAATTTCACACGGATTACTTGGGGTTCAAAGTGGACTGGGAACATCGCTTTGAGGCTGATATGCCGCTGTACATGCAGGTTTCTCAGGATGATATTGTCATTCATCTGTCCGAACATCACGGAGACTGTACTCCTGGTGCAGCCTTACGCATTGAGACGGAGCATCTGGAGGAGCTGCATGAGCGGATTTCTTTGCAAAAATATAAATATGCGAGACCTGGTATTGAAGAAACACCTTGGGATTCACGGGAAATGACCATTACTGATCCATTCGGCAATCGCCTTGTTTTTGTAGAGTCAACGGTTGAATCTTGATTCCAAGGAAACGGCAGTAAGATAGAAGAGAGGGCGGTAACATGGATATTGGCTTGGCCATTCGAACGATACGCAAACAGAAACAGATTACGATTATGCAGCTCTGTGAGGGGACAGGATTGTCCAAAGGTTTTATCAGCAACGTGGAAAATAACAAAACCTCACCGTCCATTGCTACATTGGAAAGCATTGCGGACTATCTCGACGTACCGCTGCCTTACCTGCTGTTAACGCAGGAGCAGCGTATGAATGTAGTGCGCAAGCATGAGCGTAAAGAGACCACAGCAGGCAGCGGGCAGATCAAGGTACAGCAGTTAACAGCGAAAGGTGCTATGCGCATGTCGATAGTAGAACTACCGCCAGGGGCTTCTACAGGTATCAGCAAACATGCGGGAGAGGAAAGCCATCTGGTGATGCAAGGGGTGATTCGGGCCAAACAGGGAGAAGATGAGGAAACGCTGGAAGCGGGAGATTCATTTACGTGGAATGCGATCGTACCTCATGAGGTTACCAATATAGGTGATGAGCCAGCGGTGGTCTTGATTGCGGTATCCAAGGAGTTGGAGCTGGATCATCTGTTGGATAGGTAAGTGCAGGGGTGGGAGAGAAACATGGTAGGAAATACTGTATTCTGTTCTGCAAACGAAGTCGGGCTCACAGTTAAGATAACAGAAGGTGAGAGACGTCTGCCCCTCACCTTCTGTTATCTTAATCACCAATAATTAAGAGAATCACTCATCTAATTTCTTAGTGATAGTTCTGAAAATATCTATTAATTTATAATTTTTATAAGGAGACTCGATCATAGCCTGCAATATCTCCTCCGCCTTAACAGACGTAAAATCAAGATGATAACCAGACTCAAGAGCCAACGTACGAATAAACTCTCGTTGTGTTCTTCCGTTTCCTTCCCTGAAAGGGTGAAGGACATTTAATTCAGTAAGATAATAAGCTAATCTTTCGGTAAATACATCATAAGTTGAATTTATAAGGAAATTTTCAAGTTTTAGCTCCTGAAGTAATCGATCAGTTTCAGGTACTAAATAGTGTACATTTGCAAACCGAAAGGAACCTTTCCCAATTTCCTCAGTTCGATAATCACCAGCAAAAGGATATATACCTTCAAATAAAAATTTATGAATATTACATAAGTGTAAACGATCAAAATTACCTTTTAACGGTTTTAAATGTAATAATCTAAGCCGATCCATTGTTAATATCCTGTCAAAAGCATCTAATTGCTTTTGTTCTTTGAAACCAGGAACATTTATTAGTACTTCACTGTCGGGATAACAATATTTTGAATGGCTTTGCTCATACATTTCGTGCAAGTTCTATTGCGTGAGCAAGGAATTCATCATTTTTCATCTTACCGTTTGATCTTTCCAATATTAATTTCTCTTCTGAAGGTGTAAGATGCATCCCTTCAATTGCAAGTGAGGCCTTGGCATTCATAAATGCGATAAGCTTTTTCTTATGAGTGTATTTTTTCACGGACAAAACCCTCTTCTCATAACGTTTTACAACATTTATATTCATTTAGCTTGCCCACCTTTCGTACACTAATACCTATCTCAGTATTATATCAAATGCAGTTTCAGATTGTAACATATATAACAAAAGAATGAAGCTACCAACCAGAGTTCTAGTGGTAGCTTCATTCTTTTAATCCAAAAAAGCACTTGAAACTTACTGTGGATTGGTTGTCCAGATCCCTGCCGCTTTTACGAAGACACGGTCGGAGAGCTTGAGTGTTGCCAGCGCAAGCTCGGCTACGTCTTCGGCTTGCATCATGCGATCCTCATCTCCGATTTTCAGTCCGGCATTCACAGCGAGCTCAGTATTCACCGTGCTTGGTGTCAGTGCCGTTACACGAATGTTTGATTTGCGAACTTCCTGCATCAGGGCTTCGGTCATGCCAAGTACTGCGAATTTGGAAGCGCAGTAAGCAGAGCCTGTAGCGAATCCACGCTCACCTGCAGTAGAAGCAATATTAATGATGCTGCCGCTGCTCTCCTTGATCATGCTTGGAAGAACGGCGCGTGTCACGTAGTATGTACCCATCACATTGACATGCAGGATGCGTTCCCACTCTTCAGGGTCCATATCCAGCAGCGTACCAAAGCTGCCGATGCCTGCATTGTTAATCAGGATATCGACGGCTCCAAGTTCCAGTTCAATCGCTGCTACAGCGGCTTCGGCTTGTGAACGATCGGAGATGTCGGCTGTTGCACTTGTTACCTTCACGCCATACTCCTTGCTTAAAGACTCCTGCAGGGCCTGCAGATCGGAAGCTGTGCGGGCGATCAGTCCAAGATGTACACCTTCCTTGGCAAGTGCTTCAGCGATGGCACGGCCAATGCCTTTACCTGCTCCAGTAATAATGGCTGTTTTATTTTTAAGTTCCATGGGAATAATCCTCCTCAGCATTTGGGTTGGCTTTTGATTATACTATACTTTACCCAACGATCGGAAATATGCGTCATTACAATCTAATGCGGACTGTACAATACAATCTAACTTAACTGCATAAAACAATCTAGCGTGACTGCACAATCCTGATGCTGCCTGAGGTGGTACGTGCTTTGATCAGTTCCTGACTTACCATCGGGGATTCCGGCACGTTAACCTCACCTGAAGTCGCTCTGGCATCATAAATACCGTCAAAATCAGGCGCTGCCTGAATGAAGATATCTCCCGATGTTCCTGATACATTTACGGGAGCGGATTGTGACTGCTCAATATAAATGCTGCCCGAGGTGAATTCGACATTAGTAGCACCGTTTAATCGGGTGATCTCGATATCTCCTGAATGAATCTGGCTGTTCACCTTTCCCGTAACCTGTTCTGCATTGAAGCTGCCAGATGTTTGTTCGACCGTCATATCGCCATGAATGGTATAAGCTGCGATGTCTCCAGAGGTGAGTGACAATTCGATTCTGGGCACATTTAATTCTTGTAAACGAATGGAGCCTGACGAGTTTTTCATCTCCAGTGATTGAGCATTCAGCCCGGTCAGATTCCAGTCACTTGAAGAGGATTTCAAGACAACATCATTCAGTGGATATCCCTTTGGTAAAGCTACCGTAATCCGTGCCTCCTGTTTATCCCAATTCAGGTTGAAAAATTGCCAGCGTATGCGCTGATTCTGCGAGAGCTCAAATGTACCATTGGCAAATTTCGCTTGTTCGAAACTTTTGATCATATCCTGATCCCATTGGCCATCCACTTCGATATACGCATTCTGATTCGGGCTGACCATGAATTCGATATCGGCATTAAAGTCGCCATCCATTCGGACATTTTGCAGCTCCCCAGGCTTGAAATCCCACCGTTTGTTATATGCCTCCCGTTCATCTCCGAACTGAAAGCCGTACATAGACGTTCCAAACAAACCTATTCCGATACAGATGATTGCGAGTGCCAGCCATTTTTTCGTGCTCATGCAGGAGCATCCCCTTTCATTACTTTTTGATTCCATCGAATATAGCTTATAGTAAGGACTTTGAATGCTCTGAAAACATATTTGGATGCAATCGCAAAAAGAATGCCGAGACCAAACAGGCCAATGGATACGAAAATTTCTGCTTTTTCAAGTTGGCTCAGAAATAGAGCATCTACAGCGGCAGCGACAGGGGCAAGAGCCAGCAAAGACATGCCTGCAATGGTGAGCCACACCGACCACAGGGTTAAACCGATGGGGATGCCGAACATCAGATTCAGAAAAAGCAGTCCGACAGCTGTGAAGAAATTGCGGGTGGCTCTTGTAGGGTTGCTCGCGGGTTTCATCTCTTTGAACGTTGATGCGTAGAAAGGGTCCGTAGCAGGCAAGTCAGCATGTATGTATGCATCATAACGGTCACCGAGTGCTTCTCGTGCAATCTGCTCCGGGTGCCCCAGCTCCCGTGCGATCTCTTCCTCGGTTCTGCCTTCATGCAGCCCAAGGGCAAAATGCTGATCGTAATCTGCGAGCAGTTCAGATCGTTCGGCTTCGTCCATCGGACGTAAATACAGGGCCATCGACTGCATAAATTGTTTTTTATTCATCTTGATTTCCTTCCTCCATTAGGTTGGTCACGCTGCGCACAAAGGCGTTCCACTCTGCTGATAGTGCCGTCATATATTCATGGCCTGTATCAGACAAGCGGTAATATTTGCGCGGAGGACCTTCGCTTGATTCTTGAAGATAGGTCGTGCAGTACCCCTCATTCACCAGCCGGCGAAGCAAAGGATATAGTGCACCTTCGGCCACTTCGATATGCTTGGAGACCGCCTGGGCCAGTTCATAGCCGTACCGATCCTGACGATGGATCAAGACCAGGACGCACAGCTCCAGCACTCCTTTTTTGAACTGGGTATTTACGTTCACACAGGTTCCTCCTTGGTTGATTCAATGATACTAGTATGTATTATTCAGTAGTGTTGGAGTCATCATAGCACCCGGTACTATTTAATGCAAGGTAGTGTCTATAAATTAGTTCTGAATCATTTTTGGCTGCTGCTGCTCACCTATAGAATTAAGCATACGAGAAAACCGGATCGTTTGCTTCCGTCTGGAGACGGAGAACCGATCCGGTCTAAGAGATGAAATGTACGCATGTAGTCCGTACATTTTTTGCACATGGTGTCTATTTTGGCTGCCCAAGCTGGGATGTTCATCTTGATGCTGCAGTCAGTTACGTCTGCTTAAAAGATTACTGTTCCTGCACATCCAGGAGGGGCAGGTCTTCTATCGCAGGTCCCTCAATGACATGGCCTTCATAATTAAAACGCGAGCCGTGACATGGACAGTCCCAGGAACGCTCGCCTTTATTCCACTCGACCTCACATCCCAGATGGGTGCAGGTTGTATCCACAAGGAACAGCTTGCCGCTGTTATCTTTATAGGCACCAGCACGTTTGCCGTTATAACGCACGACAGCGCCCTCGTCGCTGCCAAGCTCATTTATATTTTTGTGTACGATGCCGACCTTGCCGGCGATTAACTCCTTCGCCACATTTACATTTTCTACAATAAAGTTTTTGATGCCCGGGTCAGCCTTGAATCTTGCGGGATCAAAAACGTCTGCATGCGGATTATGCCGTCCGGTAATGCGATCAGCCATCAAATGTCCAGCCATCGTGCCTGTAGTCATCCCCCATTTGGCAAAACCGGTAGCGACATAGATTCGTTCATGTCTCCCGGTAATAGGTCCGATATAAGGCACTTTATCAATGGAGATGAGATCCTGTGCGGACCAGCGGAACGGGATGTTGCGAATACCGAAGGTTTCCGCCGCGTATTGCTCCAGCCGCTCATAATGTCCGAAGGTGCAGATGCCTTGTCCGGTTTTATGGTTTTCCCCGCCGAAGAGAATATGCTCTTTGCCGTTATGCATGACAGCGCGGAGTGAGCGGGCCGGATTATCATCTGAGATGTACATGCCCCCTGCATAGGGTTTCTCGGGTTCAACCATTACCGCATAGGAACGCTCGGCATGCAGCCGGGTAAAGTAAAACCCCGGATCGTATACAGGGAAATGAGAAGCAACCACGATATGCTCTGCTGTGACAAATGAGCCGCCAAACGTTCTGATACGCAGCGAAGCTTCTTCCTCTACATCGGTTACGGTTGTATGCTCATAGACACGTACACCTTGTTTGACAGCTGATGTCAAAAGGTAGTGCAGGTAAGCAAGAGGATCAAATCGGGCCTGTCCCGGCATGCGAATTCCTGCTCTGGACGGAACCGGGATGGGGAGCGGGTCTGCCCATTCTCCGGGAACACCCAGCTTGCCATACGCGGTCAGCTCCACCTCCAGCTTTTTGATGTTATCTTCTGACTGAATATAGACGTAGGCATCCTCATCGGCCCATTGACATTCGATCTGCTTTTCCTTAACGAGCTTGCGCATCCAATCCCCGGCCGCGGCGTTGCCTTCATAGTACATCCGTGCCTGTTCATGCCCGAAATGATGCATAATTTCATCAAAGATCATTCCATGCTGTGCGGATACTTTGGCCGTCGTATGACCAGTCGTACCGTCAAGCACTTTCCCCGCTTCAAGCAAAACTACACTCAGCCCGGACTGTGCAAGCAGATAGGCTGTCGTAATGCCTGCAATTCCCGCTCCGATAATAGCTACGTCTGCCGTAGTATCTTCTGTCAGCTTGGGATAGGTATCGAATGTATTCGCTGCACGCCATAGAGACTCCGGAGCTGGCGGTAGATTTGTTTTTAACGGCTCATTGTCACTCATTGATTCTCTTCCTCCTCGATCTTGATCAGACCATAATATAGGACACTAAGACATGAAGGGGCCTGTGTCCTTGTGCTTTCTCATCAGGATTGCCAGAGTGTGCCAGAAAAAAACGAGTATATGCATATTTAACGGGAGGAAGGTTTATATTTTCCTGAGACGTACCTCTGTTTTTTTGGGTCAATATGTTTTATAGTAGGATTAACGAAATCGTTTTAGATTAATTTCGTCTAATTGATTTTATTCTAATTAAGTGCTTGTGTTCGGGATTTTAACGTATATTTCCGAGATGTAATTCAAGAGATACGCTTGTTTTTAACCTTTTAAAATGTATTCGCTATCATAACGATTATAAATTCATTTATCGAAGGAGATTACACATGACAACTCATCAAACGAAATATCCGTTTCAAGACACAGCTCTTGAGCTCGATACCCGGGTGGAGGACCTTGTATCCCGTCTGACAGTTGATGAAAAAATAGAATCCATGCTGCAATACCAGCCAGCCGTTGAGCGTCTGGGCGTTGCAGCCTACAAGCATGGAACCGAAGCTGCACATGGTCTGGCCTGGCTTGGTGAAGCGACATCCTTCCCACAGCCTGTCGGGCTGGCATGTACGTGGGATACGGAGCTCATGCAGCAGATCGGCTCTGTAATTGGAGATGAGGCACGTGTATTTTACAAACGAAACCCCGCCGTTAACGGTCTTACGCTGTGGGCGCCAACGGTGGACATGGAGCGTGATCCGCGCTGGGGACGGAATGAAGAGGCTTATGGCGAGGACCCGGAACTGACAGCGGAGCTGACCACAGCGTTGGTTAAGGGCATTCAGGGCGACCATCCCAAGTATTACAAAGCAGTGGCCACACTCAAGCATTTCCTCGGCAACAACAACGAGGTGGACCGGGGCAGCGGCTCATCCAGCATTGATCCACGTAATATGCGTGAATATTACTTGAAAGCATTCGAGAAGCCTTTTAAGGAGGGCGGGGCACAGTCGATGATGACAGCCTACAACTCGATAAACGGTACACCGGCTCTCCTGCATCCTTATGTGAACGAGATTGTTAAAGGGGAGTGGGGCATGGACGGTTTCATCGTTAGTGACGCTGGCGACGTGATGGGTATCCAAAATGATCACCATTACTATGATTCGCACACACCGGGTACGGTGGAGTCGGTCAAAGCAGGCATCGACAGCATCACCGATGATGCGGAGCTGTCCAAGCAAGCGCTTCGTGAAGGGCTGGAGCAAGGACTGCTTACGATGGAGGATATCGACAAAGCCTTGTTTAACACGTTCCGCGTGCGGTTCCGTCTGGGCGAATTTGACCCGGAAGAAGGCAATCCGTATGCTGGCATTGGAGAGGAGGCCATGATGACGGATAAAGCCAAAGCGCTGTCCCTTCGAGCGGCGAGAGAACAAGTGGTATTGCTTAAAAATGACAATGCAACTCTTCCACTGGACAAGACCAAAGCAGGCAAAGTAGCTGTGATCGGTCAGCTTGGCGGTACCGTTTACCGGGACTGGTATGCAGGAACGCTGCCGTACCGTGTAACCCCTGTGGACGGCATCCGCAGCAAGGTGGGCAGTGACAATGTCACGTTTAGAGACGGTGACGATCGCATCACACTTACATCCGCAGCAAGCGGCAAGAAAATAGGGCTTGTCAGAGCCGAGAATTCACCAGAGATGGTGGTTAAAGCCTCGGAGGAAGCGGAGACGTTCAGGGTGACGGATTGGGGTTTTGGCAGCTGTACTCTGCAGGCCGAAAGCAATGGCAAATATGTAACGACAGATGAAGATTCTGTTACGGCGTCAGCGAGTGAAGTATATGGATGGTTCGTAAAAGAAGTGTTCCACCTTCTTCCGCAGCCGGACGGCAGTGTGGGACTGACGACATGGAATGGCAAAATCGTGACAGCAGCAAATGAGGGTCACGATGCCCTCAAGGTATGCCAAGATCAGCAAACCTTCGGTGCAGCCGAGACTTTCCAGCGCAATGTCGTAGTGGATGGATTTGAGGAAGCTGTAGCCGCAGCCAAGGAAGCGGAGACGGCGATTGTATTTGTCGGCAATAATCCGCTTGTCAACGGTAAGGAAGAGATTGACCGCCCCGGCCTGGACCTGGCTGAATCCCAGCAGCGTCTCATTCAGGCCGTATACGAAGCCAATCCGAACACGATTGTTGTCATCGTTGGCAGCTATCCTTTTACGTGCAACTGGGTTCAGGAGAACATTCCGGCGATTTTGTATACGTCACATGCAGGACAAGAGCTGGGTAACGCAGTGGCGGATGTGCTGTATGGGGATTATGCACCGGCAGGCCGGCTGAACATGACATGGGTTCAATCGGAGGATCAACTTCCAGACATCAAGGACTATGACATTATACAGTCGGGCCGTACGTATCAGTATTTTGAAGGAAATGTGTTGTATCCGTTCGGACACGGGCTCACCTATGCTTCGTTTAAATACAGCAATTTGCAGGTAACCCCTGCGGAAACGGGTCAGGATGAGCAGGTTGCAATTAGCGTGGACGTGACGAATACGGGTTCGATTGCCAGTGACGAGGTGGTGCAGCTGTATGTACGTGCAGGCAAGTCCCGTGTGAAACGTCCGCTGAAAACGCTGAAGGCTTTCCGCCGCCTGCATATCGAAGCCGGAGCAACGGCAACAGTACGTTTTGACCTGCCTGTTCAGGAGCTGGCGATCTGGGACGTTACGCGTGATCGGTATGTTGTGGAGGAGGGCATCTACTCCATCATGGCTGCCAAGTCCTCTTCGGATGTGCAGCTGGTAGCAGAGTTGAAGGTTGCAGGTGAGACTATCCCTGCACGTAATCTGAGTGTGACCACAAGAGCCGAGAACTATGATGCTTACCGGAATGTGGAGCTGGATGAGTGCAAAGAAGGCGGGACAGCTGTCCGCGTGACCGGAGAACAGGCATGGATTGCCTTCAAGGATGCAGACCTTGGCAGTGGTGCATCTGTCCTCGAAGCGCGTGTATCCGCAGAACAGCCGGGAGCTGTGCTGGAAGTGAGGCTGGGTGCGCCGGACGGTACACTCGCAGGGCATGCAGAGCTGACAGCAAGCGGGGCCCAACAGTGGTCTACGGTGAAGGCTGAGCTAACCGCTCCAGCGGGAGTACAGGATGTCTTTCTGCTGATGTCAGCAGGTGTGCGCGTTCGTCATTTTGAGATTCGTTAAAATTATTGCCAATGTTATGAGGAGATTCTGCCTCATTGAACTTAGATATTACGAGGGTCAGCCTGCATATGCGGGTTGGCCTTTTTGTTTTTACATAATGCCATTCAAAAACAGCTTTTATATAACGATATATACTATATGTTCTTATATCATGTTCTTATATCGTTATTGGGATGCCAAGTTGAAGCAGGGGGATACCGGTCTGATTTTTCATTAGGACAGATATGTAAGCTATATAAGTTAAGGAAAAGGGGAATCTCCGATGTTACGCTACTTTCGCAATAGAAGTTTGGTTGTTACGAGTTCTGTCCTGATTGCATGTATTTTGCTTATTCTGATCGTTGCCATGAGTTATATGAATTTCAGGCAAAGTCAGCAGGCTTATTATGAAGAGATTAATCAGGTTGGCAAAGCGCTGTCGAATCAGCTTCAAGTCAACCACGGACAGGTAGAGCAGGCTAACCGGCAGCTGTCAGCTTCAGCTAAGCCATCATCTCCCGAGCTAACGGCGCTCAAGGAACAACTGGACGCCATGACTGGCGTTGCTTCCATCGCGAACGCGTATATTTTTCAATCCACGATTAGGGAGCAAGACGGCAAGCAAATTCTCACGGGGTTACAAGTCAATCAGGCCCTTTATGATCTGGATATGGTGCCCGGTGTAAAATATGAAATTCCGGCGTTGGTTCAAAATACATACAAGCTTGTATTGCAGCAGGGGACCGCATTGACAGAACCGTACACGGATAGTGCAGGGACCTGGGTAACCTATCTGAGCACGATTAAGGATGATCGAGGGCAAGCTATAGCGATATTTGGTCTGGATCTGGATGCGGCCAAAGTAAAACAGGATCAGTTGTGGATGTTCTTGTACAATCTGGGCGGAGGACTGCTTGCAGCAGCAGTGCTGATCGTGCTGGTGATCATTCTGCTGCGTATTGTGCTTCGACCTTTACAGCATCTGGCGGTTGTATCCAATCAGGCTGCGGAAGGAAATCTGACTGTAAGCCTGACTGTAGGCAATCAGAACGAGATTGGTCAGACAGCGAAAGCCTTTAACCACATGATTGGTGCCCTGCAGCAATTGATTACGGGAATCCAGTCGACCTCCTCCAATGTGACACGCTCAGCGTCGGACCTGCAATTAAGTGCAGCACGAACGACTGAAGCATCACAAGAGATCACGGAATCCATGCTGCAGGTCTCCTCCGGGGCCGAGCTGCAACGCGAGTCTACGAATGAATGCCAGGTCTCGATTAACGAGATGGTCACCGGTATCCGGCGTGTTGCGGAGTCCAGTCAGGTGGTTGCCGAGCTGGCCGCGGACACCACGGATCGTGCCAGTCAGGGTGAAGCCGATATTACATCGATGGTGGAGCAGATGCAGCAGATTGAACATAACATGTCAGGCACAGTTACGGTTCTTCATGATCTGCGGCAGCTGAACAGTAATATTGCCGGAATTATGTCGATGATCCGTGAAATTGCGGATCAAACGAACCTGCTTGCACTTAATGCTTCCATCGAGGCGGCAAGAGCAGGAGATGCTGGCAGAGGTTTCGCTGTGGTCGCCCAGGAGATTCAAAAGCTTTCCGCTCGATCCAAAGATTCCTCCGATCAGATCGACCAGATTCTGAAAGGGATATCTCATCATACAGAACGAGCCGTAGACTCTATTGAAGAATCGGTTGAGGTAGCCAAGAAAGGTGCTGCGACATCTGAAGTCACGGCTGAAACCTTCCGCCAGATCGTTGACGCGATTCAAAAGGTTTCGGGCCAGGTCTATGAAGTATCTGCCGCTTCAGAGCAAATGTCTGCCAGCAGTGATCAGATTACTACTTCGTTGGCCCAGCTGGGTATCGCAGCAGCCGACTCATCTGGCAACGCGAATAAAGCGCGTGCTTCTTCAGAGGAGCAGCTTGCTTTGATGCAGGAAGTATCCAGTCTGTCCGAAGAGCTGAGAAGCCTGGCATACGAGCTGAATCAGGTGATACAGAGGTTCCAGGTGTAACAAGCAGGTTATACAGGTAACATACGATACAGCTATATAAAAGCAGGCTCTGAACACTTGAATCGTGGCAGAGCCTGTTTTTTTGTTATTAAAAGACAACAAAAACATCGTTACACTGCATCCAGCTGCAATGTAACGATGCTTCCGGCGGCCTGGGTGGCACGCACATTGATTAAACGCTGATTTCGGCTTCCGCGGAAGGGCAGGGACACATCGCGCTCCGCTGCAAGGTAACGTCCATCAACAATGACGTCGCATAGCTGTGCAAGCTCGGCTCTTCCCGGATCGGCAACGAGTTCCTCGTATTCGAATCCTGTATAAGCCCACACCGTCAGGTCAGGGCGCGCTTCCCGGAGCTGTCGAACCCAGCGGCTGCAGCCTGGTGCGGAGAAAAAGGGATCACCGCCGCATAATGTCACGCCATCCAGCAGGGGATGGTTCGTCACTTCCTGCAAAATCTGCTGCTGTCGCTCTTCCGTAAAGGGTTCGCCGGCTCGAAAGCTCCATGAATCCGGGCTGAAGCAGCCTGGGCAAGCGTGTCTGCATCCGCTGATGAACAATACAGCACGCAGGCCCGTGCCTTCATTGACTGACTCGGGGATGTAACCGTACAGATTCACCGATGTTTCACCCGATCCCGCACCTCGGCCTGCTTCGCAGCATTGAAGCGTACCTTATAGTCACCTGTCAGATAGCCGGTTACGCGGCGCAGGCGCTGGAAGTGCACTTCATTTTCATGAACCTCGCATCCCGGACAGATATCCCCGATAACCCCCTCATACCCGCACTCAGGGCAGCGATCTATCGGATGATTGATGGAAAAGTAACCGATATCCTGTGCGAGTGCATACTGCACGATGCGCATAAAGGCTGCCGTGTTGGCCCGTACATTGCCATCAAGCTCTACATAAGAGATCGCTCCGGCGTTGCATAAGGTATGGAACGGAGCCTCCAGCTCGATCTTGCGATAGGCCGGAAGATTATGATAGACCGGAATATGGAATGAGTTGGTATAATACTCACGGTCATTTACGCCAGTGATGGGGCCATACTGTGCCCGGTCTAACTTGGTGAATTTGCCAGACAAACCTTCTGCGGGAGTAGCAAACAGGGTAATGTTGAGGTTATGGTGCTCACTCATGAGATCACAGAATTTTCTCATCGTACGAATGATGTTTAGCGCTTCGCGATGCACATGCATATCCTGTCCGTGATGTCGTCCATACATGGCCGTCATACACTCAGCCAGCCCGATAAAACCGAGCGATAACGTTCCGTGTTTTAGCAGATCCGCAACAGGTTCATTGGGGTCGAGCTGCTCGCCCCCTTCCCACACTCCCTCCCGCATCATGAAATCGGATGATTTGGCGGGCTGTTTTGTCTGAATAGCGTATCGGTGCAATAAGCCGTCTACCGCCGTATGCATAACCTTTTCCAATGCCGCGTAGAAGCCATCCCGATCCGCGACAGCCCGGTTTCCCCGGCAGATACCATATCGAATGCCCAATTTGACCAGGTTAACGGTGTTAAACGAGAGGTTTCCTTTGCCGCTCTGACGATTCCGTCCAAACCGATCCGCAAGGGTGCGTGTGCGGCAGCCCATCGTTGCAATGATTGTATCCGGGTCCTCCGGGTGGTAATAAGGCAAGTTGAACGAAGCATCCACATTGACAAAGTTAGGGTACATGCGCCGCGAGGAGCAGGTTACCGCCAATCGGAACAGATCATAGTTGGGGTCACCTTGAGCCTGGTTAACACCCTGCTTGCACTGGAAGATATGCTGTGGGAACACAGGTGTTTCCCCATGACCCAGTCCCCGAATCGTGGCCTCCAGCAAGGAACGGGAGACGAGCCGTCCTTCTGCCGAGGTGCATATTCCATAGTTGAGTGAGGTAAAAGGAATCTGGCCCCCTGCCCGGCTGCTCATCGTATTGAGATTATGTATAAGAGATTCTGCAGCCTGTCCAGTCTCGACTTCAGTCTCTTCACAAGCAAACGCAAAGGATCGTGGACATTGCTGCTTGGCTGCCGTACTGTCCAGATGCAGCTGCTCATCTGTAAGGACGGCAGATTCGTTAAAGAGCCGCTGCCCTTTGCGAAAATGTTTGACGAATGAACGCTTCACATAAGGGGCGAGGTCCCAGTCGATCTTGTTGGCAGACACACCGCCGTACTGACTGTTTTGCTGGGACTGGAAGATGATAGCGACAAGGGCCATGGCTGACATAATCGTCTGTGGTGTGCGGACGGAGCCATTGCCTGTATTGAAGCCGGAAGCCAGCAGTCGATCAAACGGAATAAAGATGCAGTTGGTTGTGCCAAGGGCGTACTGATCCAGGTCATGCACATACAAATCCCCTTGTTCAACGGCTTCTGCAAGCGCCTCAGGCAGCACATGACGCATCGCATGCCATTTTGCCGTCTCCGAACCGAGCCTGCTCATTTTTCCGCTGAAGGAATCTCCGTTCAGATTGGCATTCTCTCTCAGCGTATCGGCATCTTCAGCGCCAATAATACGTCTTCCCAGGTCGGATAATAGATCAGGTGCCGGTGGTGCGGCATACTCAAGCATAGTCATGTAACGTGCCTCCTAAATGGATTTTTTGAGATTGTATAAGCTTATAAACATTTGCGTTATATACGATAAATATGGATGTTATATACTAGATGTAGATTGATATTATCCATTTATAAACTATATGTGGATTTTTGGGTGTGATTATCATCACACTCCTAATGAGGAGGCAGCATTTGCCTTGAACTGATGCGGGTTTAAAGGTTTCCAAAATTGAAGCGGAGGCGTATAATCTCTACTTATCCTGCAAGTATAAACTTCCACGTCAGAGATCATAGATTAAAGTACGCGAACCGAGCCGCTTTATCGGGGTGTTTTGTACAAACGCTTTATTGGAGTGCTTAAAAAAGCTTTAATTAAATGTTTTGAAGAGAGCTTTAATGAAATGTTATAAACAGAGCTTTAATGATAAAACAGATTATGGATATCAGTATGGTTCTCTTATACTTCTGTGGTGTTAAACATATAAGTATAGTTTGTGATAAATCCGCTAGAGCCCTGCATGTTATGTAAAAGTCTGATTCGTGAATTAAAATATAGCAGCCAAGACAAACAAAGTGGGGTGGATCATGGAGACGGTAGAAGGCAGACACCAAGGCTTCTATAAAAACATTGAAGAAGCAGCGGCCCATATCGTGGACGTATTAAGTGGCATATTAGGAGTGAATACCATCTTCGTAGCCACGAATGACGGAGTGACCAATGTCATTCTTGAAGCCTTCAACCGTAAGGAGAAACTAGTTGTTAAAGGAACAGCACTTCCATTTATGGAATCGTACTGCAGCCTGGTATTGAAGGATAACGGCAGTGTTGTTACGATTCAGAATACCTGTGAGCATTCTGTCACACGTTCAATGGATGTTACGACCGGACTGGGGAACCGATTTTTTGTGGGTGTGCCGATCATGCGAAGATCAGGTGAAGCCTTCGGCACAATATGCATAATGGATGATCCAGGATATGTGATCCATGAGAAGGACATGAAGACCCTGGAAGCGATGGCCGTGTTTCTGGGATATGTAGTTGATCTGGAGAGTACGCTGCGAGCTCAGGAGCAGAAGCTGAGCGATTCAGAACAGCTGCAGGAGAAGCTGCAAGCGGAGAAAGAACGTGCCGAATCCGAAGCGTTGACCAAGACACAGATGCTGAAGCTGATGAGCCATGAGATTCGTAATCCGCTGAACGGAATTTTGGGATTGACGGATCTGATGCGTACTCCCGATATGTCGGAGGAACAAGCCGAGTATGTCAACATGATCGAAACGAGCGGTAACATTCTGCTCTCGCTGCTTAACAATATGATGAACTTTAACACGAATGATGCTGGCAAAACGGTGATTCATGATGACCCCTTCGATCTGGTCAGCACAATTGAGAACACGGTCTATCTTTATGCCGGTACAGCAACCAGCAAAAATATAGAACTGGGGTTAAACCTGAATCTGAATGTATCGCAGGTTTTCATTGGAGATGAGATCAAGCTTGGTCAGCTGCTCGGTCATGTCATGCAATACGCAATGGATTCCACCCGGGAGGGTGCTGTGCTTGTGACAGCCGATCTCGATGAAGAGGCAAACGAGGATACAGATGTTCTCCTGCTTCGGGTTCGATATACAGGGCAGATGATATCGGACAATCGTCTGCGTGCTTCCACTGCTAAAACGGCGGAGACAGTAAGCACGGAAAAGCTCATTGGCAGTAATCTGGGGCTGGCTGTCAGTCAGAACCTGGCCATTTTGATGCATGGACGTATTCAGGTAAATACGCTTGATGGGATGATGACCGAATTTCAGATTTCCCTTCACTTGCGCAGATATTGGGATTTGCCACAAGTCACCAGTGTACAGCAACGATTAAAAGGGAAAAAAGTGCTGCTTGCCAAAGACCCTGATATTTTGCAGGGTGTATCCTCCTTGATGCGCAGATGGGAGATGGATGTGCACATGACTTCTGATTCCACTGCTGCTTACCAGTGGCTCAAAGAAGGCTTCAAGCCGGACGTTGCCGTTGTGGACATGGGTCTGCGTGAAGGAATTACGGTCGATTTCGTTATGGACTTGAAACGGCAGGTTGAAGCTCTGCCTGTCATTATGCTTGTTCCCTATGGGATGCATATGGATCTGCATGAAACGCAGGCTTTTGATGCCGTATTAACCAAACCGGTGAGACAGACCGAACTGTTGAATGCACTAAGTAGTATTTTGCCATAGAAGCGGTTATCGATGAGCTGCTCGGCGAAGATCTCTGTCGGTCCCTGGAGTCTGTGGGCACAAAGCGGCACATTCAATCTGAATGTGTTCTTCGGTGCTCTCCTTTGTTACGTTTATTACTGCAAACGTTTTCACGATGCTCCAGTTAGGTTACAATAGGATGTGGGACTTCATCATCTCATGAAGAGGAGGACAAGCATTCAATGGAATATCGTAGATTGGGTGGAAGCGGATTGAAAGTCAGCGAGATCAGCTTGGGCAGCTGGCTGACGTACGGCGGATATGTTGAACGGGAGAATGCGGTTAAATCAATTGAAACTGCATTTGATGAAGGCATTAATTTTTTTGATACGGCTAATGCTTATGAACGGGGAGCTGCCGAGGTGCTGCTGGGTCAAACGTTGAAAGCATACTCGCGAAGCTCGTATGTGCTCGCAACCAAGGTTTTTAACAAAATGGGTGATGGGCCTAACGATCACGGATTGTCCCGCAAACATATTATGGAGCAGTGTGAGGCCAGCTTGAAGCGCCTCGGCACGGATTATGTTGATATCTATTACTGCCATCGCTATCATGCGGAGACGCCGATTGAGGAGACTCTTCGTGCACTGGATGATCTGGTGCGGCATGGTAAAGTGCTGTATGTCGGCGTTAGCCAGTGGACAGCAGCTCAGATGGAGGATGCACTAGGTACAGCGGACCGCTTGCTATTAGACCGCATTGTGGTGAACCAGCCGGTATACAACATGTTTGACCGCTACATTGAGAAAGAAATTATTCCTCTGGGTGAACGTAAAGGCATAGGACAAGTGGTATACTCCCCGCTCGCACAGGGGCTGCTGACAGGCAAATATACATCGGTCTCAGATATTCCGGAGAACAGCCGTGCTGCGAAGCTTGGCTGGGATGAAGGCAAGATCAGCGCAGATCGAATCGGCAAGATTCGTCAATTGATTGAGATTGCAGATCAGCTGAATCTGAAGGTAGGCCAGCTCGCTTTGGCCTGGATTCTTCGCCAGAGCAATGTTTCCAGTGCATTGGTCGGGGCCAGCCGCCCGGAGCAGGTGAAGGAGAATGCAGCCGCTTCGGGAGTGAAGCTGGACGCTTCTGTGATTGAGAGGATTGAACAGATTCTGGTTTAAGATAAGAAGCGAGGCAGATTATATATACGAAAAAAAAGAGTGTAATGAAGTATAAAAGAGATGCCATCTGCCTGTGAATAGGCAGATGGCATCCCTTTTGTTGTGGAAAAAATTCAGATTCTATAACCAGTCTTCGTCAGCAACGATAGTATTACGAGGGGGTAATGAACACACCCTGTTACGTCCCGTATTTTTGGCTTCGTACAGAGCACGGTCAGCCTGGTCAAACAGATCATTGTCGTCGTGATCGTCACAATGATCAGGGTAGACGGCGATACCGATCGAGACAGTCAGCTTTACGGTTTGACCGTCAGGCAGTGCAAACAAAAATCTGGCGACAGCTTTCCGCACAGATTCTGCAATGGTTATGGATTGATGGTATCCGCAATCGAGCAGCAGGATGGCGAATTCTTCCCCGCCATGGCGAGAGACGAGATCAGTAGAGCGTGCATGCGCAACGAGAAGCTGCCCGAGCTGCTTGAGTACAGCGTCTCCAGCAGAGTGACCGTAAGTATCATTTACTATTTTGAAACGGTCAATATCAATCGCCAGCAGAGACAGCTTCTGATGATAATGTCTTGCATGCTGGAGCTCAGCCCGAAGGGACTGCTCAAACTGCCGCCGATTGCTCAAATCTGTCAGGTGATCCGTTGATGCTCGTCTTTCCAGCATAAATAACATCTCATTGGATCTGTTAATGAATTCGGCAATGAAATAAATGGAAATACCGCCGGCAAAGGCAATGGTCATCTGTATGGGATAAACCTTCATTAAGGTGCTCATGCTGTTCGTATTCATCAGGAGCGCGACAAAAATCAGCATCATGCCTAGCAGGTTCATGGTGATAATCTTGGTTAATCTGGACCATGAAGCGTAGGCGAAGTATACGCCCGATAGTCCAAGCAGTATCATGATGAATGCTCCATCAATAGCAGATGAGGTTATGCCAAACATAAGGATGCGAAGAATCGCGATAATGACACCAGAAATAACGGAAGCAAGTCCGCCAAGATATACTGCTGCAGTCACAACAGCCAAATGCCGCAGATCGACAAGGGTGCTGTCATTTATATGAAAGGAGTAGTTCATAAGAACAGTACCGTATAAACCAAATAACAATCCGCCAATCATCTGAACGCGCAGCGAGGGAAAAGGCAACCGAATGCTGTAGAATTTAGCGACAATTCCTGACAAGTACATAAAGGTAATTATCACACAGAGATTTACAAAAAACGTGCTTAACAACCAGCATCCCCCCTTTTACGCACATCACTCTATTTTATCTGAAAATCGGTACTCTAGCGAACCATATAATCCCAAATGTTTGAAGGGTTTGGTTCTTAGTCGTTATAAAATTCCAAAAGCAAATATAAACAGCACAATATTGACTCGATATACATTAAGATTTATACTTAATCTAAATCAAAATAAATAAATGTTGTGTATAGATAAGTAAATTAACGATAAGAATGTTCAAATTCGATATATTTTCTGAAAATAATATAAAGGGGTATGGGTTGTGAAAACATTAAATCTGACAATACAGCGGCAAGCCGTATATGATGTCGTGCGTAAATCAGAGGACCATCCGACCGCTGCCGATGTGATGAATCGGCTGGTTGAGCAAGGGTATAATCTGGCTTATGGTACGGTATATAATTCACTTCGTTATTTAACAGATAAAGAGCTGATCAGAGAGCTTAAGCTTGGCGAAACAGCAAGCCGATATGATGCCCGGATGGACGATCACCAGCATATTATGTGTGAAGTATGTGGTAAAGTGGACGAGGTGATGACAGAGGTCCCTCCACAATGGATGCAGCAGGTTGCTGCAGAGACCGGTTATGCAATTGATCACGCTCATGTGGTATTTGGAGGTGTCTGCGGGGAATGCAGAAACAAACGGATCAAGTAAAAGTGAAATGGTCGGGCCGCCGGCTCCCACTCCGGGTCAAGCCTGCCCTGGCTGAGACCGAGCCTGCACCGTTAGTGGATAATTGTCCGATTACCCGACGTGTCATCCTGATTAGTCCAATGCCTGGTCAAGTGCATGAACTGGTGAAAGCCTTGACCGACAGCTGCTTTGACGTGCTTGTGTTCCATCGCTGGGAACCGGACCTACATGAACGCTTGGTATTTGATCTGCTGATCTATGATTTGTCCGTGGCCGGAACTATTGATGCGTTTACGGGAATCAGCAGTCGTTTGAATCGTGAGGCCGAGCATACGACACCTTGTCTCTACCTGGTTGGTGAGAAGATGATTGGCAGTGCTAGCGGACCTATGCTGCAGGAGGAGCTGCTCGTGTGGCCGGCACGCCCGCAGGAAGCACTTTACCGGGTCCAGCGCATGATTGGCAGCAGTCCTGTCCTGCCAAAGCGTGCATTCCTGCCGGAAGAGGGACAGCGAATCGGCTTTAAGGATCTGCTGCTGGATCGGGAACGGATGAGCGTACAGCGTGACAATACCCGGATTCATCTGACCAAGACGGAATATGATCTGCTGCTCAAATTGATTGATGCCAAGGGTGCAGTCATCTCGCGTGAAGAGATGCTCAGTGACATTTGGGAGACTGATTTTACGGGTGGAAGCAACGTAGTCGATGTTCATATCAAGAGCTTGCGTAAGAAACTGGGTGATAATGCGTCTTCGCCGCAGTACATCGTTACGGTAAGAGGTGTAGGTTACCGCCTTGCGGATTAACCTTTCATAGTGAAAAGATGGTTTGAACCTGGCGTTGATCGTGTAATAACGATCAGCGCTTTTTTATATTTTAGAATAGGTTTCACGAGATGACAGCATGTCTGTTCAGACCCTTCATACTTCATTCATTTTTGGTGAAGCAATCTCATCTTAACCTCATGTAAACCTCATGCAGTGTGAGCATAGGACATGCTAGAATCAATTTAACAGTTAGATCAAGTCTAAATGTATATTTAAGCCGATGACGAATATGATTGGAATTAGATGATGAATAAGATTTGAATCAGTAGATAGATACAACAGAGAAATATCCAAATCAGAGGAGGACGACAGGATGACAGATCGTTTGACGACTAATCAGGGAGCGCCCGTAGGAGATAACCAGAATTCACGAACAGCGGGCAGAAGAGGGCCAACCTTGTTAGAGGATTACCACCTTATCGAGAAGATTGCACACTTTGACCGTGAACGCATTCCTGAGCGCGTTGTACACGCAAGAGGAGCTGGAGCACATGGGGTGTTCAAGCTGGAGCAGAGCATGAAGGCGTATACTACAGCTGACTTTCTGCAAGAGCCGGGTATCGAAACAGATGTGCTTGTAAGGTTCTCGACCGTTATCCACGGCACAGGTTCTCCCGAGACTGCGCGGGATCCGCGCGGATTTGCCGTTAAATTTTATACACATGAAGGCAATTATGATCTTGTCGGAAACCATCTGCCGGTTTTCTTCATTAGGGATGCGATTAAATTTCCGGATATGGTTCACTCACTCAAGCCGGCTCCAGATACCAACATTCAGGACCCGGCACGTTATTGGGATTTTATGACGCTGTCACCGGAATCCACGCATATGATGACCTGGCTGTTCTCTGATCTGGGAACTCCGGCAAGTTACCGCGAGATGGATGGTTTCGGAGTGCATGCTTTTAAATGGATCAATGCCCAAGGCGAAGTGCACTATGTAAAATACAAATGGGAATCTGCCCAAGGCGTTCGTGCCTTCTCCCGTCAGGAGGCTGCTGAAGTTCAGGGCCAGGATTTTAACCATGCAACACGTGATTTGTATGACCATATCAAAAACGGGGATTATCCGCAGTGGAAGCTGCAGGTGCAGCTGCTCAAGCCGGAACAGATGAATGATTTCTCGTTTGACCCGCTGGACCCGACCAAGACATGGCCAGAGGACGTCCTTCCGTTTCAAACCGTGGGCACGATGACTTTAAATCGCAATCCGCAGAATTTCTTCGCGGAAGTGGAACAGGCGGCGTTCTCACCAAGTGCAGTTGTGCCAGGTATTGAGCCGTCTGAGGATAAATTGCTGCAAGGCCGACTGTTCTCTTACCCGGATACACAGCGTCACCGTCTTGGACCGAACTATCTTCAGATTCCGGTTAACTGCCCTTATGCGCCAGTCCGTAATCACCAGCGCGATGGCTTGATGAATGTGAATCAGGACCCGTCCCCGGTGAACTATGAGCCTAACAGCTCTGGCAGCAGCCCGCAGGAGGACCCGGCTTACCGGGATAGCCAGGTTCCTTTACACGGTCATGTAACAAGAGAAAAAATCGAGAAGACAGATGATTATACGCAGGCAGGGGAACTGTTCCGTTCATTCACACCTGTGGAGCAGCAGCATCTGCTGGATAATCTGACGAATGATCTTAAAGCAGTGCCGGTCGATATTCAGATGAGAGCATTGTGCCACTTCTTCCGTGCGGATGCACAGCTTGGTGGGCGACTCGCTCACGGTCTGGGTGTAGACATTTCAGGGCATATGCCGAAGTAACGCTCCCACGAAGGCATCCATTAAAGAAAGTTCAGAACAATACATCAAGGTTTGTCATATGCACCGGGCAGGACCGCATTGTGCGGAACGGCCCGGTTTTTTGCATTGTTTTTACTCAAATGAAAAACAATTTTACTAATCATTTACATAAAAATAGCTGACATAGAGGTTGACTTCTTATCTATGGACACTACAATGGGTAGTGTGAGGGGTGTCAGAATATGAGAATACACAATTTCAAAGTGGGTGAGCGTGGGCTGAACCGTTTCTTTGGTCCGCTGGAGGCCAGGATTATGGACATTCTGTGGGCTCGTCCCGGCAGCAGCATTCGCGAAGTACAGACTGCACTGGAACAAGACAAAGACGTCAACTTTAATACCGTCATGACCGTAATGAATCGTTTGGTGGATAAGGGATTGCTCGGCAAAACACAAAAGGGCCGCACATCGTTGTATCAGCCCGTTCAGAGCAAGGAGGCATTTATGAACGATCAATCCAAGGAATTGTCCCAGGAACTGGTGGACGAATTCGGGACGCTGGCATTGAATCATATGCTGGACGCGCTCGAAGAAGCTGACGAGGGTTTGATTGAACGACTCGAAATGAAGATCAAACAGTGGAAAAAGGATAACGAGTAATATGTGGAGGACCCGCTCCAAGATGTTGTTCACCGTCGGGTTTGGTATTCCGCTGCTGGTGCTGGTGCAGATGTTTATGTATGCGATGTACAAATTATTTGGGTGGGACATCCGGCTCAATCTGTTGTGGCTGTGCAATCACTGGATGAGCCGCATGGGCTGGATGTCCGTAGGACATTTCCTGCTGCTGCTGGTGCTGCTGACGTTTGCCGGGACAAGCTGGCTGCTGTCTGTACGAATGATTCAAACACGCGCGGCGGTGACCAAGCTGCGTTCAATGGAGAATCACATCTGGTCGGCAAGGCTGAATGCCAGATATGAGCATCTGAGAAGGCCGCGGTTTCTTGTGGTAGAACAGTCCTCTCCGGTTGCTTTTACGATCGGGTTGTGGCGGCCTTGCATTGTGCTCTCCACAGGTTTGCTGCACATGCTGGATACGGAAGAAGAGAAGGCAGTCGTATATCACGAGGTTCATCATCTGTGGCATCGTGATCCACTCAAAACGACATTGCTTTCCGTCTTTGCTGCGATGATGCCTTATATCCCTGTGCTCAAGCATACGTCACAGCAATATCGCATTGTGAGAGAGATTCTGGCAGACAACGAAGCCATTGAACGAACAGGGAATGCGGTTGGTATTGGCAGTGCTCTCCTGAAGCTGCTGCGTGCATGTTCACCATCAACGGGAGAAAACAGAACGCAGATCATTCAGTCTTCGTTTGCCGATACGTCAGTGAACGTGCGCATCTCACGGCTGCTGGACCCTGAACGGGATGTTAAGCTACGTTTACCGCGTTATGCGATTCTCATCTCGGCAACGGTATTTCTGTTGCTGTCCATTCTGTTTGTCTGGTCGATCGGATAGGAGTGTTTGGATCACGAAAGAGACATAATGAACTAAATATGAATGAAACGGGGAGATGAATGATGAATAACAAAAGTATTGAAATGGGCCTCTTTTTCTTACGAATTATGATTGGTTTGATCTTTGTACTGCACGGATGGAGCAAATTCGAGGGTGGAATTAGCGGAACGGTAGGTTTCTTTGAAAGTATAGGCATTCCGGGTTTTATGGCATCTGTCGTTGCTATTATTGAGCTTGCAGGTGGTGCAGCAGTTATTCTTGGTCTGGGTACACGTATATTTGCAGCTTTATTCATCGCTGTAATGGTGGGAGCGTTGTTCACGGCCAAGGCAGGTCAGCCGTTCCTGAATGGGACAGAGCTGGATTATATGCTGATGGCAGGATCGTTAACGCTGCTTCTGACCGGGAGTCGTTTCTTGGCAGTGGATTATCTGTTTAACAGACAAGGGAATGCACGACAGAACGTGAGCGCCTGATCTGTGTAAGGCGAGTGCAGAAAAGAAACTGGCAAAGCGGACCAGTCGCCTGAAAACTTTCTGCAAGAGAGCTTTCTGGAGGAAAGCTGCATCGGAAGCATACGCTTAGCACCGGATTTTCCCTTTGGAAAAGGGAATTGCCAGCTTAATGATGCTCTTGACCTAATCATTCAATCAGGTAACGAGGTTTGCCTGATCGAATGGAGGGGTCAAGGGCTTTTTTTCGTTCATGCAATAGTATCTGATGTTTGGACGAATGCCCTTGATGTCTGATATAATGAGAATAAGTATGCTACTAAGAAAAAATAAGAGTAGATAAGAACAAACCAGCAGGCAAAACATTAGAAAAAATAAGACAGGCATTACAATAGATATGAGGAGGTTGCACGATATGATTAAGATCATTCCATCTGAAGCACGTTCCAGTTTTGACCGTGGGTGGCTGCGCGGAAGCCACAGCTTTTCCTTTGGTGAGTATTACGATTCGGACAATACGGCCTTTGGACCGATGCGGGTTGCTAACGATGATGTCATTGCCCCCGGTCGCGGTTTTGGTGCACATCCCCATAGTGATATGGAGATTGTATCCATCGTACTGAATGGCAAGCTGAGACATGAAGACAGTCTTGGTAACGTGGCTGTAACCGGCTTTGGCGGCATTCAGCGAATGTCGGCAGGAAGTGGTGTGATTCATACCGAGCACAACGCCTCCGATACGGAAGATGTCAGACTGCTGCAGCTGTGGTTTATGCCGCATACCAAAGGGCTGCAGCCATCCTACGAAACCACCTCCTTTGATACAGCAGCTCTGGAGGGAGCTCTTGTACCTGTTGCATCTTCCGAGGGAGGGCCACGAATCGCCACAGTGCATCAGGATATGACGATTTATCTTGGGCGTCTGGCTAAAGGAAAGACGCTTGATTTTGAGCAGCATGCCGGACGCCGGATGTACATTTTCTCCATTGAGGGCAAGCTTGGTCTGCAAAATGAACATGTGCTGCAGACAGGAGATACGGCAAGAGTGGAGCAGACCCCTTCGATGAAGCTGGAAGGACATGAGGACACTTTTTATATGTTGATTGATCTGCCGTAACAAGCAGAAGGACTGATTCTCACGCCAAGATCAAAGGAGGAAACACACCTATGGCACAGCAGGAATGGTTTATGGTAAAGCACGGCGTAACCGGGCGCGGCCTGGCGAACAGTAAAACAGATGCAGAACTGTCTTATCGCTTTCAGAAGCAAGGCACGGGTTACGTGTTCACCGTAACGGGGCTGGACGAGCAGACGGTTGCCAGGATTATTGACCTGAAACAGGAGTTGAACGTATTTCGCTTTGTACAACGCAAAGATCGCCCGCTGACGAAGAATTGGTATTATGTCGATGGCGACCGTGTCACGTATGACAGCGAGCGGTGTACACTCACGATTTACGCCAAATCGGAAATTGAATATATTCCAGATGATTATTTTGCTGACTAGAGCGTGTCTGAAAACGCTGAAGGAAGCCAATTTTGCTGAATTTTCGTTCCAAGCCAGGAAGTTTTCCGCAGGCGTGCCGGGGCACGTCGAGGGAAAGTGACGCAGCAGGGGGCGAAAAGGCGGTAAAAGATGCACTTCAGTAGGTTTCAAGACACGTCCTAAACCGGTATCAAAATAAAACATGTGTGCTCTGCACATTTGTTCAACAAGTCTTCCTTAGGGAAGGCTTTTTTTTGTGAAAAAAGACCACATAATTCCTTGCCCTCTGGCACAAGCTACCTTGTATAAAAACAAGAATGGAGGGGCGGCATATGGCAGATAAATCATCATCGGGCAGTAACAAATCCAAAGCTTCGGGATCGGTCTCCAATCATGGCCAATATGTTCCACTGGGGCTGCCGTCTCCGCCTATTCTGAAACAGCCCATCAGTGCGGTTCATTCCAATCAGATTCAGGCGTTAAAGGAGATTTTCTCGGATTGCTCGGACGTGGTTTTCCGTAATGTCATGATTTCACCGGAGACGCAAGGCCTTATGGTATACGTGGAGGGTATCGTTAATTCGTCAGATATTCAGGAGCACATGCTCCGTCCCTTGATTCATGGACTTGTGCAGCAGCGATCGGATGAACCGGATGTGCCCATTGATGATACACGCATTGAGTTGACCCAGGTGAAACGTGTCAAGACATGGGATGCTGCAACAGAAGGTGTACTGGCTTCCTCCGCACTGCTGGTGATGGATGGCAAGAGTGAAGCATGGCTTTTCAATGTGAAAGGCGGAGTAAGAAGGGGCGTAGAGGAACCGCAGACAGAGTCCGTTATTCGTGGACCACGAGAAGGCTTCACGGAAACGCTGCGGATGAATACGGCTTTGCTTCGCTTCAAGCTGAAGACTCCTGCACTTAAAATGGTTAGTATGACGCTGGGCACGGATACCAAAACAGATGTGGTCCTGATCTATCTGGAGGGCGTCGCTGATCCCAAAATGATTCAGGATGCCAAGAAACGTCTGGAAAAGATCGAAATTGACGGCATTCTGGAGTCAGGATATATCGAAGAACTTATAGAGGATCATCCGTATTCTCCGTTTCCACAGATGCATTATTCGGAACGCCCTGATACCGTAGCCGGGAACCTACTGGAGGGACGTTTTTCGATTATGGTGGATGGTACACCCTTTGCCTTGATCGCTCCTGTGACGATGTGGCAGATGTTACAGGCCAGCGAGGATTATTATGAACGCTTTTTTATTAGTAATCTCATTCGCTGGATTCGCTTTCTATTTGTTGCGATTGCCCTGTTCCTGCCGGCCCTTTACATTGCAATTACAACGTTTCATCAGGACATGCTGCCGACTACACTGATTCTCAGCATAGCTGGTGCAAGGGAAGCTATCCCTTTCCCGGCACTTATCGAGGCACTTATCATGGAACTGTCCTTTGAAGCCTTGCGAGAGGCAGGGGTAAGGCTCCCCAAGACAGTCGGTCAAGCTGTCAGTATTCTCGGTGCCCTCGTGATTGGGCAAGCCGCTGTGCAGGCAGGTATAGTATCGGCACCGATGGTGATTATCGTATCCATGACGGGTATTGCCTCGTTTACGATTCCCCGCTTCAACTTTGCGATCACTGTTCGGCTGCTGCGATTTCCGATCATGCTGTTGGCAGGTATGCTGGGGCTGTACGGTATCGTCATCGGTCTTGTGCTAATCTCGGTGCATCTCACACAGATGACGTCATTCGGCGTGCCGTATCTGTCAGGTGTTAGCCCGTACAGCAAAAAAGATACCAAAGACATTCTGGTTCGTGTGCCTTGGTGGAAAATGATCAATCGTCCTTCAACGGTCAATCGGGACCGGAAGCGGATGACTAGAGATATTAATGGTTCGCCGGAAGCGGAGGAAGGATGGTAATCCCATGCGTTTTTTAATAAAATACAGAGCTGTCGCTGCACTCCTCCTATGCACCTCTCTGCTTGCTGGCTGCTGGGATCGTGAAGAGATCAATGATATTGCTTTTGTCATTGGCATAGCTGTGGATAAGGAAAATGATGATTACCGATCAAGTCTGCAAATTGCTCTTCCTGGACAATCCGGGGCATCCGGAAGCGAGGGTGGCGGTGGTGGAACAAGCGGTGACAAACCATGGTTTATCCTCTCCAATACAGCGAGCACACTGCGCGGGACATCGCTGGAAGGTCAGAAATCACTCTCGCGCAGAATTTATTATGCGCACCGCCGCACCATCCTGATTGGTGAGGAGCTTGCACGTGACGGTGTTGCTCCCATGCTGGATTTGTTTACAAGATACCCTCTTAACCGGTTGTCTGCATTGCCGGTCGTTACACGTGGAGAAGCGTATAAGGTCATTGATACGGATGCACCGATCGAAAAGTTCCCCTCCGAGATGGTACGGGAATTATGTTTTCTCAACATGCGAAATCCGCGTTCGCTCAAAACGTTCATCGATTCGATACTAAGCGATGGAGTGGACCCGTTCCTGCCCATCGCGTCCGTCTCGGACAGTGTGCCTAAGGATTGGAAGGACTCCAAAACCAATATCAAGCTCGACGGGCTGGCTATTTTCAAAAAAGACAAGCTGGTGGGCATGATGGACAAGGCTCCTGCTGATGCGCTCATTCTGGCCATGGGTGAAGCCAATGAACCTGAGGTTATGGTTAAAGCCCCGCGCGGGAAAGGTGATCTGTTCATTAAACTGAATGAGAATAACTCGTCTCTTCACCCCAAAGTGGTTAATGGCAAGGTGAGTGTGACGATTCAGCTCTATGCCAAAGGTGTCATCGTGGACAATGAATCTGATTACGGTGACCGGCGTGAGAATGAAATTATGAAACTAAATGAAGAAATACATCTGAAGATTAAAAAAGATATTGAGGAAGGCGTTCGTTTGGTTCAGAAGAAATTCAAAGCAGACATTCTCGGTATAGGCCGCTCCATCCACCAGCATTTACCCAAAGAGTGGGACAAAATCAAGGATCGATGGGATGTCATCTATCCGGACGTTCAGGTACATGTGGTACCACACGTCATTATTGAAAATGTAGGCATTATCAATAAACCAATCGGGGTCGTAGAGGAGGATATTGTGCATGATTAAACCTCTGTTGTACACGTATCTGGCCATGGTAGTGGTCGTGCTGATCTTGGACTTTCGCCATTTGAAGCAGGCGGCCCCCGTTAATCGCTGGCTGTCTTACGGAATCATCGTCCTGGCAACAGGCATCTGGTTTTATGTGACGACATTGAAAAAAACGGTTTTTCTATCGGTATGGATGAGTCATATCATTCAGCGATTGCTTCCGTTACCCTGAGAGAAAGGAGGAGGCAGAATGAATCAGAAGGTAACCCACCGGCAAATGGTGTTAATCATTATGCTGCTGAGTATTACGGGTACACTGCTGCAGCCTCATGCACAAGCGATTTTCTATGCACAACAGCATGCTTATCTGTGTTACGTACCCGTTGTTCTAATTATGTTTACGTCGATGTGGATGCTTAGTCGTGTGCAGCGGCGCTTTCCAGATAAGGATCTGTTTGAATCACTTGTGACGCGATATCCTTTTTTGGGAAGGCTCGCCGGATTTATGTACATTGCGTTTTTTTTCTTTGTATTTGCAAGAGATATTCGGCTGACGGGTGACTATGTAAGCATCACACTGCTGGAAACTACGCCTATATCCATTATTGTGCTTTCTTTGATTGTGATGGCTATATTTATTGTGCGCGGGGGTCTGGGTTCCCTGATCGGGATGGTGGAGCTGTATGTGGCTCTTTTTCTGTTAAACTCCATCATTGTGCCGTTTATGCTGATTAAACAGATCAATATAGATAACCTGAAACCCTATTTTGATATTGATTTCGCAGGATTGGGAAGGGGAAGTTGGTATCTGTTCTCGTTTTACGGGGAGATGATTGCTTTACCGTTTGTGGTCAGGGGCAGTGACTTTAAGGTAAAGTCGATTTTCTCAGGTAACGTGATCACGGGACTGCTGATGATGTTAATTGTTGTTGAAACGATTACTTCGATTGGAGTCCCGATTGCCTCCAGACTTGTGTATCCATCGTATGAACTGGCAAGGCAGCTGCAGATCAGTGATTTCCTGGATCGGTTTGATCTGGCGCTTGCGGCGGCAACCTTGCCTTGTATTATAACGAAGATTGCGTTTGACCTGTACTTTGTGTGCTGGGGACTGAAACGAATGATTCCCAAAGTGTCAGGCAAGGTGCTGACAGGGCCGATTGCATTGATGGGTTTTGTCTGTGCATTCTGGTTTTTCCGCAATGCGATACAGCTGAATCGATTTACCCGGGAGTGGACATGGATTGCCATTGTATTTGAGGTAATATTTCCGATGGTATTCTTTCTGTTTCTGCGTCCACGTAAAAAGGAAGCACAGCATGCCCCGCATTCTGATTCCGGGGAGCGTACGTCTAAAGGCGAGCAGCACGGACAGGAACGTGAGCAGAAATCAATGGAATCGGATGATCAGACGGACGAAAAGCCTGGAGATCAGAAACGCAAGGATACCCTTGGTGGCGGAAATCTGCAGCCTTCCTGATATATACCATAAAAAATCGTTATAGCTGATGAGGGCAAAAAGAGAGCGGTCATGGTTTCCCTCCGCAGAAGCAGCCTGTATACTGTAGTCAGACTAATGAACATTCGGCTGAACGAACAGGGGGAGCTTACATGGCACAGCATTTGGCAGGGGTACGTGTTGCATTAACCGGACCGCGAAAATCCAAAGAGATGTCTATATTGGTAGAGAAGATGGGTGGAGTTCCACTCGTGCGGCCTGCACAGGGGACGGTATTTCTGGATGATCGCAATATTAGAGACGGGTTGGTCTCCTGGATATCCGATCCGCCGGATTGGGCCATTTTTACGACCGGCATGGGGTTGGACGCTTTGTTTAACATGGCTGAGGATATGGATGTTGCCGCGCAGCTACGGGATGTCATTGCTGCATCTTGTATTGCAGCCAGAGGATATAAAACGGTCAATGCACTCAAGAAGCTGAAATTGACACCGCTCGTACGGGATGATGATGGCAGTACAGACGGGTTGATTCGTGAGCTTGGCTCACATGATCTTGCTGGTAAAAAGGTCATGCTGCAGCTTCACGGTGAAACCGCTCCGAAGCTGGTGGCCTGGCTGGAGGAGCAGGGGGCTGCCGTGAGGCAGGTGCTGCCATATCGTCATGTACCGCCGGAAACAGCAGAGCTTGAGCAGTTACTGAATGAGATCATTCGGCATGAGCTGCATGCAGTAGCCTTTACCAGCGGTCCGCAGGTTCGCTTCTTGACGGAATATGCAGCTGCTCAAGGTAAACTGCAGCAGATGCTGACAGCTTTCAAGGAAGGGGTAGTCCCGGCCTCTGTGGGTAAGGTAACCGCGAATGCAATGCGTGAGGAAGGCATTGAAGCCATCGTTGTACCTGAGGAAGAGAAGATGGGCGCCTTAATTGTTGAGCTTGGTCGTTACTTCGCAGCACATCCGGTGGGTGTCCGGGAGTAAGATATAGAAAATGGTTTTGGGAAATAGCATACGGCAGTGGTTTAAAGCACAGGTAAATGGAAGATGGTTTTCGGAGATGACAGATCGAAGATGTTTTCTGATATGATATTATGAAAGATGTTTTCATAGCATTATGGAAGAATTTAAGGAATAGTATATGGAAGAATTTTTAGGAATAACTTTATGGAAGAATTTCTAGGAAGAGTGTATGGAAGATTTTAAGGAGTAGTTATATCTGAAGAAGTTGAGGTTCTGGTCCGTTTGGCGGATCGGAATCTTTTTTGTTTTATTCATAATGAGTGATCAGGAAAGGTATGAAAGTGAAGTGTTTCATACATAAATTGTAAATCAGGACAGGCATGAATTGTAATCAGGACAAGCATGGACATTATTTCCTGACCGATGTTATGATGAAGACAATATGAAAGCAGCAAGGTGCTCTTGCATAAAGCAAGAGGTAACAGGGAATCGGGTGCAAGTCCCGAGCGGTCCCGCCACTGTAATGGTGAAGCACTTTTCGATACAAGTCACTCGAATTGAACGGGGAAGACAGAAAAGACAGCTGATGATCCAGAGCCAGGAGACCTACCTTGCATGTGTCACCAAACCCTTCGCGGAAAGGAGTGGTGTACGATAATTCAGGAAATGGGCAAACATCGGTTTGCTTCAGCAGGCCCCACAGGGGCCTCGTGGCTGTGTGTGTTCCTTCAGAGGGAAGCCCAGGCCGGCTTTCCTGAGTGTACGTACATGCGTATCTCATCCGTGATCAGGATGGGATTTTTTTGTTTTTATCATCGTAAAATGATGGACACAATCGGGATATTTGAAATAACAAGTGATGCTGAATGCATGGGAGCTATTGAATCGGGGCTGTATCCGAAGAAGAGTAGTGCAGTGCATTTCGGAATATTGGACATCGGCTGCCTGGAGAGGCGGGTAGAAGTTTTGGCATGTTCAGATCGATCGGCAAGGGACATGAACAGCAAGACAAGTGGAATGAGGGAGGAAGTAGTATGCAAAAGCAAGGCAAGCTGCTCATCATCGGGTTTGGTCCGGGTGCGATGGAGCATATTACGAAGCGTGCACTGGATGCATTGCAGGAAAGCGAGGTCATCATCGGATATAACACGTATGTTGATCTGATTCGGCCTTTGCTGAACGGACAAGCCATCGTACGTACAGGCATGACGGAGGAGGTCAGCCGAGCGCAGGAGGCAGTCAAGCAGGCTGAGGCAGGTCATATCGTAGCGGTTATCTCCAGTGGAGATGCAGGGGTATACGGTATGGCCGGGCTGGTGTATGAAGTGCTGATCGAGCAGGGCTGGACACCGGATACGGGGGTAGCTGTCGAGGTAATTCCCGGTGTATCTGCGATTCAGTCTTGTGCTTCCTTGCTTGGCGCACCCGTCATGCACGATGCGTGTACGATCAGCCTTAGCGATCATCTGACACCATGGGAGACGATTATTCGCCGGGTTGAAGCGGCAGCAGCGGCTGATTTTGTCATTGCTTTGTACAACCCCCGGAGTGGACGGCGTACACGCCAGATTGTAGAGACGCAGGAGATGCTGCTGCGTTATCGTGATCCGAAGACACCTGTTGGTCTGGTCAAAAGTGCATACCGCGAGCGTCAGGACGTGGTCATGACCACGCTGGAGGATATGCTGAATCACGATATCGGCATGCTGACCACCGTGATTATCGGCAATTCCTCCACCATGATGTACGAAGGCATCATGGTCACCCCGCGCGGATATCAGCGGAAATATACGCTGAACTCCGCGGAACAGCCGCTCAGACCGCATGAGCGGCTGCGCACCGAAGCCGAGCCATGGTCGCTCGGCGCTCGGGAAGCCCGCGCTGCCGCCTCCGGCGAGGCAGCGGGCGATAACGCGGCGCGCCCTGCGCAAGCCGCGCCATCGGCGGAGCCAGCCCTGCGCGGCGCCAGCGCCGGAGCGGGCACGGCTCCGCAAGGGCCGCCGCCCGCAGGCGCATGGGCGGCCGCCACGCCTGCGGCAAGCCCGGCGAGCGCTGCCGCTGGCACCGCCGTGCTTGCCGCAGAGCGGCCCGCGTCCGCGGCGGCGGAGGCCGCACCGCGCGCAGCCGCTGTGGCGCCACGCGCCGGCGCAGCGGAGCTCGCCGCCGAGGCGCTGACGCGGCTCGCGGCAGGCGGCGCGCTCGCGGGCGAAGCGGCAAGCCGCTGGCTGGACGCAGCTGCGTCAGGCCCGGCAGCCGCAGGCGCGCAAGGCGCCAGCGGCGCTGCGGCGGTTGGCACCGCAGCTCGGCCCGTGCCGGGGCGCAAGGCGCCGCTCTTTGAGATCGGCGTATCGCCCGGCGTGGGCAACAAAAAGTTCACCGCCGCCCAGATGGCCCTGCTGGCGCAGTGTGCAAACGAGGACGGCGAGCTGGAGTATACACCCGAGCACCAAATTATTCTGCGGGTGCCGACGTTTGAGCCGGACACACTTGTGGAGCAGCTGCGTGCCGCGAACTTTATCGTGGTGCCGATCGGTGATGTCATCAAGGTCAAGGCCTGTGACTTCTGCAACCTGGAGAAGGACGATGCTGTACCGATGGCTAATCATCTGCAGGAAGTCATTGGCGGTTTATCCGCTCCCAAGGAAACAAGTGTAGCGCTGAACGGCTGCGGCATGGCTTGTTACGGGGCGGTGCTGGAGGACATCGGCATCGTCTACCGCAAAGGCGCGTACGATCTGTTCCTTGGCGGCAAAAAGTTCGGGCGCAACGCGCACCCGGCTCAGCCCGTAGCAGAAGGAATTCCCGGAGACGAGATTGGCGGCATCGTAGAACGTATTGTGGCGGAGTACAAAGAAAAAGGCCATCCAAACGAGCGATTCCACAAGTTTTTCAAACGGGTGGGTATCATTCAAGGCTTCCGCCACGTGGATGCACCAGTCACCGTGGAAGTTAACCCGGTATGCGGTGACTGATGTAGTAACTAATGCAGTAACTGATGTGATAACTAAGAGAACGAGGATACAGGATAGAAGATAGAAAGAAAGATAGGAGATAGATGACAAAGTTTGTTCACTGGCCAGGAGGATCAGGAAGCTGGAGATACGATTCGATCATCGACTAGGAGGATCAGGAAGTCGGAGGATACAGTTCGATCACCGACTAGGAAGATCAGGGAGTTAGAAGGTACTGGTCAATTACCGGCGCAGCCGAGTTTTATTTAGACCGGAACGCGTCCCGAAGCGCTAACGATTCCTAGGAGCCTTATATCGCGAAAAAAGGCCTTTTTGAAAATGTAACGAATCGTAGGAACGCTATTTCATTAAAAACCGCCTAAAGTTGGGGTGAAAGGCATCATTTTGGTGAAATAACGTTTCCTGAGATCGTTAGAATTCCTGCGGGGGTAAATCGGTGCAAATAACGTCATCTGGAATCGTTAGCGCGGGGGTGTGAGCGTAGTGGTTTGAAGTAAGTGAGATGGTTGACGGTTAGCGCGAGAGATACGGTGTTCCTGGATGATCTAGTAGTGGTAAAAGCCAAGTAGAAGTCTAGTGAAAACTCAGTAGAATCCCGGTAGAAACTCCAAAAGCCTGATTAAAACCAGTAGAAAACTAGAAAATCCCAGTAGATACGCAGCGAGCACTCGGTAGTAGATCGTAAAAGCTTAGTGCAGGTAATCACAAGTGTCGTAGACAACCGCGGAGAAGACTTACGTTTCCCCATAAGTGAAAGCGCAATAAAGCTCAATAAAAGCTCAGTAAGAATCAGTAAAAGCTTAGTAAAAACTCGGTGGTAGCTCTATGGAATCTCAATAGAATCTCAATAGAAGCTAAATTGAAACTCATAAGAAGCTCGTTACTAGCTCAGTAGAAGCTTGGTAATTAACCTAATATGGGTCACTTGATATATGTCTTAATAGATGCTCCTCCTTGGAACCGGGTGAAGAGCCTTACAAATATATGGAATTGAAATCGGACTTGAGAAATCTGATCTGTGGATCGGGCAGGGGAGGAAATAAGAAGATGGATGCAATTTTGTTGGTGGGACACGGGAGTCGTGATCCTGAGGGGAATCGCGAGTTAAAGGAGTTTGCACGTGAGGTTGCTGAACAAGCGCCAGAGAATACACTGGTGGAGACCTGTTTTCTGGAATTAACCAGACCGAGTATTGCTGATGGTGTGACTGCTTGTGTGGACCGAGGGGCGACACGTGTCGTGTTGGTACCGATTATTTTGTTTGCAGCCGGTCATGCCAAGATTGATATTCCGAATGCGATTGACCGTGCCAAAGCACGTTATCCGCAGGTGCAGTTTATATATGGTCGTCCGATTGGTGTGCATGAAAAAGTCGTGCAAATCATGCAGACCCGTCTGCAAGAAGCGCAGCCTGTGCGGATTGCAGCTCACAGTGAAGGGGGAACCGCCACAGCCGTTGCTGCCCCTCCTGCTCCCGTAACCGTAACGGATGAGGAAACCGCCGTGCTTGTGCTTGGACGGGGAAGCAGTGACCCGGATGCCAACAGTGACTTTTTCAAAATGACCCGCATGCTGTGGGAGAAGCTGCCGTACAGATGGGCGGAAAGCAGCTTTATCGGGGTAACCCAGCCCTCCTTCCCGGATGGATTGGAGCGTTGTCTCCTGCTGGGTGCGAAAAAAATCATCATCATGCCGTACTTCCTCTTTACCGGTGTGCTGATTAAACGCATTGATGAGATGACGGCTGAATTTGCAGCCGCGCACCCTGACATCCAGGTTGAAATCGGCGGATATTTCGGTTTCCATCCGAAGCTGGTCGAGCTGGTGCTGGAGCGTGCGCATGAGGGATTATACGGGCGGGTTACAGCAAACTGTGACAACTGCCAATTCAGACTTGAAGCAGCCAAGCATCACCACCACCATCATGACCATGACCACGGGCACGACCATCACCACAATCACGATCATGAACACGACCATGACCATCATCACCATCACGACCATCAACATCAGCACAACCATCATGACGATCACCATGACCACGGTCATGGGCACGGACATGACCATGAACACCATCATCAGAATCATACTCATGAGCATGGACATGACCATCACCACGATGATCACAGCCACAGCCATGGACACGACCACTACGAGCACGGGCATGTCCACAGCCATGATGGGCACGCGCATCACGATCACGGTGACTCAGGAGCGGAACATATACACTCGAACCAGAAACATCAAGAACAACAGCATGCACATGATCACACTGCAAAGACTGCTGTTCACCGCACGGCTGATTTCCATCATGACCATGATGAAGAACTGCACCTTGCGCATCCACAGCATGAAGGCAACCGGAACAGCAGGCAGTTGGAGGCAGAGCACGCAGCATCAAAAGCACAACTTGACCCATCCTCCGCTCAGGCACAGGTGGCATCAGCTTCAGAGCAGGTGAAACGCTCATGATCCTTATGCTGTGTGGCACCAGCGATGCGCGCGAGCTCGCGATTCGAATTCAGCAGCAAGGCCATAACGTGCTGACTTCCGTTGTAACCGAAAGCGCAGCTCAAAGTCTGACAGAAGCCGGTCTCCCGGTTCGTACGGGCCGTCTGACAGTAGAGGCAATGATCGAGCTGATTCGTGAAAAAAACAGCCCTGTCCTTGTGGATGCAAGCCATCCTTTTGCCGAGGAAGCCCATGCGAATGCCATGGAAGCCGCGAAGCAGGCGGGCATCCCTTACATTCGTTATGAACGTACCGGGCTTGCTTACGATGACCATGCACTGCTGCATGTGGTGTCATCTTACGATGAAGCGGCGCTCAAAGCCAAAGAGCTCAAAGGCTCTGTCATGCTGACGACAGGCAGCAAAACCTTGCAAATCTTCACCAAGCACCTGCTCGGTGATCCGGATATACGCCTTGTTGCACGCATGCTCCCCCGTCTCGACAATATGGAGAAATGCGGTGAGCTGGGCGTGGAGCAGCGCAATATTATTGCGATGCAGGGACCTTTTTCCCGAGAAATGAACGAGGCCCTTTACAAGCATTATGCAACGACCGTGATGGTCACCAAGGAAAGCGGCAAAACCGGAGCAGTGGACGAGAAAATCCAGTCTGCACTGGAGCTTGGTATTCATGTTGTGCTGATCTCACGTCCGGAGGCGGAGTTTGGCACGGTGTTTGATCATTTTGACGGTGTATTACACGAGCTCAGAGGAATTTTAGGGGAGTAGTTCTCTGTCTGATAGGCCTAATTTGAATAGTTCAGCTTTGAAGGGTTGGCGTGCTTGAAGCGTGGGACAGTACCTATATGATGATAATATTGGTCCAATAATATTTTACAGGGAGTGGTGTGAGTACATGGATTTCAAAACGGAGTTTAAACCACTGACGGTGCAGCCGCAGGAGATCGAGGGCAAAAGCTTTGAAATGATTACCGAGGAACTGGGGGAGCATCCGTTCACAGAGGAGCAATATCCAGTTGTACAGCGTGTTATTCACGCTTCGGCGGATTTTGAACTGGGACGCAGCATGGTATTTCACCCTGATGCCATTCAGGCAGGAATTGCAGCGCTGCGTGCAGGCCAATCGGTCATTGCTGATGTGCAGATGATTCAGGCGGGAGTGAGTAAGGATCGCATTCGTGGATTTGGCGGTGACGTGCATGTGCATATTTCCGACCCGGACGTGATGGAGGAAGCCAAACGTCTTAACACCACCCGTGCTATCATCTCTACGCGCAAAGCAACCCAGATGTATGAAGGTGGTATCTACGCCATCGGTAACGCACCAACTGCGCTGCTGGAGTTAATTCGTCTTGTAAAAGAGGGCGAGGCCAAGCCGGGTCTGATCATCGGCATGCCGGTAGGTTTTGTATCCGCCGCCGAGTCCAAGGACGAGCTGCGCAAGCTGGACATTCCGTTTATCACCAACATCGGCCGCAAAGGCGGCAGCACCATCGTTGTGGCTGCTCTTAACGCCATTTCGCTTATGGCTGTGAAGGCATAGATCGGCGGGAGTACTCAGGCTGTCCTCATTGTAGAAGTCGAAGGTCGGAGCAAAGCGATGTCCGCATCTGTTAGTACCACTTCTTCCAGTCCAGCAACTTTTAACGATTCCTAGCGACCTTATTTGAGGTGAAATCGCCTATTTCAAATTCTAACGAATCTGAGGAACGCTATTTGGCTGAAAAACGCCCCAAAGCACTGCAAATTGCACCTTTTTGGTGAAATAGCGTCTCCTGAAATCGTTAGAATTACAGCGAGGGAAAATTAGTCTAAATAACGTCATCTGGGATCGTTAGCGCGTAGGCGTGAGAGTAGTGTGTGTTACCAACCAACCATTGACGCAAGACCAACAAAAAACAGTAAAAAGAAGGACGGGAGGTTCAAAGCTATGGAAAAGAAACGCATGAAAAGCGGAGAAGCACCAGACCCGGATAAACCGATGCGTTCCGGCTTTACGACGGGGGCGTGTGCTACGGCGGTTGCCAAAGGCGCGACACAGCTCCTGTTAACGGGACATATCCCTGCGCAAGCCGTGGTTTCCTTGCCTGCAGGCTTTGACCACTCGTTCGAGCTGATCGAGCAGGGGCTGATGACGGACGGCACGGCAACCTGTGCCACGATCAAAGACGCCGGGGATGACCCGGATGCCACCCATCTGGCGAAGATCATTGCACATGTGTCCTGGCGGGACGAGCCTGGAGTGGAGCTGGATGGCGGCATCGGTGTAGGCCGTGTCACCAAACCGGGATTGCCCGTGCCCGTAGGCGAAGCAGCAATTAATCCCGTGCCGCGGCGTATGATCACCGAAGCCGTGACCCAAGTGCTGACCGAACATGGCACCGCGAGAGGGGTGCGAGTAGTGATCAGCGTGCCGGACGGCGAAGAGATTGCGAAAAAAACGCTCAATGCGCGGCTTGGCATTCTAGGCGGTATTTCCATTTTAGGCACACGCGGCGTGGTGGTTCCGTTCTCTACTTCAGCGTACAAAGCCAGTGTGGTGCAGGCCATCTCCGTTGCTCAGGCTTCCGGCTGCGAGCATATTGTGCTGACAACAGGCGGCAGCAGTGAGAAGTATGCAATGAAAATGATGCCCGAACTGCCGGAGGAAGCCTTTATTCAGATGGGCGACTTTGTCGGCTTTGCGATCAAACATGGGAAACGGCTGGGCATGAAACGCATCAGTCTGGTTGGGATGCCGGGCAAATTTGCCAAAGTGGCTCAAGGGGTCATGATGGTGCACTCCAAGAGTGCGCCGGTGGATTTTGGATTTCTTGCGTCCGTGGCTCGCGAGACCGGGGCTGGAGATGAACTGGCGCAAGCGATCGAGGAAGCCAACACGGCGACTCAGGTGGCGGATATGATGACCGAAGCGGGATATTTGCCTTATTTTGAAAAGTTATGCCTATATGCCTGCCAGCACTGTCTGGAACATGCGGGCGGCGGCGTAACGGTGGAAGTGGTGCTGGTCACCATGAAAGGAATGGAACTGGGGAGGGCGGAAATCAGTGAACTCGAACACAACAACTGGAGCAAAGAATCGTAACATCCGCATCATTGGCGTAGGCGAAGAAGGCGCAGCGGGACTGACAGCGGAGAGCCTGAATCTCATTCAGGAGGCTGATGTGCTTGTAGGCGGCGAGCGCTTGCTGCAATTTTTCCCGGCGTTTGTGGGAGAGAAGATTGTGATCAAGAGCAGTTTGAACGATCTCGTTGTGAAAATAAAAGCGTTGCAGGACTCACACAACATCGTTGTGCTCGCCTCGGGAGACCCGCTGTTTTACGGCATCGCCGGGTATTTCGCGCGTAAGCTTGGCCCGGATCAGCTGGACATCCGGCCTAATCTCAGCTCGCTGCAGCTGGCATTCGCCAAGCTTGGCGAGAGCTGGCACGACGCCGTGCTCGAAAGCGTGCACGGTCGCCCGCTCAAAGGCCTCGCCCAGCGCATCGATGGCAAAGCCAAAGTCGCGCTGCTTACGGACGAGCACAACAGCCCCGCTGCAATCGGGGCGTACCTGCAACAGTTCGGCATGACCGAGTATGATGCCTACGTTGCAGAGAACCTGGGCGCGGCAGATGAACGTGCCCGCCACTACACCCTGGACGAGCTGGCAGCAGCTGAGTGCAGCCCGCTGAACGTCGTCATTTTGCTGCGCCGCAAGGATGCACCGGCGCCGCGCAAAGGCTTCGGGTTTGCAGATGAAGAATTCCATCAGCGCAAACCCGAAAAAGGCCTCATCACCAAGCGTGAAGTCCGCGCGTTCAGCTTGTCCGAGCTGAAACTGGGCGAGGACAGCATCGTGTGGGATATCGGCGCAGGCTCGGGCTCGGTGGCGGTGGAGTGCACGCGGCTGGCGCCGCGGGGCCAGGTCTTCGCCATCGAAAAAAACGAGGGTGACCTCGTGAATATCGAGGCCAACCGTGTCAAATTCCGGACCGATTTCACCGTCCTGCATGCCAAAGCACCAGCGGGGCTGGACGAACTGCCCGATCCGGATGCGGTGTTCATTGGCGGCAGCGGCGGCGAACTCGCGCAGCTGATCGCCCTGTGTGCGTCCCGGCTGCGCCCCGAGGGACGCCTCGTGGTCAATGCAGCGACCATCGAAACCCTACATGACAGCATGAAGGCGATGCGCGATGCGGGCATGGACGCCTCCGTGACCTTGCTGCAGACGGCGCGGAGCAAGCCGATCCTGAACATGACCCGTTTTGACGGACTGAACCCGATCTACGTGATTACAGGGCAAGTTATCGCAGTAGACGAAGCGGAAGCAGTGAACGGAGCAGAGTAGTTTTTTTGGCAAGGAACCAAAGGGGGAGAGAAGCATTAGCACAACAACAGGAAACAACACAAGGGATACGTCAGGTAATGTGGCAGCACATGGCACTGCGGCCGTAAGCGAAACTGCGAGCGGTGCAGCAGGCATCACAGAAATGAACTCGGAAGGTCGCGCAGCAGGAAGAGCAGCAAGCGAAACGGAGAGCGTGCCAGGAACAGGAGCTGGATCTGTTGTCGGCACAACTGACAGCGCGATTGCAAACACGTCCTCCTCAGTTGCGGCTGCGTTGTCAGAACTACCGGCAGCTGCACCATCGGAGGGCAAAACGATTGGCACGCTGTACGGCGTGGGCGTTGGGCCGGGAGACCCGGAGCTGATTACGGTCAAAGCCTACCGGATGATCCGCGAGTGCCCGGTGGTCGCCTACCCGAAGAAACGCAAAGGCGGTAAATCCTACGCTCACGAGATCGTGGAACTCTATGTGAATCCAGATGAGAAAGAGATGCTGGGTCTGATCTTTCCGATGACCAAAGACCCGGTTGTGCTGGAGCGGGAGTGGGGCAAAACCGTGGAAGCTTGCTGGGAGGCGCTGAAGCAAGGCAAGGACGTAGCGTTTGTAACGGAAGGTGATCCGAACCTGTACAGTACGTTTATTCACCTTGCACGTCTGATGCGTGAACTGCATCCTGAAGTGCCAATCAGCTCGATCCCTGGCATTTCCTCTGTCCTTGGTGCGGCGGCAGCGTTGGATATCCATCTGGCTGATGGGGATGAGCAAGTTGGTATTATTCCGGCTACAGCGGACAAAGAAGCGATGCGGCAGGCGATTGAGCATCACGATACAATTGTGTTTATCAAAGTAGCGAAGGTGCTTGACCCGATGCTGGAGTTGCTGGACGAGATGGGACTGGGCGGCAAAGCGTCGGTGGTCACCAAAGTCACTTCCCCTTATGAACTGGTTTGGCGTGACGCACGTGAACTGAAAGGGCAGGAGCTGGAATATTTGAGCCTGATGGTGGTGAGCAAATGAAAACATTGGAACCGAAAGTTTACATTGTCGGTGCAGGTCCGGGAGACCCCGAGCTGATTACGGTAAAGGGTTCGAATATTTTGAAAAATGCCGATCTCGTTCTGTACACGGATTCCCTCGTGAATGACGAACTGATTGCGACAGCCAAACCCGAAGCCGAGGTGCTGCAAAGCTCAGGTATGGATCTGGAGCAGCAGGTTGAGCTGATGTGCAACGCAGTCGGGGCAGGACGCAGTGTGGCTCGTGTACATACAGGCGATCCGGCGATGTATGGTGCGATTTTGGAACAAATGGTTCTGTTAAAGCAGCAGGGTGTGGAATACGAGATTATTCCTGGCGTTAGCTCGGTATTTGCTTCAGCAGCAGCACTGGGAGCGGAACTGACTGTACCCGAACTCACGCAGACCGTCATCCTGACACGTGCTGAAGGACGTACGCCTGTGCCTGAACGGGAAAAGCTGCGCGATCTGGCATCCCACCACTGTACGGTAGCGCTCTTCCTGAGTGCAACATTGGCAAAGAAAGTCGTGGTGGAATTCCTCGCCGCAGGCTGGAGTGAAGATACACCGGTCGCGGTGGTGCAGCGGGCAACTTGGCCGGATCAGAAAATTGTGCGTACCACGCTGGCCAACCTGGCTGCGGATCTGCGTGCCGCAGGCATTACGATGCATGCGATGATTTTGGCAGGCTGGGCACTAGATCCTGATTTGGTCAACCGGGATGCACACCGCTCGAAGCTCTACGATAAGTCTTTCACCCACGGCTACCGCAAGGGAGTGAAGTCCGGTGAGTAATCCATTTGCTGCTGTAGCGATTACCAAGCATGGTGTGGAGATGGTGCGTAATCTGGAAGGACAGTTTCAGGGCACAGACGTTTATTATATGAGCAAATTTGCGCGTGGGGATGAAGAGCAGCTGGGATACACGTTGTTCGAAGGCTCGGTGAAGCTGATTCTGCCAGACCTGTTCAAACGATATAACGGCATCATTCTGTTTATCTCTCTAGGTGCCGTTGTACGCATGATTGCTCCGCTGCTGGTGGACAAAAAAGTCGATCCTGCTGTACTGGTCATCGATGACCGCGGCGAGAACGTCATTAGCGTGCTGTCCGGTCACCTTGGCGGTGCCAATGAACTTACGCGTCAAGTGGCTGAAGTGCTTGGTGCGCGTGCAGTTATCACGACAGCTTCGGACGTGCAGGGCACGATCCCGGTGGATATGTTCGGACGTGAGCTGGGCTGGATCGTGGACAGCTTTGATAAAGCAACCCCGGTGAGTGCGGCGGTGGTGAACGAGGAGCCGGTTGCGCTCATTCAAGAGACGGGTGAACGCAACTGGTGGCGGTACAACAAACCTGTGCCGGATCATATCCGGGTCTTCCGCAGCATGCAGGAGGCTGAAACATTTGCGTTTAATGCTGCATTGGTGGTCAGCGATCGTCTGCTTACGGCTGCCGAAGAGGAACGTTTTCTCGCAAACGGTGTGCTGTATCGCCCGAAGAGTCTTGTGCTCGGCATGGGCTGCAATCGCGGCACTGCACTGGAAGAGCTGGAGCAGGAAGTTTTGGCGACACTGGAAGAGCTGTCCCTATCCGTGAAGAGCGTGCGCAACATTGCCACGATTGATCTGAAAAAGGATGAAGCAGGCCTGCTCGCTCTATGTGCCAAATACGGCTGGGAACTCGTAACCTATACACCTGCAGAGTTGAATACAGTCAATCTGCCGAATCCATCGGAAACGGTGTTTAAATATACTGGAGCCTATGGCGTGAGTGAACCTGCTGCGCTGCTTTCTTCAGGGGCTGACCACTGGCTGCTGGAAAAGAAAAAGAGCGGTAACCTGACTATTTCCGTAGCGAGAGTTGCATTTGATTAAGAGGGGGTAGCGGCGGCGTGTGCACCCATCTGTATGCCTTGGAGAACCGGCTTTGCAGACAACGAATATTCTTTCGGCTTAACAGGCTTTTGTTGGCTGGTGTTACCGAGTACCTGCTATACATTGATGCACCACCCTCCAACGCTAACGATCCCCAGAGACCTTATTTCGTGAAAAAAGCACACGTTTCAATTCTAACGATTCTGAGCAACGCTATTTGGGAAGAAAAGCCTCAATTATGGCTATTTACGGCCCAAAAGGATCAAATAACGTCTGTAGGAATCGTTAGAATTTATTTTCCCCCATTTTGCGCCAAATAGCGTCATCTGAGATCGTTAGAGCGTGCACCCTAAAAAATGATGCTATACCACCTCATGTAAATGACCGTCCCAGGCCGTTGGAACCGATATGGGATGGTCTATTTGTTATATTCAGGTCAAAGGCGGGATTCATGATGAACACTAAAACTACTTTATCCAACAACCAGGCTGTCACAACAACATCTGGTAACCAGGCTGTGACAACGATATCAGGCAGTCAGGCTGGTACCACAACATGCAATAACCAAGCCGAGAGGAATATCTCTCATAATCAGAACGTGCCAGCAACATTTACGAACGAAGTAGCAGGTACGACAGCTTCCGATCGCCAAGCCGCACCTCGGCTAATCATCGCAGGTACGGGCAGTGGTGCAGGCAAAACAACGGTTACGCTCGGTCTAATGAAGGCACTTGTGCAGCGCGGATTGAGCGTACAAGGCTTCAAATGTGGCCCCGATTATATTGATCCGACCTATCATACGGCAGTTACAGGCCGAGCTTCCCGTAATCTGGACGCCTGGATGACCTCGCCAGACTATGTGCGGGAGACGTTTGCACGAGCATCCGCGGGACATGATATTTCGATTATTGAAGGTGTGATGGGACTTTACGATGGCAAGGACCCGCTCAGCAACACAGGCTCTACAGCGGAGATTGCCATGGTCACGCAAACCCCTGTAATTCTGGTAGTGGATGTGCGTAGTATGGCGCGCAGTGCAGCGGCCATCGTCCTGGGCTTCCAACAGCTGGAGCCCGAGCTGCATATCGCAGGTGTCATTGTGAACCGATGCGGAAGTGCAGGGCATTATACGATTGTCAAAAAAGCCATTGAGCAAATGTGCGGCATTCCGGTCGTGGGTTGGCTGAAGCGTGATGAGGACATGTCCATCCCGGAGAGACATCTCGGACTGGTGCCTGCAATTGAACGCGGTGAACTGGAGCCTTTGTTCCAGCGGGCAGCCAATGTGCTATTGGAAGGCACGGATCTGGATCTGCTGCTGGAGCTGGCAGCAAGTGCTTCACCGCTCCAGTGTACAGAAAGACGCGAGTATGGTGCAGACCGCTCAAAGACAGCTGGTACTACTAATGAAGATCATACAGCTCATGCTGCGAGTACGAATGATGTGAGCCTCGTCGATACGGCCAACAGTGCCGCTCACAACAGTGACACAGCGAGTTCAAGCAGTTCAGATCAAGCTGGTCAGAGCTGTGACCAAGCAAGTTCGATCCGTGCAAATAACACTGCTCACAGCAGCGGCATACTCAACCTGGCTGGTGCGGCTGGCGAAGTTCGCACCAGAAGTAAAATTAGCGCAGAAGACGTTGTTCATGCGAACGAGGTTGGGGCTACTTCTCAATCCATCGAGCTGCATGTCGCATCAGACACGTACCAGCCCGTTATCGCCGTAGCGCGGGACGCGGCATTTAACTTCTATTATCCCGATAATCTGGAGCTGCTGGAAGCGGCCGGAGCCCGGCTGCAGTATTTCAGTCCGCTGGCGGGTGAGAGCATACCGGCTGAAGCAGACAGTATATACCTTGGCGGTGGTTTTCCCGAGGAGTTTGCGGCAGTGATTGCCGGAAACGAACGTTTTCTGGAAGGGCTGCGCGAAGCAGTCCGTTCAGGGATGCCGCTGTTTGCGGAGTGCGGCGGCTATATGGTGCTTGGCGAAACGCTCACAGACCGTGAAGGCGTAACCTATACCATGGCAGGCATTATTCCTGCACAGGTGCAGATGCAGAAGAAGCGAGCTGCGCTGGGGTACCGGGAGGCGAGTGCGGTTCAGGATTCCTTTTTGCTGAAACAAGGTGAAGTGCTTCGGGGACATGAGTTCCATTATTCTACGATGACCTACCGTGCAGATGACGAGATTCCTTACGCATATGAGACAAAGGGACTGCGTGGTTTGAAGCAGGAGGGCTACGCAGCAGGCAGTGTTGTGGCAGGGTACACCCATATTCATCTTGGCTCGTATCCAGCAGCGGCACAGCGCTGGGTGCATCACTGCCAGGAATATCGCCAGCAGCGGACGCTATAGTCACCTGATTGAGAATTGCTATGATACGATGATCCATCTTCTCATTCATGTATCTTATTTTTAGTTTGTTCAGCTCAAAGATTAATTCGGCTTGTTTGTCCTTGTTTATCCTTATTGCTTCTGTACTCGTAATGCTGCTGTAATTGCGTGCATGGGTAAGGATTCTCCCCTTTAGCTCGAGTTTCGACAAGGGACGTATGGCGTATGCATCCTGCGCTGCATTCCTGAGACTTTGGTCGTGAAGTTGGCTTGCAGCTTGTGGGATTAGAGGTTTTTGGTTTAGCATGTGGAATGTGTTAGGGATGGAGTATCTGGTGAAGGAGGGACATTGTTCCTCACAGAAACGGTGAGCTGGATACCGGCCATCTGGATATGCTGATCCATAATGCGGCTATACTAGGAAGTATTACCGATCATATCCGCGGACCGCTTAACATAGCAGAGATGGCAGAGGTATTTAACGTCAATACCTTGGGTTCTTTGCGTGTCACACAAGCGATGCTGCCCCTCCTTCTTCAAGGCCAGACCAAGCTGATCGTCGATATTTCCTCCGAGGCAGGCAGTATTAAGCAGTGCAGCCGGGATGGCTGGTTTGCCTATTGCGTGTCGAAGGCGGCTTTGAATATGCAGGCACGTTTGATACACAATAGACTGAAGCAAGAGGGCGGACAAGTGATACTGGTGCATCCGGGCTGGGTACAGAGTTATATGAGGGGCAAACTGGATGCTTCCGCTGATCTGACACCTGGTGCGTCAGCACAGCATATTGCAGCACGGATCGACCCATGAACAATTCAAGGGAGAACAGCCCGCATATGTAGATTACAGAGGGGAAAGGCTGCCCTGGTAGTGGTTCTTCTACGTGTGCTTTACGGATAGATTACCGATGGTGCTGATGAAGAAGAGTTCAGACGAGCCGGGACGACATGAAAGGAGATGATGATGATGGATCATCGCAAAAAGGCATTATTAATAGGGGATTATACTCATCCAGACTGGCATCCGCTGCAAGGGGTAGATGCGGAGATCAGCCGGATTTTTCAGGATACAATTACAGTTCAGTGCAGTGAGAACCGCAACATGCTTCTGCTTGAAAATATTTCCGGGTTTGATGTGTGTATTTCATACATGGACGATTGGAGAGGGAAAGTCTCCCCTCAGCAGACAGCAGGGCTGTTATCCTATGTGAGCAACGGGGGCGGGCTGGTTATTTTACATAACGGAATTTCGCTCCAGAATCGTTATGAATTAAAGCAGATGATCGGTGCCAAGTTTCTGCATCATCCGCCTTACGCACCGCTGGAGTTTACGGTGACAGCGGAGAGTCATCCGGTCACGGAGGGCATATCCGATTTCACAATGGAAGAAGAGCCGTACGAGTTTGAATTTGGCTCCTTTGCCGAAACGAAAATTTTGCTGGAGTATCAGTCCAAAGAAGGTCCAAAGCCGGCAGCCTGGGCTCATAAATATGGGCTTGGTCGAATCGTATATTTAATGCCAGGACATTCTGTTCCATCCTTTTCTAATGAAATGTATCGTCGTTTGGTATTGCAGGCAGGCAAATGGGCAGCACGGTACGTGTAATCGCGGTCTCCTTTTTGCATGCAGGGGTTGAAAAGGTATAATATATAAACAACAAAGAGGAGGATGAATAAGATGAGCGATTTGTTCAAGAAGGCGTTCTCGTTAGGTCTTGGTCTTACCGTAGTCAGCAAGGAAAAAATCGAAAAAGCCGTGGATGATTTGGTTAAACGAGGAGAGCTTGCGCCTGGTGAATCCAAAGCCTTTATTGAACGGTTGATGGAGCGCGGAGATGAAGAACAGAGCCAGCTGAAACGTGTCATTCAGGAGCAGGTCAAACGTGTGCTTCAGGAAGCAGGCGTTGCATCGGAGAGTGACGTGACCAGTCTGGAGCAGCGCGTGGCTGTACTTGAGAAAAAGCTGGCTGAACTCGGTCACAGTCAGACCCCGCAGCTTCAAGGTAATGAAACCCCGGCTCCTTCCGAAGATTCACCTCCTCTCAAAGGGAACGAGATCGAATAGATGGCTGTGCGGATCAAACATGTCGGCAGATACCGGGAAATTGCCATGGCGCTGGTGCGTCATGGCTTCGGTTATATGGTCGAGGAGCTTGGATTATTCCAGCTGCTCGCACTGCCAAGACGATGGATGTCGCGTGAAGCGCAGCCGACCAAAACGCTGAGCGAGCGCATCAGGCTGGTGCTTCAGGAGCTGGGGCCAGCATTCGTCAAACTGGGGCAGCTTGCGAGTACAAGAGCAGATCTGCTGCCGGAGTCTGTTATTCATGAATTGGTAAAATTACAGGATCAGGTCCCGCCGTTCTCTTCAGAGACGGCACGGGGTATTTTGGAACAGGAATTGGATACATCGCTGGAGGAGATCTTTTCCCGGTTCGAGGATACCCCGGTGGCAGCGGCCAGCATCGGTCAGGTGCATCTGGGCAAGCTTCGAAGCGGTGAGGCTGTCGCGATCAAAATTCAACGCCCGGGTATATCGCGGATCGTGCAGCGTGATCTGGATATTTTACGTGAACTGACCGCGATGGCGGAGAAGCGCTGGGATTGGGTGAAGCAGTATCAGATTCCCCAGATGGTTGAAGAGTATGCCCAGGCACTGCTGGCAGAGCTGGATTACACAGTAGAAGGGCGTAACACGGAGAAGATCGCGCAGCAATATTTACAGGATAACAAGGTGAAAATTCCGGTCATTTACTGGGATCAGACGTCTTCTCGCGTAATGACCATGGAATACATTGAAGGCATCAAGCTGAATGATCGGGAGCAGTTGATCCAGCGAGGTCATGATCTGAACAACATTGCACAGCGGCTGGTTGATGCACTGCTGAATCAGATTTTTATGCATGGTTTCTTTCATGCCGACCCGCATCCAGGCAATCTGATGGTGCTCAAGGACGGAAGCCTGGCTTTTATTGACTTCGGCATGGTGGGCAGTCTGAGTGAAGAAATGAGACAACATCTTGCTTCGCTGATTATCGGGCTGATGCGCAAGGACACCGACAGCATGATCCGGGCAATTGAGAAGCTTGGCATGATGCCGGATGATATGGATATACGCGGATTGCATGGTGATTTGGACAAGCTGCGCTCCAAGTATTATGATATTTCTTTTTCCAAAATCAGTGTGGGCCAGGCATTGAATGACCTGTTCGGCGTTGCGCAGAAGCATCGCGTGGTCATGCCAGCCGACATTCTGCTGATGGGCAAATCCTTGCTGACCGTGGAAGGGGTTATTGAACATCTTGATCCTACCTTGAGTATCGTGGATATGGCGGAGCCGTTCGGGCGAAAGCTGTTGAAGGAACGTTTTAGCGCAGGACGCATCAAAAGTCGGTTGTTCCGCAGCGCGGCAGATATGGCGGAAAGTGTCATGGGACTGCCAGAGCAATTGCGCCAGCTTTCCTCCATTATTAGTAAAGGCAAGCTCAGGCTGGAGATCAGTGTACCCGAGCTGGAGTTGCTTATGCGCCGACTGGATCAGATCAGTAATCGTTTATCATTCAGCATCGTCCTGCTGGCATTCTGTATCATCATGGTTGGACTTATTATCGGTTCTTCAATCAGTCACCAGTCCACGATGCTGTGGGATATTCCGGTGATTGAGCTTGGTTTTCTCGTGGCGATCCTTATGGTGGCATTTCTGCTGTATTCGATATTTAAATCGGGCAGGTTCTAGCCGGGTGTAGTATGGTGGAGAGGTGTAAGAGCAAGGGGCGCACAGCGTGCAGCTCCCGGCACATGCTGCTCCCCGGCGTTATGTTCATGATAATGTGGTAAGCTACTGAGCTACTGTGGTCGCATGCATGGGACTGTGTTTTTACAGATCTTTGACAGAAGGCCAGATCGTTCATGTATACAGCAATAAGACACCGCAAGGACAATCTCTTGGAGAGGTTCCTTGCGTTTTTTTGTTTTTGGATGCTGTGGAGGCACCATTGACCTCATATAAACTCATAGGAATAAGACTAGTGATAGTATAGATATATATCGAAATAAAGAGATAATGCTCGCAACGTAGAGATAAGAGAAGATGAGGGGTTATTTTTGCAGATAAACGCATTCGTACATATGGACAGATATGACTATAATAATAGGTCAGTAGATGAACGGACCCGGTTTTTCTGAAAGAGGAAAACCACAGAACATCATTGGAGGAACAGGGGCAAACCAACATTCATTGACGGGATAGAAGTGAATCAACAGTCACTAAGGGGACAGGGACGAGCCAATATTCATTAAGGAATAAGGTCAAACCCATATTCAATGATGTTACAAGCAGGAGCGCAGCTGAACAGTTTAATGGAAGTGCAGTCAGTACAACCAGGAACGGCAATGGTATGGTGGCTTTTACCAAACGTTTGCGGAACGGAATGTAGAAGTGTGGACCATGCTGCATGTACAGAGCAATACCAAACATACAGAGCGATATCAAACGTAAACAATACCAACAGTTAGCTCGGTCGGCATAATGTATCATGGATAGGGAAGCTGGAGAGTTTAACGATTCCGGTTCTGTTTCCGTAGTGCTGTATAACCCTCTCTGGGTTAATAGGTATAGCTAAGCTTTATGGGGGCAGTCTGTGATAACTCAGGACAGTGTGCGTTGATTGCGCAGCTCGTCCTTAATTTTGTGCTGTTTATGCCAGTGGACGACCTGAGGTTCTGTCGTGTGATCGATCAGGTGTTTACGGCTTCTGTTATTCTTCAGCTGGATCGCTCGTGCAAATACGAGATATACATTAGGAGGCAAGGCAACAATATATGAATACGTTAAAACAACAGTGGTTTGGCAATATCCGCGGAGATGTGCTCGCAGGCATTACGGTAGCGCTGGCGCTTATTCCGGAAGCCATCGCTTTCTCGATCATTGCAGGAGTTGATCCCATGGTCGGGTTATATGCATCCATTACGATTGCCATCGTCATTTCCATTGCAGGCGGCAGACCGGGCATGATCTCGGCAGCTACAGGAGCAATGGCGGTACTAATGGTAGGGCTCGTCAAGGATTATGGCGTGGAGTATCTCTTCGCAGCGACGATTTTGACGGGTGTCATTCAGTTTATTTTAGGCATTTTTAAAGTAGGGAGATTCATCACGTTTGTGCCCCATTCGGTCTTGACCGGGTTTGTGAATGCCCTTGCGATTCTGATTTTTATGGCGCAGTTGACGCATTTTACAGGAGCAAACTGGATCATGTATGTGATGGTGGCGGGCACACTGGCGATTATCTATATTTTGCCACGCTTTTTCAAGGCCGTTCCGGCTCCGCTCATTGCGATTATTGTTATGACCATTATTACGGTTGTTTTTCATCTCGATGTGAAAACGGTAGGCCAGATGGGGAATCTGACAAGCACACTGCCGATGTTCCATCTGCCGAATATTGCGTGGACATGGGATACGCTGATGATTCTGCTGCCGTATTCGTTTACGATGGCGCTGGTCGGTTTGCTGGAGTCGCTGCTGACTGCAACCATTGTGGATGAGATGACGGAGACCAAGAGCAGCAAAAACCGTGAAGTACGCGGTCAAGGCATTGCAAATTTTGTGAACGGGCTGTTTGGCGGCATGGGCGGCTGTGCAATGATCGGTCAGTCGGTCATTAATGTGAAGTCAGGTGGACGCGGAAGATTGTCGACATTTACAGCTGGTGCGTTTTTGGCTATTTTGCTGTTACTGCTCAGCGGTGTGGTGAAGCAGGTGCCGATGGGAGCGCTCGTTGGGGTTATGTTTATGGTGTGTATTGGTACCTTCGACTGGAGCTCTGTTAAAAATATTGCCCGTGTGCCCCGTGCGGAAGCAATCGTCATGGTGGTAACTGTAGCGATCGTTGTCTACACCCATGATCTCTCCCTTGGGGTGCTGGTGGGTGTGGTGCTCAGCGTGCTTCATTTTGGCTGGAAGCAGACCAAAATTCGTGTACAGGCCGAGAAAGAACAGGGCCAAAAGGTATACCGTGTGCATGGACCTTTCTTCTTCGGTTCTTCGTCCCATTTTGTGGATGAATTTAACGCAGAGGCTGATCCGCAGGAAATCACGATCGATTTTGGCGGTTCACATATCTGGGATAACACGGCGGTTGTCGCGATAGGCAAAGTCAAATTCAAATACGCCAAGCTGGGCAAAACCGTACATCTACGCGGCTTGAACGAAGAAAGCTCTCGCCTGCTGGAGCGCAGCGGCTTCGCAGTTTCGGGAGCGGGTGTTGAAGGGCATGGTGCGTAAGCAATCTGTTGCAGGTTAGGTTGACTCAGCAGCAAAAATGGTACGTCGCAGCTACAGTTAGGTGATATGCTCAGGTCGGGAACAAACCAACAAGGTGGGCAAGGAAGCAAGCAGCGAATTGACCAAGTGAACAAGTGCCCGAGTAGGGGAGAAACTAACAATAGCAATAGCTTGGGTAGGGGAGTAACTAACAATAGCAGTAGCTCGAGTGTGGGAACAAAAGGGAAAATAATGCATTATATTCAAGTTCCTAAGTTTAGGGCAAACAAACAACTAACCGGGTATCAAAATCTAAGTATCCAAGTGTCCGGGTGATGAACACACGAAGAATAACACTAGACCAAGTAAGAAAGTAACAATGTGTCAAAGTAACCAAATGCCCAAATGTTCAAGTTTCGAGCAAACAACAATTAACCGAGTATTAAAGTCTAAGTATTAAAGTAACCAGGTGCCAGAGTGTCGGACACACGAACAATAACAATTCAGACGAGTAACAAATTAACAAATTAACAGAGGATCAGGTTTTGACAGGCACAAGATTGGTAGGTGTAACACGTCATATGGTGTTCTATCGGTTCCTTTTCCGGGTTTAGGCCCGGTAGGGGGCCGTTTTTTGTGAGCCACGAGCGCTAACGATCAGGAGAAGCCTTATTTGGGCGAATTCAAGCATGTTAATTTTCTAACGATTCACAGAGACGCTATTTAGCTCATTTTGCTGATATCGGGGGCTTTTTTTCATATTTTTAGCGAAATAAGACTTCTGGAAATCGTTAGATTGTGGATCATGCAAAAATGAGGCAAATAAGGTTTGTGGGGATCGTTAGAACTTACCTGCTGGTTCAATACTTCATTTAGCTACCCCTCCAGGTTCACAACTCCCGCCTTGATATTATAGATAACGTAAAAATGGTTCCATCTTTTCAGGGTCACAATCGTTTGCTGACCGTCTTTGGTGAAAAAATAACCGGAGCCCTCCTGCTGTTCATATGCCCAGCCCTCACGTGACATACGTGACTTCAATCGCTCTTGAGGGTCATTTTCATCTTTGGTCAGATAACGTTCCATCCCCTCCTTGGGATGTTCGATGCGGATCATGGAAGGGCCGCTGGTCTCCAAACGTATGATTTGCTTTACATTGCTGTAACCGACATTGTTCAGGATGGATAGTAAACTAAGAAAGATCATCAAGGCAATGCCGAGGAGTCCCCACATCAACCATCTTCGTAGACTGTTTTTGTGCATAACAATATTCCTCCTGTTCCATTCTATATCTAAAGGATTTTACACAGTTTACTTCAATGACTAGAATAACCTTTCAATCACGGTAATCACTGTTATCCCCGGATTTTTTCGATTTCCTATTCTGAAGGGGAGTCCGTAATAAAAGGCGTAGCTTATTTTTCCGATACATCTTTCTCTGCAGAGAGCTTTTAGCTCTACTTTTTCAGCTTTTTTCTCTCTCCGTTAACGTGTAAATAAAATGGTTCAGCTTATAGCCATAACGGTGACTTGCACTGAGAAAACTGGCTTTAGGGGCGTATGCTGGCTGACCTTACATTAAAATCAACGCAATTTTACCGGGTTAAGTTACCTCCGGAGAACAAAATAAATGCTAAAATAATCCGTTTTCCGGACAACTGTATGACCAGCATCTCAAGCTGCTGCTAGGCAGCAAGAACCTTTATAGGGGGCAGTCAGCGAAATGCATCGGCCTGCGAAGATAATCTTTTTTTATACTGCAATCCCATGCTTTTCACTTCTGGTGACCAACTCTCTATCCATCTAACGGTTTGTTTCCGTTGCTGCCCATGGTACGAGTTGATTACATCTGACGGATTGAACTTTATTGTAAAAATGGCCGGAGCAGGTAAGCTCTTTTGCTACAAGTTGGTGCGGTAGCTCAGTTTCGCTTTTGTTTTGATGGATGAACGTGTAAACTACAGGGTATGGAGAAGAAGAGCAACGGTGGATTGCTTTTTAAAAATTCATTTCATAAGCAGCGTTGAATTCAGGAAAACTAGTTTGAACGTGGGTATACCTTCCGAAACAGATATAGATGTGACTAGCGTTACATTACCCGGCGTAAGCAATAAGTGCATGCTCGTATTCGGAAATTAGCCGCGGAAATAGACAATTCAAGTCAATACGGGATGCCTTGCGCATCATGTCTCAGGTCACTGGGTTTTTCTATGAAATGAACTTATCTAAATGAACATACAGAGGTGTAACGATTGACAAACTTTGAACAATTAGGCATTCGCCCGGAATGGTGCGAGGTATTAAGGCATCAGGGCATTGCCGTGCCGACTCCGGTACAGGAACGCTCCATTCCGGTACTGCTGGGTGGACGTGATATTATTGCCGAGGCACAGACGGGCACGGGCAAAACGCTCGCCTTTTTGCTGCCGATCATTCAGAAAATTAACGTATCCGACCGCTCCCCGCAGGCGCTGATCATTGCTCCAACGCGTGAGCTGGCGCTGCAGATTACGGAAGAAGCGAAGAAGCTGACAGCGAACGATGACAAGATTCATGTGCTTGCCGTATATGGTGGACAAGATGTGGAGAAGCAGCTGCGCAAGCTGAATAACGGAACTCAGATCGTTGTAGGAACACCGGGCCGTCTGCTGGATCATCTGCGCCGCGGTACGCTGAAGCTGGATAATGTGAGAAAACTGGTGCTGGATGAAGCGGATCAGATGCTGCACATGGGCTTCCTGGACGATGTGGAGACGATTCTTCGTGAACTGCCGCATAAACGTCAGACGATGCTGTTCTCGGCAACGATGCCGAAGGGCATTCGTGTGCTGGCGAAAAACTATATGAAGGACCCGGAGGACGTGAAAGTTTCCTCCAAGTCAGTGATCCCGATCCATCAGATTCGCCAGCAGGTGCTGGAATGCACGGATCGTGGCAAGTTTGCTGCGCTTTGCGGCATGATTGATACGTATCGTCCGTATTTGGCGATTATTTTCTGCCGGACGAAGCGTCGGGCATCGAAGCTGAACGAGGATTTGCGTGAAGCAGGCTATGACAGTGATGAGCTTCATGGTGACTTGTCGCAGGCGAAGCGTGAAAATGTCATGAAGAAGTTTCGTGATGCGAAGCTGCAGGTGCTTGTCGCTACAGATGTTGCGGCACGTGGACTGGACGTGGAAGGAATTACTCACGTATTCAATTATGACATCCCTCATGATGCGGAAAGTTATATCCACCGGATCGGCCGTACGGGACGTGCGGGCGGTACAGGTCTTGCGGTGACATTTGCCACCCAGCATGACAGACCGGAGCTTGCCCGCATTGAGGAAGGCACGAATCAGAAGCTGAACCGTATCCAGTGGACAAGTGAAGGTCCAGTGGCTTCTACGGGAGCCGCACGCCGCTCCATTCATAGCGAAGGCGATGAGGAGCGTGGCAGCCGCTCTGCCGGGACAGGCAGTGCCCGTCGCGGCTCTGGCCGGAACGACCGCAGAGACGGTGGTCGCAGCGGCCGGGGTTCTCGCGGCGGAGCAGGCGGCCGAAGCGGTGGGCGCAGTGGCGGCCGTAGCGGCGAAGAGCGCAGCGCGGGCCGCGGTTCGGCGCGCAGCAGCGACAGCAGTCGCGGCGGCGCAAGCCAGGGCCGCAGTGGCAGCAGCCGCGGCACGGGCCAAGGTGGCCGCGGTGGTGCAAGCCGCGGCGAAGAGCGCAGCAGCAGCGGCTGGGCTGGCCGCAGCGCCGACAAGCGCACCGCTGGGCGCGGCGGCGCTGGCACTGGCCGCCCGGACTCCGCGGGACGCGGTCCGGGCAGGGGCGACCGCCGCGATTCTCGTCGCGGGCGGTAACTTCTTGGGCGCAAGCGGCAGCAGCCGCACATTGCGCCAGCAAGCTTAGCCATGCCACCGCATTAGCGGGTGCAGCATGGCACATACCGAGAGTGTTCGTGTACAAAATGTACCGAACGCTCGGACCAGGGGTCGCGACGGAGCCACGTCGCGGCCCTTTTTTTACAAACACACATGCATTTATTTACACAGGTAAATATTGCTCCAGCTCACAACCCTTGCATCTGACCAAGCCGTGACCGCCATACCCTCATCGTATTTTATATCGGTAATCACTGAGCTTTGATCCGTTTTACATCTTCCCGTAACAACTCATAATCCCTCCACAATTACCTTGGTATCTCGCAGCTTCGTTCACATTACTCCTCCCCCAACGACCTCCACCGTGCCGAGCGATTCAGAGCGCTCCTCCACCCAACGTCATCCCAAGCCGAGCAAATTTAGTGCACTCCTCATCAAATGAACTTTCGAGCGCTAACGATCCCCAGAAGTCTTATTTAGGCATTTTTTGGGGGGAGGAAGTTTTAACGATTCGTAGGAACGCTATTTGGCGAATATCGGGCAGAAGGAGGGCGAAATGAGGTCATTTTGGAGAAATAAGGTTACTGAGAATCGTTAGAATTTTCAGGAGGCCGATTTGGCGCAAATAAGGTGTTCTCGAATCGTTAGCGTCCGCAGAGAAACTAAATCCCTTGCGTTCCTCCCCCAACACCCTTCATCAAGCCGGGCAATTTAGTATGCGCCTCATCCAAACGAACTTTGGAGCGCTAACGATCCCCAGAAGTCTTATTTAGGCATTTTTGGGGGATGGGGAGTTTTAACGATTCGTAGGAGCGCTATTTGGCGAATATCGGGCGAAAGAAAAGAAAAATGAGGTCATATTGGATAAATAAGGTTACTGAGAATCGTTACAATTTTCAGGAGGCAGATTTGGCGCAAATAAGGTGTTCTCGAATCGTTAGCGTCCGAAAGAGAAACTAAATCCGAGCGCTCCTCCCCAACGGCCTTCACCGAACCTGGCAATTCAGAGCCCCCTCCCCCAACTCATCACCAAGCCGAGCGATAGTGTACCGCTCCCCTCAACATTCTCCCCAAGCCTAGCAATTCAGTGTACCCCTTCCCTCAACGTCAACTCCAAGCCAAGCAATTCCTGTGCCCCTCCCTTAACGTCTTTCCCAAGCCGAACATTTCAGTACTCTCCTCCCCCAAGGTTTTCCCCAAGCCAGGCAATTCAGTGCACTCCTCCCCCCAACATCATCCCCAACTGAGCAATCCTGTGCGTTCCACCATCCAGCGGCTTTCTCGTGCTTCGCAATCCCCAGGCACTCCATCATCTACGTACCTCGCAAGTTCCGCTTTTTCCGCATCCCCGTATCTGTTTAATCATTACTGATTACAACGATCATGCGGCAATCGGCCCTTTTTCACTAAATAGCTCATTCTCAGGTCTAGGTAACAAAACACCTCATCCTAGACCTAAGGACGGGGTGTTTTCTGCTTGGAACTTATATGATTAAGGATGGAACAATCGCAAGGATGCAGGGATACGGAGTGATAGGCTCGTCTATATATAGGGAGTAACTTTGCATTATTTCACTTGTTTGACATGATACGCTTCCGTTTACATTCGTAGTGTTCTGCCATTTTGCCAGCCTTGGCTGATTGCTCATCAAATCTGAACATCGGCATACGAATCCCGGTACTTCTCGTTATACACTCGGCCCACGGACTCGGCGAGACCTCCGCGTGCTTTGGATGGATAACGCTCGATGGTGTGATAGAGCCGCATAAAACGGTCTTTCGGCATAAAGCGAGCGTAACGGGTAATCAGGCTGGGAAACAGTTCTATATATTTGCTTTTGCGTACGGCAGCTGCGGCGACGGCGGTCAGAATCTGGATACCGTTATGCAGCTGTAAAATGTGAACCTCATACGTCGCGATATAACGAATCGCGTCTTCACGAACCAGCTCCGGCTTCAGCTTTGCAACTTCGCCGATATATTCGGCAAGCAGCCGCTCGAAGTTTTGGAGCAGAAGTGGCCGGAGCTGCAGATCCATGTCGCTGCGCAGGACAAACGATTGCAGCAGCGCCACCTGCTGCAGCCGAATCCGGTCATTGTTGACCAGCGAGCCGATCTCGCGCAGCATCTCGTAGGCGAGGACCTCGTCCTCTTTGCGGGCTTCGGCAACCAAAGCCCAGTTGCGGTTGATGCCCTGCCGCACGCCTTCTTCGTTCAGCTGCAGCATACGTTTCATCTGACGCAGCTTTTCAATCGGGAAGGCACGCTGCTGCAAGAAGATCAGGCCGCCGAGTAGCAGCAAAGTCACTGTAGCAGCAATCATGGACTGGTCCAGCGTCTCACCGAAATAAACGGCAGCTGCGCCGATGAGCATAACCAGCAAAACATCACGCACCATGCGGCGTTTTACCCGGGAACCTGCTTTCTCTTGTATGGTAACAAGTGTTTTGCGCCCGCAGGAGGTGCAGTGATCTTCCCAGAGGCAAGTATACTGCCCGCAGCGCTTGCATACGTGCAACTTTTCGAAGGCATATGTCGTTCGGTTAAATGGCCGGATAGAAACTACTTTTTTCGTGCTCATGCTCCATCACGCCCGCCATTCAGAATGTTGTATAGGGTGCGGTCCGTATCTTCACGGGAAACCGGCTTCCGGCGATGCAGCTGGAATGTGATCATTTTGATAACGACAAAAAGAAACAATATGGCGAGGCATACGTATGTAACCATAATCCGTCCCTTTCCAAGGCTTGAGAAACCAAGCGCTGTTATATTGCAGTTTGGTGGCAATAACTATATCATATTTCCATAGTTGGAATATTAGTTCCAACAAAAGACCTAGAATCGTCGATTTTTGTCAAACATTACAAAACTGTAACTCAGAATAGGGGTGCTTTTCAGATTTTATTAGAAGACTGTTAAGATTTCTTTAAGGCTTGACGCCTATAATAAACTATTCCCATTTTAATCTCAAACGTAAAGGAGTACACCCCATGCTGCGGACACGCAAAATACGCTGGCTCAGCGGAACTCTGGTTCTGCTGGCATTATTGACCTTGCTGCTGCCTTCAGCCCTGCTTCCCCAAGCGGAAGCGGCTCAGACGCAGACAAGTGGAATTGACGCGGTGCTGGTCGCCGATGTCAGTAACTCCATGAATACAAGTGATCGCGACAAGATCAGTAACGAAGCGATGAAAATGTTTATAGATATGCTGCCAACCGTTGGCGATAAAGTAGGCATTGTTGCTTACACCGATCAGGTGGAGCGGGAAAAGGCAATGCTGGAAATTCAGTCGGATGCAGACAAAAGCAATCTGAAGGACTTCATCGACCAGCTCGGCCGAGGGCCTTACACCGATATTTCAGTAGGCGTTGCGGAGGCCATGAACATCTTGAACCATGGCGCTGATCCGTCTCATTCACCGATGATCGTGCTGCTGGCCGATGGCAACAACGACTTTAACAAAAGCAAAGGACGCACACAGGCTCAATCCGATGCTGATCTGGCGAAAGCCGTCAAGGATGCGCAGGCCAAAGGTATCCCAGTCTACACGATTGGCTTGAATGCGGATGGCAAGCTGAACAAAAATGCACTTGCAGACCTTGCCAAGCAAACAGGAGGCAAGTCATTCATTACCGATACACCGGATGATTTGCCTCAGATTTTAAGTGAAATCTTTGCCGATCATGCCAAGCTCAATGTGGTGAAGCTGCCCTCCGTAACCGCAAACGGCAGTTATCAGGAAGTTACCGTGAACGTACCAAACGACAGCGTGCTCGAAGCCAATATTTCCATCATGTCCTCGAAGCCGGTACAGGTACAGTTAACCGATCCTTCCGGCAAGAGCATTAATCTGAATTCCAAAGAAGCCAAGCTGTCGACGTCCAAAAGCTATTCTCTTGTGAAGCTGCTGAAGCCGCAGGAGGGTGACTGGAAGCTTCGGGTTAAAGGGGCTCCGAAAGACAGCATTGATATCAACCTGCTGTTTAACTACGATCTTCAGCTCGTTGCGGACCCAATTAAGACCAAGTCCTATACGAAAGGCGACAAGATTGATCTGGCCGCGAGACTGGAAAACGGCGGACAGCCGCTTCAGGATAATGACCTGTATGCGGATATGAAGGCGATGCTGGTTGTCCAGGACAAGGATACAGGCAAGACCGAGCAGCAGTCGCTCAAAAACACAGGCTCCGGTTTTACTGGCACATTCGAGGTGCCTGACAATCATAACTATGAATTGATTATTCGTGCGGAGGAAGACAGCTTCTACCGTGAAAGTACACCGATCATCGTTAACGCTGGTGGAGCGGGCGGAAGTCAGGCACAGCCGACAACGCCAGCGACTGCCAATGACAAGCCGTTCCCTTGGATGCCTGTCATTCTGGGCGTGATCGCATTGATCGTGGTGGCGGTAGGAGGCTGGTTCCTGATGGGCTGGCTGAAACGCAAAAACCGCGGTTTTGTAGGTCAGATCATCGTTGAGGTTCGGGATGAGAACACAGGGGACAAGTCTTATCCGCAATACAAGAAGCTGGCATCCTTCCGGGGCAAGTTCCACCTGCATCAATTGCTGCAGCTTGACCCTGAGCTGAAGGAAACCGAGAAATATATTTTCACGCCTGGCAATGGAGACCGATTGATCATCCGCAATACCGCAGGAGGTACGCTGGAGAAATCCGGGCGTGCAGTAGATGCAAGCTCAGGCGTTGAACTGAAGAACGGTGATCGGCTGAGCATCCCGCTGCAACAGGCGGATAAAACGATTTTGATCGAATATTTGGTGTAAATTGATTGTTAGGTATATTGGTTTAAATTGATTATTTGTTTTAAATGGATGATTTGATTTAAAGGAATACCAGTATAAGTTGGGCTAATTGTTTACACGTGAACGGAGAGGACAGAGAAAACCTGAAGAAGCGGAGCGTTCGCCGTTATTACCGGATTTTCACATTTTAAAAAATAAATCAAAAAATCCGGGAATAACAGCGATCGGAAGGTTGCTCTGTCATCGGAGTGGCAAGTGTAAATGACATTTCTAATCTTTTAATTGAAGTATTCATCGTTAAATAAGGGAGGACATGGAATGAAACCGATTGTTAGAGAACATATTCAACAGCTGGATGTATCACTGGGCGGAGGTATTGTCAGTGAGAAAATCAGAGTGGATACGATTGATAACCCGATTCTGATTATCGGTCTGGGCGGAACGGGGATTGACGCGCTGTTGCGTCTGAAATACCAGATTAACCGCCGTTTCAAGCTGCCGCAGGACCCGGTGTCCAAGAAAAAGATGGAGAAGCCCGACAACGTTGAATTTCTGGCGTTCGAGACAAACGAACAGGATCGGGCGAAGAAATACAGAGGTATCGGACTTGATCCGATCAACGAATTTGTACTGCTGTCCAATGCCGAGATTGGAGGACTGTTGCAGAATCGCAGTGTGCTGGAGCCGTATATCACGGACTGGCTATCCCCTGAGCTAAGCATTACAGATGGCATGAACGGAGCAGCAGGGGTGCGTCAGGCAGGACGTTTGCTGCTGTTTACAAAGATTAATCAAGTGGTACAGGCCATCGATAAGAAAATTAAGACGCTGTCCGTTGGCACAAACAAAAAACTGATGGTATTCCTGCTCACCGGTCTATCCGGGGGTACAGGCAGCGGCTGCTTCCTCGATATTTCCTATATCGTGCGCGGCATCATCGAGCGGGATCACGGCTCGGCTGGTATTGACCGCGTCAACACGCTCGGTTACTTGTTCACGCCGGACGTGAACCTGTCCAACAAAAGCCTGAGCGAGCACACACGCGAGTATATTCGCAAGAACGGTTATGCTGCGCTCAAAGAGCTGGATTACTGGATGAACGTGGACAGCCGCGGTGAGCGGTTTACGCAGAAGTACGGCAATATTTTGACTGTAAACTCGCCGCTGCCGCCATTTAACCTGTGTCACCTGATCTCGGCGACGAATACAGAGGGCAAATTGCTGGAGAACGCATACGACTACTGCATGAACGTTACCGCGGAGAATATCACCAACTTTATCTCCAGCGAAGAGAAGCAGTCAGGCGAGGAATTTGCCATCCATGACTATATCAGCAACATTCGCACGAACATCGCACAGATGAACAAGGTGTACCCGGCCAACTATGATTACAATATCATCGGTGCTTCGTCTGCTGTACTGCCGATTGAAGAGATGACCACGTATCTGGCGTACCGGATGTTTGACAAAATGAGCACCATGTTCTCCAAAGCACCGAATCAGGAGGATACCGAGAAGTTTGCCCGCAAGCTGGGCATCGATCTCGAAAGTGTGGTCAAGGCCTTCGAATCCCGTGTACCTGAACCGCTGCCGGGTTACCAGAACAGCGAACGATTATCGTACGGCAACGTGGTGAAATCCCAGGTCGTCAACATGGATACAGAGCTGGAGCAGAACTTCCTGGCACGTGCCCGTGAGGAATACATCAAGGCGAAGAAACAGCTGCCGGGCGAGATTGCGGGTCAATTCACAGAGCAGATCCGGCGTATGTTTTTGCATCCTGAACAGGGGCCATTCTATGTATCTCGTTTGATTTATACCGAAAAAGGCTTCTGTGTACTGAAAATGATTCAGTCGTACATCGAAACGCTGCGCGAGAATGCCTTCCGTATTCCACGGGATATTGAAGCGGCTCAGGAGCAGTCCGAAGAGAAGCTTGGTGATGCGAAGAGTGCTTTTGTCTCCAAAGAGAAGAAAAAGAATGCTTATATAGAAGCTAAAATTCACGAGTACTGGCTGCATGCCGATGTGGAACGCAATGACCAGATGATCGAGTTCTATGAAGACCTGTATGAACTGCTGAATCAGGAGAACAGCCGCATTTACAACGTATTTACCGAGACGCTGAATGCGCTCAGCTCGATCTTTGCCAAGAACGGTGATCTGTTAACACGCGGCGAAGAGCAGACGGATCATAAAGGCAACAAGACATATTACTGGAACGTGGTAAGTGTGCCGGATATTGTGAGCGTGGTGGACGGGCTGCTGGATAAACGGGATACGGATGATCTGATCCGCGACTTCTCGCGTGAGCTGCTGGAGAATTCGAGCCAGTGGGTGAAGGAAAACGAGATTGATATCGTCAGCTCGATCTCCGACTTTCTGAGTGAGAAGTTTGGTGACCTGATTACCCATTCGATGGAGGATTTCCTGGTGATTAAATACGGGAAAGACGAATCTGTTGAAAAATTCGTGGAGCGTTTCATCGCAGGCAAGCTGGATGACGAGGCCGTGCCGGTATTTAACCTGAGCAACAGCACAGGCAGTCTGCACTTCCCTTCCTGGGGATTTGTATCCGTACCTGCACAGGCTCCGGGCATTCTGAAAGGCATTCGCAACTACCAGAACAATGCCGTGGGCAAATCCCACTTTACCGTGAAGGAGAGCGAAGTGCGGAACCGGATTTTCTGGCTGAATACCCGCAACGGGGTACCGCTCTTTGTTTATACACCGCTTAAGGTTTATGAAGAGAGCTATGAACGCACAATTTTGGACAAAGAGGGCATTGGACGCCATTTGGTGCAGACGGAGAAAAATAACTGGACCTATCTGCCGTCTCCAATTCCGGAGAAATCCTGGGGGGATGTGTACGAGAATGCACGCGTGAAGCAGTATAACGCAAGGGTTCGCAGTGAATTCGAGCAGGCGCTCGGATATCGCATCGTCATCGCCAAGTCGGTGGATGAAAATACGAGCAATCGGTATGCGATCGTAACGACGGAACCGTTTGACTTGTCTGCCAAGCTGGCTGCATACGATATGCGTCTCACATCCAGCACACCAAACCTTGGTGAGGTGAAGCGGGCCGTCATTGAACTGAAGCGTCTGCAATCCGAAGGTTTGCCGCGAGTAGATGTAAAAGATATATTCGGAAGCATTAATGAAGATATGGCAAAAGAGAATCTTGTACGCTCTCCGCAGCTGATCGCGCGGGTACGTGAGGAACTGGCCAAGATGAACGCAATCACCGCCAAAGTGGCTGAGCTGGAAAGCATTCTGGCACAATACCAGGACGAAGAGCAGTGGTATGACCGCTTCATCGAAGCCTTGTATACAGACACGATTGTTAAAAAGGGTGCGCTGTACGTCTACGACCGTGATGCGGAGGAGGACGCATGGGAGCCGTTTGCTAACTTGATGAAGAGCCGCAACTACGCGGAATATGAAGTGTTTGGCAACTTCCGCGCGTTATCCGAGAAGGATCGCAGCACACTGCTGCGCAAAGCTTCCCGCCGGGATAACGAGCTGACCGCTTCCGAGGATATTACACCGCTGCTGAGCAAGCTGGATGATCTGGCTGCGCTGTATATGGAATCCCGTGATCGTCTGGAATACGAGCGGGTTGAACTGGCGAACGGGGAAGACATCTATCAGTTCTACAGAACGATGTCGTCGAAGCTGAACGATATTCGCAGAAGACTGAAATAAGGTGGCTGATCGTATGAATGATCGATCCAATGCGGGAGCCGCAAATTACAGCTCTTCGGCGCCCGGGACAGATGCTGGCAAGTACACCGCGATGAGCTTGAAGCGAGAGCTGCAGCAGTATGCGGCCCGGTATGCGGCTGAACAAGAACGCCAGGGCAGCTTGGGGGATGGACGCAGCAGCATCCATTATCCCGCACTGTTCCTGTTTGTCGGTGATCTGGTCGCACCTGCGGTGTCTGCCGTGAGGCAGATTAACCGCTTGAAGTGGGATAACGAGGATGGCGTAGTTTACGTGCACATCGGCACGGAGCAGCAAAAAGAAAGCGGGGAGCAATCTCGCAAGGAAGGGCGAATGTCGGCTGAGCCTCATATGCATGCTTCATATGAAGAAATGACAGGTGGCAGTTCTTCTGCACCGAATGATGATCAGGTAGCATACCATCACCTTCCGCTCTCGTCCTATCAGGCACAGCGGCCTTCCAAAACGCTGCGCAAGGACGTACACCTCAGCTTTCATGAGTCTGCGGAGGCACTCTTTGGACTGAATCGCACGATGCGGCGGGTAAGCAATCGTATTGCTGAATACGGACGTCTTTATTCATCCTTCGACCGGATTTATGTGACGGTAATCACTCGGGCAGATGATCCGCTGAATGTACTGCTTCCGGAAATCACCAAGCTGACCGAGACGATTCTGGCACAGTCCTTCAAATCGGTGCAGACCGATCTGCACGTACTGGTCAGCGAGATGGAGCAGGTGGAGTCTTTCGGATATGCGAGCGCAGCAGGGCTTGCCTTTCTGCGTGAACTGGACTACATGCAGTCGCTGGACTATACGTTCAGCGGCAGCCTGCTGGTGACAGAGGACGGGATTTCGATTCCGGTCACACATGCCGCAGCGCCTCTGTATGATCTTGTGTATGTGCTGTCCGACAAAAACGAACGCGGCACCGGTGTTCCCGGCGGCTGGATCGAAAATGCAGAGATCATCTGCCGCATCTGTCTGCTGAAGAATCGCAAGCAGGATGAGGGGCATGAAGCTCGGGCAGCGATCGGCAGCACAGGAGCAAACACCTACAACAATACATCGTTCAAAAATAATATCCGCACCACCTCCGATCAGCACGGGTATGCAAGTGCAGGTTTTGCCGAGATCAGGCGGCCGAACAAACCGATTGCACTCACCGTGTTATATCATCTGTACCGCTATTTGCTCGGCCGAATGCAGCAGGAGCCGGACTGGAGCATGAAGGAGAAGCTGGCCTTTTTCGGGCTGGATGCGGCTTCGGTGGAGCGGAAAGTGGAAGGTCTGCTGCCAGGGGATGATCTGATCAGCGGCATGAGCGGAATTATGACGCATAATCGCAGCTTTGCAGAACTCAAGCCGCTCTCCTTGCGAGAAGCGGAGCGGGCGCTGTATGGAGAGGGAGCGGAAGCCTACTTCCGTGATAACGTTGTTCGTCCGGTGCAGGAGCGTGTTCGTGAGCGCAGCTCCAGCGGGTCGCTGCGTCGTCAGGCAGAGCAGTCTCATATGGAACGCCCTGAGGCGGGTTACTTTCAATGGGCTGCATGGAGCGGCGGTGAGCCAGGCAGTGTGCGTGAGGCGCTGCTGGCCCTGATCCGGGACAAGGCAATGCAGCTCGAATCGGCACGTGCGCTGCTGGAGCAGCGGCAGCAGGAGCGGGTAGAGGATCAGCCGATCAAGCGAGCGCTTTTCCGTGATAAACAGAACGTACGCAATCTGATCGATTGTCTGCTGGAGCGTGTATACGTACCCAAGGTCGACTTGTTACGGCTGGAACATGAGCTGCATCTGCTTCGTATCTACGATTCGGAGATGGAAGAGCTGCACCGCTTCAGCCGCGAGGTTACGGTCTCGCTTGAAGCGTTGGAGCGTACGCTGCGTGCAGCAGCAGAAGAGAGCATTGCTGCTGCCGATGAATACATCGGTCAGAACGTAATGGAGTATTACGGCAAAGTGACGGAAGAACTGATCGCAGACCTGGAGGCCAGACGGGGACGGGATGTATGGTTCGAGGAAAGATATATGGGAGATATGAACCAGCTCGCCGCTATCGGCAGTGACCGCTTGCTGCATCGTCTTATGGATGTTTGCCGTGCACTGCTGCTCTCTGCGGAGCCGCTGCGGCTGCCATTTGAAGAGGAACTGCTGCAGCGGGCCAATGTGACGATTACTTATCGGGATCGGGATGTACTGACTCGGGATGATCTGTTCCGCAGATTGTACCGCACATTGGAAGAGCAGGCTGTAGTTCGCATCAGAGTATTCGACTATACGCAGGAGCATCGCTATGAAGAGAAGTACTTTTTTGGCGATCATCACAGTGCCTTCATGGATTACGCGGCACATGCCGAGGAGACCTCGCGAATCTACAAGCTGGGTGTCGTATATGAGGAACGCAGCAGCGGTGTAGAGAAGCTGAATCTGATGGGCGGATTCCACCTGGAGGATCTGATGGTCTACCGCAATGGCAAAGTGTATTACGATTCGTATACCGAAAACGGCTATGAGCTTCACCCTGCGGAGCTTGTGGAGAAGCTGTCTCCGCTTCGATAAGGGTTAACCAAGTCAGCCTGCTTCTGGCAGGTTCTAAGAAAGGATGCATGCAGACATGCAGCGAAAAATCAATCTTCTCCTGGTCCTGTTCAGCCTGATTGGCGGAGCGGTGGGTTTTGCGGCAGGAGAAATTATGCTGCGTCAGTGGCTCGGGGAGATGCCGCGCCTGCTGCTGATGGGATTATATTTTGGCGTAGTGGCGCTTAGTGTTGGACTGTTCTGCTTGCTGGCAGAGATGATCTCGCCGCGTTTGAACGGCTCTTCGTGGAAGCTTAGATATCTGGGACTGTCCTGGAAGCTGCTTGTCCCTGCAACACTGGCGCTGCTGCTGGTCGTTGGACTCGGCTTGCAGCTGCTGTATCAGATCAATCCGGGCGGGGCGAAGCAGGTCAAAGATATCATTCTGATGATCGACAACTCAGGCAGCATGAGCGAAACGGACCCGAATAACGGGCGGTTTGAAGCGGCGAAGAGTTTAATCAATCAGATGGAAAGTGACAAGCAGGTGGCGGTCATTACGTTCCATGATCAGCCACAAGTGCTGCAGCCGTTCATTGCTGTGGACAGTGAAGCCGCCAAAAACGAAGTGAACAGCAAGATCGACAGCATTGTGACCACATCGGGTGGAACCAATTTTGACACGGTGCTCAGAGAAGGCATGGAACTAATCAAGGGAAAACAGGACCCGAAACGAGGTACCGTGGTTATTCTGTTATCCGATGGATTCAGTGATGCAGATATCTCGGACATTTTGCCGCAGTATGTACAGGAGCAGGTTGCCATCCATACGGTAGGTTTGAGCCTGGTAGACCCTTCGGGTACGGATTTGCTCAAGAGCATTGCTCAGCAAACCGGCGGTATGTACTATGATGTGCCGGACGCAGGCGGCCTCAATGTCGCGTTCCAGCAAATTTACGATACGATTGATGAGCGTACGCTGGTGACTGAACGTACGGGTGCGATGGAACACAGCGTATATCTGGCGATCTTCCGCGTTGCCGCCTTGCTGTTGATCGGTGTGGCTCTCGGCGTGTCTTTAGGACTTGTGTTTGATAACCGTCATCTTGCACTCAGTTTTGGTGTGGGCGGTGCCGTATCGGGACTGCTGGCTGGACTTTTGCTGGAGTGGGGACTGGACGGCTCCAACGTGGGGGACGCTTTTGTCCGTTTGGGCGCAATGCTGATTCTATCAGGGGTGCTTACCCTGTTCTCCTGGATTGTTCCGATTAAAGAGAACACACCACGCAAAAGCCGGGGACGCCGGGAGGCCGGAAGCGGAGCCTCTTCTGCGGAAGGCTTCGGTCAACGACCAAGAGACACACGCAGCAAAGGATTTTAACATCGGGGAGGTCAATGGAATATGCAGTTTATGAATGCAGATGCTGATCCCTCGGCTCCCCGGATTCGCAAGCTGACACTTGCGGTGGACGATGGACGCTGCACGCTTCGCTGGCTGTGGCCGGAACAGCTGGAGGCGGTATATGTGGAACGTGTTGAGCTCAACCAAATGAACGATGATCGAGTAAGTGAGGATCACAGCAGCGAGAGTTCATATAGGGGGCATTTGTCGTTGTCCTCACACGCACAAGGCAAGCTGAAGCTGTATACGAGAGAGGAATACAAGGCCAACAACGGGTATGCAGATCGAATTACCGGTTTTGGTGCAATTCAGTATACTGTGTATGCGTGCCTGATGCAGGAGGACGGACCTGTGCTGATCCGTCAGCAGGATGAGGAGAATCAGGGGATTGCAAGTGCAGGCAAGGCGGATATCCGCTTTGCCATTCGTTATAAGAGCGGTTTTTTTCAGAAACGCAAAACCGTATTCATGACCGTAACAGCCGAAGTACCTGTGCCTAAGGAAGCGCTCTGTTATGTTCGCAAGCAGGGAGGGGTTCCGCTGAGTAAGGAGGATGGGACGGTTTATCCGTTTGTGAGTGATTTTGCGCCAGGGAAAAATGAAATGCCGCCCGTTGAAGTCGCCAAGGACGACTATGTAAGGTTATTCTTCACGGACGGCCCTAAATACGGAGCCGCCTATCGGCTGATATCCGATTGAACACTCATGACGATCGTATTACACAGATATGGGGAGGGGAGTGGCTATGAGTTTTTTTAGCCGGTTTTTGAAGAGACAGCAGCCGGAAGAGCGGCCGTTGTTCTACGACATCGTATGTCCGTACTGCTTCAGCAAATTTTCACCGGAAGAGGTGATGTTCCGTGCGGCACATCATCGTGACGATGACGAGGACTACGCCCTTGGGGAAGATGTCAAGCTTAACCGATACCGGGAGCGCTTTGGGCTGGATACGGTGTTTGATATGGAAGCTGTGTTGTCGCCTTATGACGTGCCTGAGGAGCACCGAATCTATTCGGATAACATCGTGATGGGGCTTAATGATCGTTACGGTGTAGTCACACGCCGCCGCTTGTGCCCGCACTGTCATAATGAGCTGCCTGTAACGGCGGGCAAGGCCCCGAGCAATATCATATCCATTATCGGGGCATCACAGGTCGGTAAATCGGTCTATATGACATCCTTGATTCATACGCTCCAGCATTATACAGCCGATCATTTTGATGCTGCGTGTATGCCGCTGAATGCCGAGATCAGCCGCCGCTTCCGTGCCGATTACGAAGAGCCGCTGTTTGAGCGGGGCGATCTGCTGGATTCAACGCAGAAGGAAAAGCTGCAAGAGCCTTTTATTTTCCAGTTTGTGTTCAAGGACGAGGATAAAGCGCCGCTGACGCTGGTGTTTTTTGACGTGGCAGGTGAAGGTATGGTGGAGCAGGACTATCTGGGCTTGCACGGACAGCATATCAAAAACTCGGCAGGCATTCTGTTTATGGTGGACCCGCTTCAGATTCGTTCCATTCGGGACAAAATTCGGATTAATCTCGGCAGCGAGCCGGGAGAATGGACGCCCAAATACGATGAGCCGCGCGATGTGGTGCTGACGTTGTTCGGTGACTTTATCGCTTATCAGGACAAGGCCAAGACCAATATCCCGACAGCTGTTGTGCTTACCAAAAGTGACATGCTGCACTCCCTCAAGGATGAGGAAGGGGATTACATCAAATCGAACAGTAACGTATTTCGCAACATGGTACACCGCGAGTGGTTTGATCTGACCGAGTTCGAAAATATTGACGGGGAGATTCGCCGTTTTATCGAGAAGGTGGATCGTCCGTTCAAAGGCACGATGGATGTGTACTTCAAGGACACCGCTTATTTCGCTGTATCTGCACTGGGCAGCAATCCGGTGGATATGAAAATTCAAGGTGTGGTCAGCCCGATCCGGGTAGACGAGCCCTTTCTATGGCTGCTGTACAAGCTGAAATACATTGAGGGGAGAGTGGGATGATGCGTTCCTCCAGCACTCCGCCCATTGAACAGCAGATGTACACGAGAGAGCGGCGCGGGGTATTCCGTACAACGGAGGGGTTCGATACGGTGGCGGCTTCGCCCGGACTGGACCCTTCTTTTATCAAAAAAGTGCTTCATCCCTACTGTGTCTATGATGCTCCTGCGGAGCTGACGGGTCGAGGAGAGAAGGATGAGAGCAAGTTTCCGGCTTCCATGCATATGCTGCATCTGGAGAGCGGCGAGACGATTCTGGGGCAAAATGTGTACCAGGCTGCGGACTTTACCGGGCTGCGCAGCGCCTTCTTCGCTCATAACTACGTTATATCTCCGGCAACCATGGAAGAGTATATGAAGCGTGTGGACTGGCTGGATACGATGTTTGCCACCTCCTATGATATAGAGCAGGGAACAGAGCTTCCAGCGCTCAGCAAGCTGCCTGTAACAGCAGGAAAATCGGTGCCAGCTGCAGACAGCGAAGAAAGATTCGGAACGAACACAGCACCTGTTCAGATTCTGAGCGCCTTGAAGATTGATGAGACGATGTTCAAACGCATGCTTTATGCTGTGATGCAGTCTGTCGCTGCACGCCGCAAGGTCTACATCGCGCTTGATGTGGCTGCGGAGGAAGTGACGGCAGCCGCCAAGGCGCTGCTGCGTCTGCTGTACAGAGCTTTGCCTTATGCGTTCCGCCGGCTGCTTGGCTTCATGACCTTTGCCAAAGAGCCACAGGCCAAAAAGGGTATTCACGTTCAGTTTGTAGAGCGCGGCACACTGCGTCCCAAGGATCGGAACACAGAGAAGGATTTCACCTTTGATCTTGTCTCTGGACGTGTCACACATGCGGATGCTTCGGCAGCGAAGCTGCCATATGCTGAATTCGCATGGTTTCTGATGCAGGATCAGGCAAGGGCAGCGGCATTCTACGAATTTGCCGATGAGATGCTCGCAGGCATGGAGCCTGGACGCGACCTTTCCATTGAGGCTTACGGAGAGTTATCCGTGTTCTACAGCCTGGAGCAAGGCGTGGAGGATTTGTATCTGAATAACAAAAGCGAGGTCCTCAGCGGTTTGCTGACGTATCTGAAGCCGGAAGGTGCACAGCAGCAGCGTTCACGTCTGAACGAGCTGTTTCTGACCTTGCTCAGCCGGGAGCTGGACAGCGTACGGCGGGAAAATGTACCCGAGGAAGCGGTTGCCTCCCGCATCGGAGAGTATTTCCGGGTTGCTGCACCTGTGGTAAAGATCCGGATTGTGGATTATTTTATCTACGCTGTGAACAATGCGCGTGCGCAGAAGCGGATGCGTGCTGTTCAGGAGCTGTATGCCATTCTGGATCGTGATGTACAGCTGCATCAAGCCTTCTTTGATAAGGTGCTGACCAATGCCTCGTTAACCAAGCTGCTGTTCGAACCGTATCTGGATCATCAACTGAAACAAACGGAGACCGCCGCTGGTATCATTGAGCTGGTTCAGCGGTGGGTTACAGCTCATCCGTCTGTCATCCAGTCGGCCCTGTTACTTGAACGATCCTGTACCGAGCTGCGAGAAAGGCTGTGCTCTGCACCTGATCCGGTTCAATCTGCCAATAAGGCCCTTCAGCGGGTCAGTGTACTGGACCGAATCACCGGGAATCACGCACCGGAGCAAGAGATTACAGGATATATCGGGCAGTCTGCGATTGCGGCCGGTCCGGGTCAGCAGCCTGCTCATTCATTAGACCAACCGACTGCAACAGCCTCTGGCAAACAACCTGTATATCAGGAGGCATTAACCAAGCTGGCGGACAAGCTTGCTTATGTGATTAACCTCTTTATGATTGAGGACCTGGATCTGGAACGGGTGAATCGTGACCAGCTGCTTCAGATTGATATTCTCCAGCATGGAGATGAGGTGAGAGATTGGGCTGCACGTCAGGGCTCTGATGTTGCGGCAAGAACCAATATGATGCTGGCCGCCAGAGCCTGGCTCAGCGGGGATGGCAAGGCCGAAGAAAGCATGGAGGCCCTTTCGCTCGCCGAGCGTGATGAGCTTCAGCGCTGGACTCGCCGCTGGTTGGCTGCGGAGCTGCAGAGCCATGCGGGACCCGCAGCGTATGAGGCACTGCCCATGGCATTCTACCGCGGGGGAAGTGGAAGCAATCGGCTGGATTACTCCGGTCTAATCGAATTTGTACGCAGTCATACAGGTCAAGCTGAAGTCCTGTATACCTTCTTTGAATGGTCCGGCTCGCAGCGCATGTTTGTTCGTGCTTCCAATGCACATAAAGGGTATGCAGATGCAATCATCAACTACTTCAAGTCGCATGACCGGGAAGCGTTTCGTTCCAAGTCAGTATTCAGGCCGTATTATGCCAAGGCAGGAAAAGCCATGAAGCCAATCTATGATCGGGCAAAAGCCGAGCTTGCCTCCCCGCTCATGCGTATGCTGACTGGGCGGAAGAAAAAACGTTGGCTTGGTCTGCTGATTATCCTCATTGCAGGCATTGCAGGTGGATCGTATGCCTTGATAAGCAATAAGGCTGAACCTCAAGCGCAGTCCCCTACCGAGCAGCAGCCTGCGGTTCCGGCTAATCCTGAAGAGCAGCTGCCAGACTATATAGCCTACATTGTTGCTGACACTAAGCAGGAAGATACAGCATCTCCGGCCCAATTGGTTATCCGTTTTCGAAGTGAGACGGGGGGAATTCCTTTTGAACGCGGTAAACTGCAGCTGCTCATGGATGATCAGAGTATGAAGGAATTCGACGTTACGGATCAGTGGCAAAGCTTGAACGCTGCTGGAAAGCCGGACACAACGAATGATCCCGCATCGTCCCCGGACAGCTCGGCGGGCAGCAGCAATGAATCCGGGTCAGGCACAAGTGAAGGTGCTGCGGGTGCTGATACTGCTGATTCCACAACTAGCGGAACGAATGGGACGCAGCAGCCAAGCGATGGTTCAACACAGAAGTCGGATTCAACCGTAGCCGGTCAATCTGAGGCCGATCAGGGGAAGGGGGAAGGCAGCAGTAATGCAGAAGCAGGCAAGCAGGGGGAAACCGATAACAAGGGTTCGTCTGAGGGTCAGACTGCTGGCGGCAGCACAGGCAGTTCCAAACCACTGACTGCGGCAGAATCGGAGCGTTTGTATCCTTATGGCATGCAGATAGCATTGCCGGAAAATGTTCAGCCTGAGCATGTCGTGAGCATTCAGCATGAAGCACAGGGCTCGAAAATCGTAATCGACTTGATGTATGAGCCGAGCTGAATTCAGAATTCGTACCTGGAGGTGATCCTGAAGCGCAGGTTTCAGGGTCATCTTTTTTAATAAAACAAGACCTGCGGTGAATCCATCCCAATAATCTTGTTTGTTCACAATATAGACATAAAATAATTGATTCAAACTAAGGACAGCTTCACGAAGTGAAAAAAAGCACGGAATCATTGAGAAATACTCTCATATAATAAGTGGCATGTCGCCTTGCAGAACACCAAATTCGACTAGGAAAATGCTTATTTTATCAAAAGATAGAGCATTTCCTGTTGACAAGTGATAATGATTATCAGTATCTTTAGTATAGTTAATTTATCGTTTTCGTGTAAATGATTGAAGCGTCGGAAAATGCAGAATATCACATCAATATATATTGTCAATTTCGTTGTCGTGACTATAGCCGGAATACATAACCGGGATTAATGAGAGAGGGATGATCGCATGTTTCGTCTGGAGACGTCCAAGCTGGATATCGCTTATGAGGAAAGACTGATCGTTGAGAATCTGAACATCCAGATTCCCCAAGGTAAAATCACCGCACTTGTTGGAGCCAATGGCTCGGGGAAATCCACCATTCTGAAGACGATGGCACGTATTATGTCTCCGAAGTCAGGAAGTGTGTTACTTGACGGCAAGTCCATTCATAAGCAATCCACACGTGAGGTTGCCAAGCAGCTTGCGATTCTGCCTCAGAATCCTACAGCACCAGAAGGTCTGACTGTTACCGAGCTTGTCTCTTATGGTCGTTTCCCTTATCAAAAAGGATTCGGTTCCATGCGTGCAGAAGACAAACGCATGATTGAATGGGCGATTGAAGTGACGGGCATGACGGAATTCCATGATCGTCCGATTGATCAGCTGTCGGGTGGACAGCGTCAGCGTGCATGGATCGCTATGGCTCTTGCACAGGAAACAGATATTCTGTTCCTGGACGAGCCGACGACTTTCCTCGATATGGCTCACCAGCTGGAAGTATTACAACTGCTGGAGCATCTGAACGCCACGGCTAATCGTACCATTGTCATGGTTGTCCATGATTTGAACCATGCATCCCGTTACGCGCAGCATATGATTGGCATCAAGAAAGGTGCAGCCGTTGCACAAGGTTCCCCGGTTGAAGTGATGACTTCGGACGTACTGCGTGAAGTGTTTAATATTGAAGCAGACATCGTCATGGACCCGCGTTCGAATGTACCACTCTGTCTGCCATATGCGCTTGCTGGTGAACGTCAGAAACCTGTCACTCCTGAAAAAGTGATGAACAGTGCTATGGTGCATGCAGGCCGTGCAGAGCAGCATCGTGTTCAGGCTACAGGCAGTTAATGAATTAAAATGGACCTTGCGTGTCCTCTATTAATAAGAATGAAGCCGCTGTGCGTTGTTTGCACGCGGCTCGTTCGCATTCATGGGAGGTTTCAGCCATTATGGGCGACATCAACTATACCTGGCTAGAGCAGTATGCACGCTTTACGATGAGTACTCCTCAAGATACCGCATATGAGGCATCTCTTGCATCGCTGCGCGACGCGGAACAGGCGAGAGTTATGCTGACAGCGTATAACGAGCATTTACGTGCGGACAGCTTGCAAACTGCAGCTGTGTATTTTATGCATTCCGTTCGCGGATTGCTGCTGGGCATTCATTATATGAATGCCATGTGTGATAAGGTATTAGATCTCTCTCTGGACAATATCCGGCTGCATCTGGTGGTCAAGGACGGATATCCAGCATTCCTTTTTCAACTGACAGATCGGACCGAGCGAGCTCATCCTGCCCCTCCGAACGAGGGTGGATCTGCTTCTAACGAAGCAGCCTCTGCCGCAAGACAGGTTATGCTCACATCATATTACAGAGACCAGCTCCGGCCTTTAATAGAAGGGGTGGCAATGGCTGGCGAGGCAAATATAGGGCAGATGTGGGCGCAGCTTGCATCCATCCTGAGATGGTTCAAAACGCTGGCTACCCAGATGGACATTACAGATCATGAGCGTGAAGCCGTTGTTCAGGGATATGAACATGTGATTACGATGTCGCCAGACATTCTGGGATTGCGTAAAAACCTGCTGAAATTCAAACCGGTAGAGATTGATAGTCCCTATCAACCCGGGGAAAAAACGTTAATGAAATCAACCTGTTGTTTGCATTATAAAGTGTATGGCGGTCAGGATTATTGTTATACCTGTCCCAAGCTGAGTAAAGCTGAGCGGCAAATTCGATATGAGGCGATTGTGGCTTCCCGGTAAATTTGATGTAGGCAATGGAACAGGGCTATAATGGAAGACAGGTGCGGGCTGTATCTTTTCAAGCTTCATTAATCAGAGGCTGGTTATAGTCCAAGTGCCTTTCTTAGTTATCGTTCGATTGCCTTTCAATATTGTAAAAATTAAACCATGTCATAGGAGGAATCAGCAATGTCCGTATATTCATACAAAGCAGTAACCACTGCGAATCAGGAAGTGCCGCTGGATATGTATCAAGGCAAGGTGCTCGTCATTGCGAACACAGCCAGTCAATGTGGACTCACCCCGCAATACGGTGATTTGCAGAAGCTCTATGACCGTTATCGCGATCAAGGTCTGGTCGTGTTAGGTTTCCCTTGCAATCAGTTTGGTGGACAGGAGCCGGGTACAAGCGAGGAAGCGGAGTCCTTCTGCCAGATCAATTATGGCGTGAACTTCCCGGTCTTTGCCAAAGTGGATGTAAATGGAGAAGGTGCTCATCCTTTGTTTCAATATTTGAAGCAGCAGCAGCCTGGTGTGGGTGAAACGAGTGATATCCAATGGAACTTTACCAAGTTCCTTGTGAACCGCGAGGGTGAAGTTGTTGGCCGCATCGAACCTAAGGAATCTCCAGAGTCCATGAGTGCTGCTATTGAGCAACTGCTTGCATAGTACGAATGTTATAACGTGTGACATGTGAGGTCACTCATAACGAAAAGCCTGTCCTTCTGCAATTAGAGGGACAGGCTTTTTTTGTTTTCACTGAGATGGGATGCAGATGATGATGCAGGATGAATAATTGATTTTGCCTTATCGGTCTGCGTAAAAAGGACATCTTCAACTACGTTATCTGTTTTCTGTTTTCCATGGATATGAACTCATGAATACTGTGATACTTCTGCGAAAATTGAACATATTGGGTGGCATAACTGAGATGGCGTTCGGGAAAAATGAGCGTACTGAAAAAAGAGGATTGAGGCAGCAAGATATAATTTTGAAATGACAAAAAAAAAGATTTTGGCGAAATCTCTTGCAATGTGAAAAAGATCACATTATAATGAGTGTACAAAGTGAAATAAATCACATAAACCATCGAGTTAATAGTGAAATGTTTCACAACTATTCAAGCAGTGATTACAATGACATTTATCTTTCATCATTTTTATATACTCCAAGGAGGAACTACCTATGAAAATCGCCGTGATCGGATGTACACATGCAGGGACAGCAGCCATCGTGAATACCGCCAAACTTTACCCGGATGCAACCATTACCGTATATGAACGCAATGACAATATTTCCTTCCTGTCCTGTGGCATTGCGCTCTACGTTGGCGGCGTGGTCAAAGACCCGGACGGCCTGTTCTATTCTTCGCCAAATCAATTGGCAGACCTCGGTGTGGTGACCAAAATGCTGCATGAGGTTACCGAAGTGGATGCCAAAGGCCACAAGCTGCGGGCTAAAAATCTGCAAACCGGGGAAGAATTAGAAGATACATTTGACAAGCTGATTGTGACTACAGGTTCTTGGCCAGTTGTTCCGAAGCTGGAAGGCATTGAGATGGACAACATCCTGCTCTGCAAAAACTACAATCATTCCAATACGATCATCGAAAAAGCAAAAGACGCCAAACGGGTAACCGTGGTTGGTGCAGGATATATTGGTGTTGAACTGGTTGAAGCGTTCCAGATGAACGGCAAGGAAGTGACGCTGATTGACAGCGTGGATCGTATTTTGAACAAATATCTGGACCCCGAATTCACGGATGCAATCGAGCACACCTTGACGGAAAAAGGCATCACACTTGCTCTGGGTCAAACCGTGCAGAAGTTTAGCGGCGAGAACAGCAAAGTCACCAAAGTCATCACGTCCAAAGGGGAGTTCGAGACGGATCTGGTCATCCTCTGCATCGGGTTCCGCCCGAACACGGAGCTGCTCAAAGGCCAGGTGGATATGCTGCCGAACGGAGCAATCATTGTGGACAAATATATGCAGACCAGCCAAAAGGACGTATTTGCAGCAGGAGACAGCTGTGCGATTCATTACAATCCAACAGGCAAAGCTTCCTATATCCCGCTTGCCACCAATGCGGTTCGCATGGGTACACTCGTTGCACGTAATCTGGTTCGTCCAACGACTCCATATATGGGAACACAAGGGACATCGGGCATTAAAATATATGAGCAAAACATTGCAGGAACGGGCATGACCGAGACATCGGCCGCCGATGAGGGCTTGATTGTGGAAGCGGTGGTGCTGGAGGACAGCTATCGCCCGGAATTTATGCCAACCGCAGAGAAGCTGCTGTTGAAAGTGGTCTATGAGCAAGCAACCCGCCGTATCGTCGGCGCCCAGATTATGTCTCAAGTAGACCTGACTCAGTCGATCAATACGATCTCGGTTTGCATTCAGAACAACATGACGGTGGATGAGCTCGCGTTTATCGACTTCTTCTTCCAGCCGCATTACAACAAACCGTGGAACTTCCTGAACACGGCAGGTTTGCAGGCTTTGCCTCCGGTAGAGGTCAAAGCACCAGCTTTGGTGTAAAGGCAAGGGCAGCAAGCAACAGCAGCAAGATAATAAGGTGGTAGTCAAATTCAAACGAAGAAGTTAATGCTGTAGAACAGATAGCAGAGAAGCATCCATATCGGGATATGGAGTTATGGAGAACCAGGGCTGGCGGGAATACCGTCAGTCTTTTCTTTTTCTATCCTGAATAATGAACAACGCATTATTGTGATTATTTGCACAAAGTTTTATGTTCAGCCGATATACAATAAATACATAGATAGAAAATTACATTTTGAGACGGATAGAAGAAAAAGGAGAGGATGACTTATGGCGGCCAAAACACCTCTTGAGGTTGCACAATATACAGCACAGACCGGGATGAAAAAAGCGCAGAATCCGGTGTCCTCGGTGCTGATTCTCGGATTTCTGGCCGGGGCATTCATTGCGCTCGGATTTCTGCTGGATATTCGTGTTATCGCGTCTGCGCCTGCGGAATGGGGCAGCATAGCCACATTTATTGGAGCAGCCGTGTTCCCGGTGGGGCTTATTCTGGTATTGATCGGCGGAGGGGAGCTGCTGACAGGTAACATGATGGCTGTGCCGCTTGCAGCAATTACTCGTAAAATTACCCCGGGAAGCATGCTGAAGAACCTGATTCTGGTGACGCTTGGCAATCTGCTGGGTGCATTGTTTGTTGCGTTTTTCTTTGGTCATGTGCTGGGCCTTACTGCAGACGGCGTGTATCTCACCAAGGTGGTAGATATGGCGGGGCACAAGCTGCACGATAGCTTCTTCCAGGCTTTTATATCCGGTATTGGCTGTAACTGGCTGGTGGCGCTAGCCGTGTGGTTGTCCTATGCTGCGGATACGATGAGCGGTAAAATTCTGGGGATCTGGTTCCCGACGATGGCCTTTGTCGCCATTGGCTTTCAGCACGTTGTAGCAAATATGTTCCTGATCCCCGCAGCGATCTTCGAAGGTCATTATACCTGGGGGCAATATGTCATGAATTTTATTCCAGTGTGGCTGGGTAATCTGACAGGCGGGGCTTTATTCGTAGCGGCTGCGTACTGGATGGTCTATCTGCGCAAGACAGAGCCGGCAGTGAAATCCGAGACGACTGCTTCTGCTGCGGTCAGCTCTGTGGAAGCTGATGCAAGAGGCATGTGGAGCAAGCAGGCTTAACACAAGGGAAGAGCATTCATGAAACGAAACTATGCATGCGGCTAGGCAATCAAACATGCAGGTGAGCAAACAGATATGCAAGCTTAACAAAAGATGATTCATCTCATGCATGGCATGACCATTGGTCCTGTGCGCAATGAGATGTGATCATCTTTTTGGTATTATCCTAAAATAAACACAAAATAAATTCGCCATGACAAGGTTCGGGGGAACGAAACCTGTCCATGGCGAATTTCGGGAGTGGTCCATGATATGGCATGAGGAGGAAGTGGGGAAACACTAGCCTAATGCCTTGTTTTTAATTTACCCCTTGATTTCAAGAATGAATCACACAGGTGAAAACTTTTTTTGCAGCTCGCACTAAGGGCAGGAAAAGCGTTGAAATCATGAAGATTTGGCGAATTGTTCCTGTTCTCTTTACGGTATGACTTCAAAAGGGATATCATATAGGGATAGCTGTTGAAAGAGGGGGAGCCAGAAGATGATCGATCAGGAGAATGGTGTGTTTCCAGCGGTATGCCCGCTCGATTGTCCAGACACATGTGGTCTGCTGTTACATAAAGAGAACGGTAAAATTGTAAAGGTCACCGGGAACCCGGACCATCCGATCACAAAGGGTGCGATCTGTAATAAAGTTCGAAATATGACGGAGCGGGTATATCACCCCGAGCGTCTTCAATATCCGATGAAACGTATCGGCGCCAAAGGTGAAGGCAAGTTCGAGCGGATCAGCTGGGACGAAGCCATTCTGGAAATTACGACAAGGTTCAAGGACCTGTCCGCAACCTATGGACCCGAGAGCATTCTGCCATACAGCTACTACGGCAATATGGGCATACTCGGAGTGGATGGCATGGATCGGCGTTTCTTCAATGCGCTGGGTGCAAGTGTGCTGGAGCAGACGATCTGTAATGCTGCGGGCAATACAGGCTGGAAATATACGATGGGAGCCAACCGCGGCACGCTGCCTGAGGATACGGAGCATGCCGATCTGATTGTTGTCTGGGGCGGGAATATCGTTAGTACGAACATGCATCAGGTTGTGCTTGCAGAGAAGGCACGCAAGAACGGAGCCAAAATCGTAGTCATTGACGTACACCGCAACCGGACGGCGCAATGGGCAGACTGGTTTATTCCGCTCTATCCGGGTACAGACAGTGCGCTGGCACTGGGTTTGATGCATGTGCTGTTTGAGCGTGGACTTACGGATGAAGCGTTTATGCAAAAATATACCGTGGGACACGAAGCGCTGCGCGAGCATGTGCGCAGTTATACTCCGGAGCGTGTAGCACGTATAACAGGTGTACCCGAGGAAACCATCGTGGAGCTGGCAGAGCTGTATGGCGGTGCTCAGGCCGCTTATATCCATATTGGCAATGGCCTGCAGCATCATGACAATGGCGGCATGAACGTGCGCAGCATTGCCTGCCTGCCTGCGATAACAGGGCAGTGGCTGAAGCGCGGCGGCGGTGCGGTGCGCACCAACAGTTATGCGAGCACGAATAGCGATGCGCTGGAGCGCCCGGACTTGCGGAAGCACGCCGAGCCGCGAGTGGTGAACATGAACCGGATTGGTGAAGCGCTGCTGGAGGCAGAGCAGCCGATCCGGGCACTGATGGTGTATTGCAGCAATCCGCTGGTGGTAGCACCGGATACCGAGCGGGTGGAGCGAGGTTTTGCACGAGAGGATTTGTTTACCGTCGTTCATGATCTGTTCATGACCGATACGGCGAAGTACGCCGATATTGTGCTGCCAGCGACCTCATCCTTTGAAGCAACCGATCTGTACACCTCTTACTGGCATCAGTATGTTCAGCTGCAGGAGCCGGTCATTGCACCGATTGGAGAGAGCAAAAGCAATGTGGAACTGTTCTCGCTGCTTGGACAAGCAATGGGATATGACCCGGACATTTTTGGCGAAACGCCGGAGCAGATGATTGAGAATGCATTGCAGGATACGGGGAACCCGTATATGGACGGGGTAACGTTGGAGCGCTTGAAACAGCAGCGTTTTGTGAGGCTCGATATGTCGGTACACGCCTCCTTTCTAGAGCATCTGCCGACACCATCCGGCAAAATTGAATTATATTCAGAGCAGATGGAACAAAAGGGACTGCCGCCGCTGCCAACCTACTGTAACCTGGTTGAAGGCTATGATGGCGAAAACCCGGCGGGACCCGCTGATGCGTATCCACTGATGTTTATCTCACCGCCGAACCATAATTTTCTGAATTCCAGCTTTGGCAATTCGGCGAAACATCAGCGGATGGAGAAGATGCCATTATTGCAGATGCATCCAGAGGATGCGGCGCGCCGTGAAGTGCAGGATGGCGATTCTGTTGTCGTATGGAACGAACGTGGACGTATCGAGTTAACGGCCAAAGTGACAGACGCGATGCTTCCGGGTACGGTCATCAGCCAAGGTTTGTGGTGGGACGGCGAGGGGAAGAAGCAGCGCTCGAACTCGCTGACCTCCAATCGGTTATCCGATATGGGGAATGGGGCCACCTTTTTCTCGGCCACTGTTGAAGTGAAGCGGCAGTGAGTGTGCTTGCAGGCTGATTTTTTTGATGTAATATAGATTCATATTATATGTTGTAACTTACAGGCTTCCGCTGTGGCTGGTCTTGCCACATATGCGGGAGCCTTTTGTGCGGACACAGGCAAACAGCTAGTGGACATAAGGAGTCTGAACGAAAATGATGAGATGGCTGGATAACTATCCAAAAGAAGTGAAGGTGTTTTTGCTCGCAAGTCTGGTGAATGCGACAGGCAGTGCCCTGATGTGGCCGCTGACCACGATGTATGTTTTTGACGAGCTCGGACGAACGATGGCTAATGCAGGCTTTGTCATTTTGATTCAATCCTTGGGCGGCATCGTTGGACAGCTACTTGGTGGTTCATTGTACCATCGTGTAGGTGTGAAGAAGCTGATCATTGGATCGCTGGTATTAAATGCTGCAGGATTGTTTGCCCTGCCCTGGATCAGTGCATACTGGGTTATCTTTATCTGTGCGATGGGCTGGATCGGGCTGTTCAGCTCCTTGTCATTGCCAGCGATTCAAGCGTTTATCGGCTTTCGGTTTGCAGAGCGGCGCGGGGAGCTGTTTAACATTATTTATGTTGCAAACAACATCGGCGTGGCGATCGGAACGGCACTTAGCGGCTTTCTTGCCGACTTTTCATATCACCTGAGCTTTGTACTAAACGGCGTGACCTCGGCAGGCTTTGCCGTATTTTTTTGGTTTTATCTATCCCGGATTGAACCGGAGCAGGGCGAAGTGCATCTGACGAAACGGTTGACGACGCTACCTGCTGGTCCAGGCATCTGGGCACTGCTGGGCAATACCCGGCTGTATCTGTTCATGAGTCTGGGCGTGCTGTTCCTTTTGTTTGGCAACTCCATCTGGAATACGGGAGTGTCGCCGTATATTATCGCAGAGGGTATGGAAAAACGAATGTACGGCCTGCTTTGGACACTTAACGGTGTATTAATCTTTGTGGGACAGCCATTCACCAGTTGGGTTAAACGTACGCTGGCTCGTACCTCTACCGCACAGATGACAGCCAGTGCTGTATTTTATGGCTTGGCATATGTCGTCATGATTGCCATGTACAACTATCCGGGCATGGTGCTTGCGATGGTGCTGGCTACCTTTGGGGAGATGCTGATCTCGCCGGCAACGCCAGCTTTTATCTCCGAGCATGCCGGAAGAGCAGCCCCTTTTTATATTGGCGTGTCGGGTGGAATCGGCTCCATTGGCCGGGTTATCGGGCCTTACATGATGGGCGTCATGTATGATCAGCAGGGGCTGATCGCGGTGGCTTGGCTGGCGACAGGCATGGCAGCCATTGCTCTGCTTGGATTTGCACTGCATGCAGCGTTGAATCGCAACCGCGAAATTCGGGAATATGGCATGGACTCCTAGGGAGAATGGCTTGATCTGTATTAATGGGTAAGGTAGGAAAACAGTTCAACTTATCTTATCTATCTATAAATGAGATTGACAAAAAAACTTATATATTCTATAATTTACATATATAACATTTCCGTATATACTAAGGTTCTCCTGGCCAGGGGGAACCTTATTTTTGTTTATACGGGAGGAACATGTCATGAGCCAGAAAGCTTCCAGCATAACGTCTCTGATTTCAGCTTTTGCCCGAGCCTATCATGTTGAACATGATGAACCACTTGTTTTTAATGATTTTGCAGCCAGAGAGCTTATCACTTCACAGGAGTTAGCGGATATTGGTAGAAATATGATACAAGGTATTCACTTTTTTCACCCGGATGCGGATCGCACATTCGAAGGTCAATCTGATCGCATGTTAAAATGGATCACCCAAGTCCAGCTCGCCCCGATCACCTTATCTCGTGCCGCCTATAGTGAGCAGGTCATATTGCAGGAGACAACGCTTGGCTTGAAGCAGTTGGTCATTTTGGGTGCGGGTATGGATACATTTGCGGTTAGACATTCGGAACTGGAGGATACGCTGGATGTATTCGAGGTGGATCTTCCGTCCACACAACAATTGAAAAGGGAACGGCTGCGCCAGGCGAAGCTGGTTATTCCACAGAATCTGCATTTTGTACCTATGGATTTTACCCGAGATATGGTAAGTGCAGATTGGACAGATGCAGCAGGCTTGGGCAAGGTGAAAACCTTGTTTACGCTGCTGGGGGTTTCATATTATTTGTCCAAGAGCGATATCTCCCGCCTGATGTATCATATATTTACAGAAATGCCTGCTGGAAGCTCTATTGTGCTGGATTACGCAGATGAGCATCTCTTTCAAGAGAAGGGTCAATATCATCGGGTCGAGCATATGGTGAAAATGGCGGAAATGGGAGGGGAGCCGATGCAATCCTGCTTCACGTATAAGGAAATGGAACTGCTGATGGAGAATGCAGGTCTTCTCATCTATGAACACCTGACACCTGAGGATATTCAGGATCGATACTTCCGAAATCGCACAGACGATTTGTCTGCCTTCGAAACCATCCATTTTATTCATGCGGTAAAAAAGTGAAACCGGGCTATGCAGCATAGGTGCAGCGCTTAGTGACTACACAGAAATATCATATGTTACAGATACTTTCATATAAAAAACACCAAAAGCCTGGGGAGGCCTAGCAAGCCTCTCCAGGCTTTTGACGTTCTATTGCGTCACTTGCGATTCTGTTTAGCGCGCTCTACAATCATTTCTGCGAATTCTTCAGCTTGTCCCTGGATTGCAATCGGATCAAAGTACCAGTACCGGTCCTCCTGCAATTCGTATACCTGATTGTTTTTCACCGCAGGGAGGGACTTCCAGATGGAATCACCCTGATAATTTTTATTGCTCTCACCAACGGTCAAGAAAATATGATCGCCTGCATAATCACCAACAACCTCACGTGAAATCTCTTTCCATTGGGTATCGCCCATCAGTTCTTTTCTGGTGCGCTCAAGCGGAGTAAGTTCCAAAGCGCGGTAAACCGCTTGTCCTCCTCGCCCAAAGTTGTCTCCATATCCATAATAACTCTTGTCCGATACTTCAAGGATCGAAAAGGTTTCCTCTGGACGGATGACCGCCTTTACTTTGGAGCGAGCGGCTTCCATCCGTTCATCGTACGTTTTCAGCCAAGCCTCGGCTTCCTCGGATTTGTTCATAAGCTCTCCGAAACCACGGATTTCATCATGAACATTCGTAAATGTACCGTAAGGAATGACTACGGTAGGAGCAATTTTTTGATAATTCTCAATCTCCTGGGCCTGGTTAGAGTAGGTAATGATCAGATCCGGATTCAAGTCAGCAACCTTTTCCAAGGATACAGCGCTCCGATCGCCAATACTTTCTATGCCCGTCACCTGGTCCGAATAGAACGGGTTCTCCAGATAGTATTGGACAGCACCAACGGGCTTGATCCCCAGTGCAAGCAGATCACTTACGTACATGTCTGTAACAATGCGTTTGGGTTCAGCCGGGATTTCAACATCCCCGCTTAATGACTTGTAGATTCGTGTAGCTTCGGACGGACCCGAACCGGATGACGTCTCTGTGTTGGCTTCGGAAGTTCCGGATGTAGTTTCTGATTCGGATGCCGACGTTTGTTTGGTCGCAGGGCCGCCTGCTCCGCTGCTACAAGCGGTCAATATCATAATCATAGCAAGCATGAGCAACAAGCCGGAAAATCTGTTTTTAACAGCATACATGTAATGATTCCCCCTATGTCCAGTTCATAAATAATAATGATTATTATTCTCATTAATAACATAGAGGAAGATGTCTGATTTGTACATGGACAACGATGATCACTAATACATAGACAGATGTGATGTGAAGTGATGCATTATGTTTTTTAATTGCTTCATTATGGATACAGGATCAAAACCGTAGAACATGTCCGCATCAATGTTATATAAATTTCCGTTACGAATGGCTGCGAGAGTGCTCCATGATTCTTCATTCATTCGTGAAATCACGGCTTGCTGTTCTGCAGCTTCCTCAGGATAGGCCACAAATATGTAATCTGCGGCATACAGATGAATGTCGGATAAAGGCACATGGATGTATCCGTTTGGCAACCGCCCATCCTTGAGCATTCGTGTCGGCGGTCTAAATCCAAGAGACTCATACAGAATATGAGAGGCTCTGCCCCAGCTATGACCAAAGACGTATGCCCCCTGTTCCCCATACAGGAACAAACATACCGCTGAACCGCGATTTTCGCCGATCAGGTTGTCCAAGGTCTCATTGGCATCCTGCTCTAGCTGGTGATATTGATGAATGATAGCTTGAGCCCTGGACTCTAGTCCCGTCATTCTACCGATCTGGATAAACTGCTGCTGCCAGTCCAGTTCTTCAAACGGCATCAGAATGGTAGGTGCAATCATTCGTAATTCATCCATAGCCGGATGGGGTGCATAGCCGATGATGATGTCGGGATCCACCTCTGCGATCAACTGCGGATGCGCTAACAATTCATGCTCGGCATACTGCTTCATCTGGTGTTGTACATGCTCATCAAGACCGGATTCCATCCAGCTCGCAACGGCTCCTATGTGGGGAATACAGCCCAGTGCCAGCAGGGAAGCCGTGTAGTTGAAGGTCAGAGAGACAATTTTCTTCGGGGTGTTCCGGTAATGGGCTGGTGCTGTACCAACGATTTGTTTGAACTTGCGGCTCAGATAGAACGAATCTTTATATCCAGTCAGTCTGGCCACTTCCTGTAACGTAGGACTTCCTAGCAGCAGATGTTCTTGAGCCATCCTGATCCTCAAACGGGATACATACTCGACAAAGGTAAGGCCGGTATAGCGCTTGAATTCCCGCGAAAAATGTTCCGGGCTTACGTTAGAGGCCTTAGCCATCTGCTCACGGGTCAAAGGCTGTGCATACATCTTATGAATATGGCGGAGCGCACCATCAAGCCAGAAATGATCTGGTTCAGGTGTAGTAGCAACTTGATCCTGTAGCATATCCAGAAGTTCATAGAAAAGAATGTGCACTCTGAACGAACTTGAATTGTGGCCTGTCGTGCATACCTTGGCCAGTTCTGCTGCCTTGTCTACAATCAGGTGGCTGGATATTGGAGTTGGGGACGAGAATGGCCAGCAGCGATGCTGTTGATCGGTAAAATCAAAAGCGATGGCAATACCCTGTACTGGCGACAGGGAACCCCGATAGCTGTCATGTTGCAGCAGGCTGCCTGCCCGGCGAATGAAGGCGGAGCCGGCAGTTAGTGTCAGTTTGCCATCTGCTCCAATAAACCGCGCCTGACCTGCAGTTATGATGTATAATACATGGAGTTTGCTCCATGATTCCTCGATATGGGCAAACGTTTCACGGTCATGAATCTGCACGAGATGTCTCAGCTTGAATGGAGCATCAGGAACAGGCTCCATGTACGTTAAGGAAAGCCGATGTTGTGCGTTGACTGGATCGGTAGGCTGGTTGTTTTTCATGACGTAACCTTCTCCTTAAACATGATCTTGAAGGGCTATATACAGTATTGCTCTTCTTGTACTGGTCAAATTGTTGAATCTGAACTATTATGCAGTATATACGAAAAATAAAACATCGTGGACTATCGGTCAAAAATTGTACTTATTTCTGCGAAAATAATATAAAATGGTTGAAATCGCTATCACCAGAGACTATAATGATTATGTCGAAACGTTTCAATCTAGCGTTTGTAGCACAAAGACCGTGTTCTTGTTTAGAAGCATAACAGAACATAATAATGAACAAGCCTATTGCGGCGAATGTTTTTCCTGTTTATAAGCAGGGGGACTGGCATAGCAATCAGGAATTATTTTTTTGGGAACACCTCGAAACGTTTCGATTGTGCAGGGTAAGGGAATGACTAAGGCAGTGAACAGGTATGCATGGTATTGGTTTGTATGCCATACATGCTGCCTGATGCAGATATAATGAACAACAGACTATATAAGTTGAACTATTCATTTACACGTGAACGGAGAGGACAGAAAAAACCTGAAAAAGCGGAGCTAAAAGCTTTCTGTAAGAAAGCTGCATCGGAAGCATAAGCTTCGCCTTTATCTCCGGATTTTTCCCTTTGGAGAAGGGAATCCAAAAAATCTGGGGATAACAGCGATTGGAAGGTTATTCTGTCATCGGAGTGGCTGTGTAATATCTTTAGTTCAACTTATATAGCAAGCAAGAAGGGGCGAACGGAGAATGGCAACGATTAAGGATGTGGCTAAGCTGGCGGGTGTAGCACTCTCGACTGCCTCTTACGCACTGAATGGGGACAGCAAGGTTAGTGCGAAAACCAAAGCGAAGGTGCTTGAGGCAGCACGGGAACTGAATTACCGTAAAAATGGCTTTGCCATGGACTTGAAGCGGAGCCGGACGAATACGATCGCACTCATCCTGACGGACCTGTCCGGGCCGTATTATTCGGAGCTGATTCGCAGTGTACAGGATGTGGCGCTGACGAACGGATACGATCTGATTGCATGCAGCTCTATGGGTGGAAGGGATTCAACAGCGGTACGTTTTCTACGTGAAAAAAGAGTGGATGGTGCCATTGTGCTCGCTCATAACATTCACGATGACATTCTTGTGGAATCTGCGGGAACACGGTTCCCGATCATCGTTATGGACCGCCAGCTGTCCGGTGACCATCTGGTGAACGTGCTGGTGGATGGTGAGCAGGGCGGATACCTTGCTACGCGCCACCTGATTAGAAGCGGTCACGAGAACATCGCTTATATTAGCGGGCCAGCCAACTCTTATGATAATGCGCTGCGTTATCAGGGCTACCTCCGGGCCATGCGGGAAGCAGGGCTGGAGGAGAAGTCCAAATGGCGTTTGAACGGCAATTTCGTACGCGAGGGCGGCTTCAGTGCTACCAAAACGATGATCATGCAGGGTGAGCTTCCGTCCGCTGTATTTTACGGGAATGACGAGATGGCGATCGGCGGGCTGAAGGCTTTGGCAGAGAGTGGCATCTCGGTGCCGGAAGATATTTCGGTGATCGGCTTCGATGATATTCAGCTGTCCGAATATGTTCGTCCGCCGCTGACCACGATTCGTCAGCCCAAGCAAGAGGCGGGATCACTGGCCGGGCATCTGTTGTTCCAGATGCTGAATGGAGAACACGTGAATCCATCCTATACGTTAACGATTGATTTGGTGGAGCGCGAATCCGTGCGTTCACTGGAAGCCGGGTCAGTCAAATAATGTTCACTTGGTGGGGAGGCAGTTTGGCCTAGCGTCCTTCGTGGATACATAATAGGTTAAGTGCGATCAGCATGTGAACGTGATGAGTTGCAGAATGAGGGTTATCGTTAGGACGGGGCTGTAAAGACCGGTTCAAGGGAGCCCTATTCTTTTTCAATAATATCGAAACGTTTCGATATTTAGCTGTAAACTAATTTAAGGAGTGATAGAGAGAATGGCAACAATCATGAATGAAACGATTCGTCTGGCAGCCGGAGAAGTGACGTTTACTTTTTTAAACAGTGGAGATCTGTATCAAGCAACTTCTGGCACAACGATGCTGAATCAAATGCTGAGCAACCCGATTGACGGGTCTTTGAATAATCTGTACCTGCGCGTACATGAGGGTGGAGAGATTACTTCGTTCCCGCTGCTTGGCGTGCATTCCAACAGCCAATTATCTACAAGCAAATCCCATGCAGATCGGCAGCTGATCTGGAAGGGCAGCGTTCAGCCAAAGCTGGCAGCAGAAGCGATTAACTATGAGGTCGTATTTACGCTTGCATCACAGGGCATCTGGTTCTGGGATGTGAAGCTTACAGGGAAGCAGCAGCGTGTTGATGTAGTGTATGGACAAGATGTCGGACTGGCCGATCCGGGTGCGGTACGCAGCAATGAAGCATATCTGTCGCAATATATTGACCACACGGTGTTTGAGGATGATGCGAAAGGGTATGTAGTATGCTCGCGTCAAAACCAGCCGCAGGGTGGGGCTTTCCCTTACATGCAGCAGGGTTCCCTGACCAAAGCGGTCGGTTACTCCACGGACGGATTCCAGTTCTTTGGACTGTCTTATAAAGAAACAAACCAGCCGGAGAGCTTGAGCCGTCCTTCCCTGGCGAATGAGACGTACCAGTATGAGTTTGCTTATACGGCACTGCAATCCGAGCTTGTGGAGCTGAACGGTGAAGCACAGGTTGTATTCTACGGACTGGCGAAGCCAAACCATGCAACAGGCATTGCCGCACTGGAGTATGGAGAGGAAGTTGCGGCGGCATGGAATGAAGTCCAGACGTTGAACGCAGAGCCGGGTGAAGTATTGGAACAAGTGAAGCTTTCCTCTTTCCTGGGTGAGCCGCTGGCTGCACTCGATCTGACACAAGAAGAGATTAACGAACTGTACCCTGATCGTCATCAGGAAGAGCGCAGCGGGGATCAACTGTTGTCCTTCTTTACCGAATCTTACGAGCATATCGTTTTGAAAGCCAAAGAACTGCTGGTAGAGCGCCCGCACGGACATATTCTCATGAGCGGCGGCAATGTAAAGCTGGGAGCACAGGTTATTACGACGACATCGTATATGTACGGGATGTTCAACTCACAGCTTGTTATTGGCAACACTAATTTTAATAAAATGATCAGTAATGCCCGCAATGCTCTGAACGTGCCGAAAACGGCTGGACAACGCATCTATGTAGAGATCGATGGACAATATCGTCTGCTGACGATGCCGTCCTTGTTCGAGATCGGGTTTAACTATGCTCGCTGGATTTACAAAATGGAGTCCGATACGCTTATCGTGACCAACTATACAACGACGCATGCTACAGAAGTACGCATGAACGTACGCTCTACAAGTGGAAAAGCCTATCGTTACCTGGTGACGAACCAGATCACGATGAACGTGAATGAGTACGAATATCCACTGCACATGACGCAGGATGGTAGGACCCTCATCTTCAAAGCTGATCCTAAATCCCTGAGTGCAGGGACATATCCAGAGCTGGAGTACCGTATGAGTGTCGAAGGTGCTGTTGCACAAGCTGGGGATGAAACATTGCTTGCCAGCGGTGTTCGCAGCGGCTCTGCTTCACTCGTCACACTGAGCCTGGAGGAGAGTGCAGAATGGACGCTGAAGGTTCAGGGTGTACTGGAAGATCAGGCGGCTGAAGGTGCAGACGCAGCGATCCGGAGTCTTTCTTTTGAAGAAGAAGTGCAGGCGTACCGTGAGTTCTTTGCAGGTGTCATGAACGGGTTCCGTTTGTCTCGCGGCGAGAGCCAGGATGCGGAAGACTTGTTCAAAGTCAACGCGCTTGCCTGGTGGTACACACACAATATGCTGGTGCACTACTCTGTACCTCACGGTCTGGAGCAATATGGGGGCGCAGCATGGGGTACACGTGATGTATGCCAAGGCCCGGTGGAGTATTTCATGGCTACTCAGAAATATGAGCAGGTTCGCGATATCATCAAAATGGTCTACACGCACCAATACGAGGACGATGGCAACTGGCCGCAGTGGTTCATGTTTGACAAATACTTTGCCATTCAGCAGGAAGAAAGCCATGGCGATATTATCGTATGGCCGCTGAAGGTGTTGGCGGATTACCTGACTGCAACTCGCGATTATGCGATTTTGGAAGAGAAAGTGCCTTATACAGTAAAACACAGCTTTGGATTCACAGAAGAGACAGCAACGGTACTGGAGCACGCGAAAAAAGAGATCGAATACATCCGTGCACACTTCCTGCACGATACGTTCCTGTCCTCCTACGGAGATGGAGACTGGGATGATACACTTCAGCCAGCCAATGCACAGCTTAAACAGTACATGGTGAGCAGCTGGACGGTAGCTTTGACGTATCAATCTGTGAATGTATTGTCTCAAGCGTTGAAAGCCAAAGATGAAGCTTTTGCACAGGAGCTTGCTGAACTGGCAGAGGGTATTCGCGAGGACTTCAACCGTTACATGCTGGGCACAGATGTGATTCCTGGCTTCGTATATATGGAAGAAGCAGATCAAGCGAAGCTGATGCTTCATCCGACAGACACCGAAACAGGAATTCAATACCGCCTGCTGCCGATGACACGCAGCATGATCGGTGAGCTGCTGAATGCAGAACAGGCAGAAGCACATTACGCACTCATTCGTGAGCAGTTCCTGTGTCCGGATGGCGTACGTCTGATGAACCGTCCTGCGCAATACGCAGGCGGCGTGAGCACACACTTCAAACGTGCAGAGCAAGCGTCCAACTTCGGACGTGAGATCGGTTTGCAATATGTGCATGCCCACATCCGTTACGTGGAAGCGATGGCGAAGCTCGGTAAAACGGATCAGGTATGGAATGGTCTGGCGATGATCAATCCAGTAGGTATTGGCGAGGTTGTACCTAATGCAGAAATTCGCCAAGCCAATGCATACTTCAGCAGCTCGGACGGCAAATTTAATACACGTTACGAAGCGCAGGAGCATTTTGACCAGCTCCGCAAAGGTACAGTACAGGTGAAAGGCGGATGGAGAATCTACTCCAGCGGCCCTGGAATCTACATGAACCAGCTGATCTCGAATGCACTGGGTATTCGTCAGGAAGGCGGTAATCTGGTGATCGACCCGGTATTGCCAGCTGAACTGGACGGCATGCAGTTTGAATTCGAATATGCAGGCGAGCCGGTAACATTCATCTATCATCTGAATGAGGGAGCAGTCAGCCGTGTGACGGTGAATGGCCAGGACATTCAAGGTGAGCGTACAGCGAACCGTTATCGTCAAGGTGGGGTACGCATCTCGCTGGATGCGTTCAAGCAGGCAAGCGGTGCGGTTGAACGCACAATTGTAGATATTTATATGTAAAAGCTTTTCACGAATTGTTTGTATTCGTATAAAAACAGATTAACGTGATTTTCACACCATGGATTGATCACTCAAGCACCCCTTAGCATGCCGTTTAGGATATTTTTTATATCCAATCACTGCGAAGGGGTGTATTTTTTGTATGAGTTATTCTAAACGTTTAATACATCATCTTTGAGGATCGAGATTAATATATAACGGGGGGATTATCGTTGCGATTATACTGGGAAGATCGATTTCAGACAGAAGGGAAAATCTGGGGAGAGACCCCCAGCGTAATTACAACCCAAGCCGTCTCATTATTTCAGCAAAGAGATGTGAAACAAGTGCTGGTCTTAGGGGCTGGATATGGCCGAAATACGAAGGAACTGGCTAAATATTTTAAAGTAGATGGAATTGAGGTTTCTGCATCGGCTGTCAAACTCGCAAGAGAATGGGATACCCGATCAAATATGATCCAAGCTTCTGTACTGGATGTTGAATTGCCTAAGAAGTATGATGCTGTTTTCTGTTATAACCTGCTCCATTTGTTTAAGCAGGAGGAACGAAACGTAATTATAAACAAGTGCAGCATGCTTCTTCAGGAGAGAGGAGTGGGCTTTTTCACCGTATTCTCAGACGAAGACAGCAGCTGTGGAAAAGGTGCTTTGCTTGAACCAAATACATATGAATATAAGACAGGAAAGTTTGCTCACTTTTTTAGTGAGATGGATTTAAAGGATCACTTCAGAAATTTCACCATCCTGGAAACCGGTTCATTCAGGGAGCAGCTTCACTATGCACATCAGCAACGTTCATGGATTCATTTAAGATACGTTAGCTTCCTAAAGAAATAACGTAATATTTTCTTGCTCCATAGCGGTGCTTATCTGACTGGAACCGCAAGCACTGTATGCAGCAGCTCGTTATGCCTTACATGCTTTGTTTCGTAGCCCAGGTGACCGAGCCGGCGGCACAAATCGTCCAGCAACGGGAAATGGCGCTCGCGTAAAGCTCGCTGCTGTTCTATATCTCCAGCTGTGGCAGCGTACTTAATGTACGTGTCACGATGCGCGGAATCCGTAAACATAAGGTCGGTAAGGCAAATTCTAACCTTGTCGGTGTTCTTGAGAACTCGTTGCATTTCCTCCAGGGCGAGCTGCTGTTGATCCGGTCCCAGATGATGGAAGGCAAAGCTCGAGACCACGAAATCAAAGGAATGATCGGCAAAAGGAAGCGCCAGAAAATTACCAAGCTTCACCTGCATCTGTGGATATTTCCGGCGGCACGTTCGCAGCATTTCCCGTGACTGATCGATTCCTGTCATGACTGCACCCTGATTCAGCATTCTGCCAGCCAGATTGCCCGTTCCAGTCCCGATATCCAAGCCAGCTTTACCAGACACAGGAGAGATCCACTGCACAATTTGTTCCAGGGCTTCATCGTAATTGTGGTACAGATTGAAAGGCTTGTCTGCTGTAGTGTGTACTTTGGATAAAGAAGCATTTGCAGGTGGCGTTATCTTCACTTGTCGAGTGTGCACATCTGCAGCTGAAGCGGGTTGGGCCTGGACATATATAGATGAAGGGGCAGCATGGTCTCCTGATTTAGCGCTGACATCGTTGCTGCACTCCGCCTGCACGCGCTGATCATGGATCGCTGCTTGTTTATCATAGTTCCAGCGGTCATGCCAGTTCTGCCGTGCCTCCCGCAGACGACGTGCGCTGCCTGCCAGATCATGCAGATGACTGACATCCAGCGATCCGTCCTGACGGTTCAGATCAATCATTCGCTGGGTCGTATCCATCATACGTTTCAGCTCCACCCACTGTGCATACATTACCGCTTGCTGCAGCTCCAGGTATTCCTCCAGTCCCTGCTGGTTGCCCTGATCAATCTCGGCCAGCGCATGGGTGATGTCCTGTAATGACATACCAATCTCGCGCAGCGCGGCAATCGTCTGTAATCGCCATATATCATTTTCCGTATATGTGCGATATCCGTTACCAGCCTGCTTGGCAGGCTGAATTAACCCTTTTTCCTCATAAAAACGAATGGCTCTTGCTGATATTCCCAACCGGGACGCGGCTTCTTTGATGTTCAACTCGCTCTACCTCCTTACCTTATGGATAATCGCTAATCCCAGTATAAACGTTGACGTTACGTCAAGGTGAAGCGTCTCATTCACATTTGGTTAAACACAAGCAAAATTTTAGTCCTTGCAGCGGCTATGATACAATATATACAGAATAAAGCACACGAAAAAGTAGCCGAATGAGGCAAATCAAAGAGATATTTAATGAGGGTACACGAAAGGTTGAATTGGCATGCTTACCAGTCATACGTACAAGATACGGGCTTCCGAGATGAAGGATGCGAATGAACTGATGGAACTGGATATGCTGGTCTGGAATGCGTGCAACTCGCCTGCACCTATGCAGTGGCGATCCAGACAGCAGTATCTGCAATATTGTCCGCCTGGCAGTCAATTGATTGCGGTTCAGGAGAACCGGGTATGCGGATATGTAGGCTTTCATCCCCCGACAGGTATGCCTGTGAACCGCCACGTATATGAGATTCATATTGCAGTTCACCCCGATTATCGCCGTTCCGGTGTGGCGACAGCTCTAATGAAAGCGATGAAGCAGCATGCGCTGAAGCAGGGTATTCGCAAGCTCAGGCTGCGCGTGTTGTCCAGCAATCCGGGAGCAGTTGCTTTCTATGAGCAATGCGGGTTTATAACCGAGGGCAGGCTTGTATCTGAATTTCGAATCGGCGGCAAGGATGTAGATGATATTTTGATGGCTTATTTTGTCGATGCATAACGTTGTGCACGTCACAAGAAATTAGCGAGAGAGAATAGGGAAGAGTATTGGACTTCCTGGAAAAAAGCGCTGGTGCTAGTGTTCTGGAGCGTGAACGACCGGTGCGCTGGATCGTGTAGATTGCTATCAATCAGCTTCCATAGATGGGGAAAGCAGCTCCCGAATTGAAGTTGGAGCTGCTTGAGTTTGCCTACTATAGCTGAAGCAGGTGCTTTATTTCATTAATGTCGGATATAGCAAGAAAGCACAGTTTAAGCAGATATATTAAGGTATATCGCTTCTAGAGAAGTGAATTACGGCGCCAATGAATAAGACAATGCAAAGTGAGAACCACATTACAAATGACATAAAGAAGCTGGTTTCAGGGAATATCATCATGCTTGGCAGGGCTTGAATAGAACTCATAAATATAATTCCGACTACAATGGAAATGGTCATGTTTCTAGCAAGTAATGAGATGGAGAAGAACAAACAAGTATACAGCAGAATAGACACAAGCTTTACACTTGTTACAAACATGATTTCTACAAGATCGTCCATTTTAAGTTCCATAGTTGCTGGCACCAGATATGCAATAACGATGCAGGACATCATACTCATCAGAAATAGATTGGCGGCATAGATCAAAGATGTCGCCAATTTGGAGAGTATGACAAGCACTCGTGAGAGTGGACGGATAAAGAGCATTCTGGCCGTCCCGGAAGAAAGTTCGCCGCAAACGCTTTGTGATACAGCAGTAATTAATAGAAGATATATGATCTGATTTTCGGTTTGTATAAAAAACAGAATTCGTTCCAATCTGCTCATGGAGGGGCGTCCGCTTAACTGAAACAATAACAGTATGACCAGTGTGGAGGCAAATGCGATGCCGAGCGTAATCCATGTAGAACGTTTACTGTACAGCTTGATATGTTCATTTTTTATTGCAGACCAATAGTGCATTCGGATTGAACAACTCCTCTTACAGATTCGACTGCTTTAGATTTAATAGTGTAATGCGTCCGGTATTGCTGCTAACCGATACCTCGGATAAGGCTTTACCTGGTTTGCCGATATGTCCCGAGATTTTATTCATACCAATGGTTCTCCAGTCACCAGTGGGTTCGGTTGAGGCGATTTGCAGATCGGTTTGAACCCTCCCGTTAGAACGCAGGTTGATGTACAGTGGATTTATGTCTTCTGGGTCAGACATTCCTATAGATATATTTCCCCTGTCGGAATGAATGAGGCTGTCGTCAGTCAGTGAGCTATTCCAGCGATCAATGACGATCGAGCCGGCACTAGTATGCAATGAAGCATTACCATCAAGCTGCTCTACTCGCAGAGAACCAAGGGTAGTGCGACCATGCAATTGTTCACCTTCAAAGCTGTGGAGTGAAAGACCGCCTAATGTACTGGAGAAGTTAAGTTGGCGTGCGCGAATGCTGTAGTCGCTGAAGATGCTGCTGAATTGAGTGGACAGTTTAATCGTTTCATAACGAATATCGGGCAGATATACATCGACAAAAACTTGAGTGCTCGTACTGAGGACAGCCAATCCGTTATTATTTCCGACCGTTCGCAACTCAATGGTTTTATCTCGTGTCTCCAAAATCAAATCAAAATCACTCATGGCAGGCGCTATGCCAGATAATACTGCCTGTATCTCTGAACGATTGCTTGAATGATGGAGTCTTACCTCCACCATGGGACTATAGATCAATAGATGCTGTATTCCTGTGGCAGGAGCCTTGACTACTTTGTCTATTTTATTGGTAAACAAATTGTTGAAGGCAACTCCTCCGCTTATTAGAAGAGTGACGATTAATGCAATATATATCCGGTTACGCTTCGTATGTTTTGGAACAGCACGCATGGTATATACTCCTCACAGATATAATGGATTAAAACTCCTGCCTTATAAAAGCCTTCCACCCTGGTATGGTAATGACTGCTAAGAATATCAGCCAAAATCCGGCAGCTATCCAACTGCTAAATTCGCTAATGAAAAGCAAAATATTGGAACTTATTACCGTAACAATCAGACTGAATATGAGAGCAAATCCCATATTTCTTGTAAGCATGATCATTGTAAACGCACTAGCAATTGCTATTGGATAATCTGGTAATCTGGAGGCTGAGACAGTAAAGAAGAGGATCATCTGATCGAACTTTGCAAATCCCTCGGAACTGGATAGGAGTAATACTAATAGTGGTGAAAGCATAACGATGACTACATAACCACCAAGGGAAAATAGAAGTGCTGCTATAAATTTTGCAAACCAAATTTTTGATCGGGTGCAGGGATGAATAAGGAGTAAACGAATTGAACCCGTTGAAAGCTCCACCTGAATCAATTGAATGGATAACAGAACAGCAAATAAAGAGTAGAGTTGAATACTGGTTTGGGACAACGAGATGGCGTAGTTCCAGTATGAAGATGTTTCGATCTTTCCTGCGATGTGCTGCAGCATAGCGGTAGAGATCATGATAAGGAATGTGCAGGAATAGATAATCCATGTGGATCGCTGTCCTGCTAGCTTAGTTACTTCATTGCGTATCGCCGAGAGAACGATCATATCTGATTTCCTCGGGTCAACTCCAAAAATTTTTCCTCCAGCGATTGAACCTCTGTTGATGCATCTCTTAACTCCTTGAGTTCTACAACCTCTAGCAGTTTGCCATGCTGTACAATTCCGACACGGTCACACAGTAACTCCATTTCAGCGAGAATATGGGAAGACAGGAAGACAGCAATTCCTTGCTCATGCGCAAGATATGTAAGGTAATCTCTTAGTTCTCGAATTCCTTCCGGGTCCAATCCATTGGTTGGTTCATCCAGAATAAGAACAGAGGGGGAATGTAAAAGCGCCTGAGCCAATCCAAGTCGTTGCTTCATACCTAGTGAGTAGGTTTCCACCTTCTCATGAATGCGTTGCTCCAATCCAGTCATTCTAACGATTTCCATAATCCGTGCATCATCCACCCCGTGGTGCAAGCGTGCAAATAGTTTCAGATTTTTATAACCGGAAAGAAATTTATAGAATTCAGGATTCTCTATCACTGCTCCGACGTGCGTAATGGCTGAGACAAATTGCTTTTCTAGATTAAATCCCCCAATAATGATCTCGCCTGTGCTATAAGTCGATAATCCGACGATCATTCGTATCGTAGTTGTTTTGCCTGCACCGTTCGGTCCGAGGAGTCCGAACACCTCACCGGGGTAAATGTCAAGCGAAAGGTCATTTACGATAGTGCGGTCTTGTGACTTTTTCATTAAACGCTTCAGTTGCAGTACAGGAATGCTTGACATAATTCACCCCGAAACTATTAATGTTTGGATAAAACGTTTGCTTAACCCGAAATCAGTGTTTAATGATTCCCCTGTTGTTCACAGTGATTTCACTTTCAAATAAAAAACTTTTTAAAAATATTGCCAAAATATTATAAAAGATGTTAGCATGAATCCAATAAGGAAATAAAATACTTTGATTCAATTTATTTACTTCTATTTCCTTATTAGATTTAAAAGTAAATAAACCCCTGTCACTGTGCCAAGTCCAAGTGCACCATAGATTCCATAAAGAAGTTCATTCTTTTGGAAGCCCCAGTAGAGAAATCCATTAATCACCAATGTAGCCGCACATAAAATAAATATCCATTTTGTAATCTGATTTGTAATCATCAAGTTAATCGTCTCCTTTGTCTGAAATTAAAATAAACGCCATAGAGAGGAGTGAGAAATTAGCCATGCTGTGTATTATTGAACTACTTGAATAGTACACTAATAATTTAAGATTTGCAATAAGAAGTTAAAGAAATGGGTATTGTGTCTGAATTTACCTGAATAAGAATTGGGGGAAAATGTACATGAAATCGTTATCAAAGTTGAAAATAAGCCAGATTGATCTATCAGATATTGAAATGAACGGAAATTTTGTAACCCTCTTTCAACAGATATTGCAAAACCATCTTTCTTATGATTTGCTGCAGGTGAAAAGTGAACATTTTGGTGAGATGTACTACATATTGAATACGGAACTGATTGGAGAGATCCTCATACAGAATGCATCAAAACTGATTAAGGTTCCGCATGGCAATAAGATACTTGAGCGATTCATTGGCAACTCCGTCTTTGTCAGTAACGGAGAAGAGCACAGAAATCAACGGCGTTGGATGAGTCCCGTCTTCCAAAAGAAACAACTTGAGTCATTGTCAGATAGTATCAGGGATGAGGTTCAGCAGTACGTTTCGAGTTGGGAGACCAGCCAATCTGTTAATGTGTTTGAAGCCATGCTGGAATTGACAATACGGATCATTAGCCGGAATATCCTTGGAGATCAAGGAAGAGCCGAACAATTGGAACTTGTAAGTCAGACCTTGAACAGCCTGCTTGCGATCTTTATGACGCAGCGCCCGTTGACAGAGCAGGAGGATGAAGAAGCTGAGAGACTTATTACCAGTCTGGATACTGTAATCTTTGAGGAGATCAGGGAGAGGAGGGAGAAGCCTGAGCACTACGACGACCTCTTGAATATGCTAGTCCAAGCGAGGAAGCCTGATGATAGCATTGAGGAAGCAAACGTGGAAATAAGAAATAATGTGGGAACCTTGTTTTTGGCTGGATACGAAGCAACCGCAACTGCTTTGACCTGGACGTTGCATCTCCTAACACGCTATCCGGAGGTGCAGCTGCGCATGCAGGAGGAACTTGATCGGGTTCTTAAGGGTAAAGCGCCTGGAATAGAGGATGTAACTAATTTGGCATATACCAACCAGATCATCCTGGAGTCACTTCGGCTTTATCCACCGTCGTATCAGATAGGACGTGTTGTAACAGAAAACATAACTTTGGGCGATACTGTAATCCCTGTAAATGCTGTTGTGATGTTCAGCCAATATGTGATGCATCGTCACCCTCATTTTTTTTCTCAGCCAGAAAAGTTTATTCCTGAGCGTTTTTCCGACACTTTTCTGAGAGAGTTAGACAAGTATGCATTTTTTCCATTTGGAATAGGAAATCGTATCTGTATTGGCAAAGGTCTTTCACTCAATATGTTGGTGATGATTATGGCAGCAATCGGTCAGCGATATAATTTCGCAAGTACTGGGGATTGCGAGGCAGCTCCGGTGACGTTAACAACTCTAAACAATCAACATCCGATTGTGATGAAAATTACCGAGCGTTAGTCGCTTGCAGCAAACAGGAGGACAGGATGATACAGGGGAAGAGAAGGGAGCAAAAGATGCTTAAGAAAATTCATGGGGAAGCGACTCAGATTCCAGTATTTACTTCAGAATCACATACTCCGGGCGCAATTAAGAGTTGTCGTGGAAATTTGGAGCCCATTGTTATCAATCGTCTGCAAGCTGCGGCTAATGAACTCCACACGGAGCCATCATCTGTATTGCTTGCTGCATGGGGAATATTGTTAAGCGCTTATAACCATGTTGACGAAGTGCTCTTCGGCACATTATTAAAAGGAAACACCCTACCGATAGCAGTTACCGTTAACTCGGAGGACGGTGTGGCTGATTTCATTGTACATACCAATACAGCGTACCTTGCCGCTTTGGAAAGTACAGGCTCTCAGGTGGGAGAGCATTCCGTGCGGGAGCATTGGTCTACACGTTTTAATCATATGGTTATGTTTGATGATGCAGTCATAAGCGATCATTATGATCTTGTGTTTAAAATGAATGAGGATAGCGGGCAGCTCATGATGATATTCAAGGAAGCGCGGTTTCAAGGAGAATTTATTACCCGTATGATGCATCACTTTATAGCGATTGTTGAACAGATCAGCGAGCAGCAAGAGATATGTTTGGGAGAGATTGAACTGGTTACGGAAGAAGAAAGAAAGCAACTGCTGGAGGAGTTTAATCGGACGGATCAAAGCTACTTCAGGGAGGACACACTGCAGCAGCAATTCGAGCGTCAGGCAAGCGAGCATCCTGGAAGGACAGCACTGGTGTTTGAGGACATAGAACTGACCTATAAAGAGCTCAATGAGCGAGCGAATCAATTCGCGCATTATCTGCGGTCGTGTGGAGTAGGGCGAGAGACTTTTGTAGGTATTCTGGCCGATCGCTCGGTGGCGATGGTCATTGGTGTGTTTGGTGTATTGAAGGCAGGGGGGGCGTACGTGCCGCTCGATCCCTCTTATCCCGAGGAGCGAATTGCCTACATGCTGGAGGACAGCGGAGCAGCATATATGCTCGTGCAGCAAGGGTTGAAGCCGCCGGCAACCTATAGGGGAAGGGTCATTCCACTGGATGAAGGAGAGTGGAAGGAAGAGGAGCGAAGCAACCCCGTGCAAGTGAATGGGGCGGAGGATCTGGCCTATATGATCTACACGTCAGGCTCTACAGGTCAGCCCAAAGGCGTGATGATTGAACATCGGGGAGTTAGCAACTTCTGTCTCATTGCTCCAACATACGGAATTGTGCCCGAGAGTCATGTGCTGCAGTTCTCGTCCTTCAGCTTCGATTCATCGGTAGGTGAAATTTTCCCGACACTGCTGAACGGAGCCACTCTATACATGGCAAGGAAAGAATTGTTGCTGAGCGGAGCGGGCTTTACCGCATGGCTGAAGGCGAATCGAATTGCCTCAGTGGTTTTCCCGCCATCGGTTCTGCGCGCACTACCCTATGAGGAACTTCCGGATTTAACAACGATTATTACAGCAGGTGAAGCATGCTCACCGGATTTGGTCCGGATGTGGGGACGAGGTCGCACCTTCCTGAATGCGTATGGACCTACAGAGGCAACAGTAGGCAGTACGGTGGGGATCTGCACAGAGGAGATGGAGAATCCGCCGATTGGCAGGCCGATTGCGAACAAAAAAATCTATATTGTGAATGGACAAGGAAAGTTGCAGCCGATCGGGGTGCCGGGAGAGCTGTGCATCGGAGGAGACGGTCTGGCCCGAGGGTATTGGGGGAAGGAAGAACTGACGTTGGAGAAGTTCGTGCCCAACCCGTATGCGCAAGGGGAACGAATGTACCGAACTGGAGATTTGGCCTGCTGGTTGCCTGATGGAACCATAGAATATATCGGACGAATAGATGATCAAGTGAAGATCCGTGGCCACCGGATTGAACCAGGGGAAGTAGCACGAGTGCTGCTGGAGCATGGAGCGGTAAGCGAATCGACCGTAGTAGCCTATACGGACGGGGAGGGACGAAGCATCCTGTGCGCGTACGTAGTGCCCCGGCGGGAATGGACAGCGCATGAGCTGCGGGAGCATATTCGCAGCAGGCTGCCGGACTATATGGTGCCATCATCCTTTATGGAGGTGAAGCAAATACCGCTTACGCCAAACGGCAAGGTGGACAAAAAAGCTCTACCGGAGCCCCGTATGGGCAGACAAATGGAGGCGGACTATGTAGCACCGACGAATGAAGTGGAGCGGGCACTTGCTGAAATCTGGCAGCAGGTGCTGCAGGTAGAGCAGGTCGGTATTCACGACCGTTTTATAGAGCTTGGCGGCGATTCTTTGAAAGCTTCCATGCTGCTTACTCGATTACAGCAGGAATTTGGTGTTGAAATTTCGTTTAGAGTTTTATTTGAGTTACCGACAGTTGAAGCCATGGCTCTACATATCAGTGGTTTAAATTCTGCTGTTCCTACGTTGCTTGAGGCGGTAGAAAAACAGCCTCATTACCCTGCTTCATCTATGCAGACAAGGCTGTATGCTATCGAGCAGACTCAAAATGTTGGTTCAGCTTATCATCTGCCAGCGGCGACGATAATAACAGGACAACTTGATAAGGATGCTCTGCAAAAAGCGATTAACGCATTGCTGATGAGGCATGAGAGTCTGCGCACTTCATTCCATTTTATAGACGGACAGCTTGTGCAAAAAGTACATGACCTCACAGAACTGCCATTAATCTGTTGGGATGCAGAGGATGAAAAGGAAGCAGACAGACTGATTCAACTATTTACTGCTCCATTCGATCTTGGAGAAGCACCGTTATTTCGAGTTGGGCTGATCCGGCTGCTTGATACACCTAATGAGTTGATGGAGCGTCATATTTTGATTACTGACATGCATCACATCATAGGTGACGGCACGACTCAACATATTTTGAATGAGGAGTTGAGCCTGCTCTATCAAGGTAAGCATTTGAGTCTCCCTGCCGTGCAGTATAAGGATTATGCGATTTGGGAGAACAAGAGTAGAGGGCAACGAAGATGGCGTAATCAGGAGGAATACTGGCTCGGGCAGCTTGATCGGGAACCTGCCGTACTCGAGCTCGCCACAGATTACCCTCGACCTCCCATTCAGCAATTCAAAGGGGACAAGCTTCTTTTCAAGATCAGTCCGGATCTGACGGTCAGGTTGAAACAACTCGCCGCAGAAGAAGGCGCTACACTATACATGCTGCTCCTTGCTTGTTATCAGATCATGTTGTCCCGCTATACTGAACAAGAAGATATTATCGTTGGAGCGCCTGTAATGAGGAGACCACGCATCGAATTTGAGAGCGTTTGTGGAATGTTCGTCAATACGTTAGTCATGCGTGGAAGAACGAGCAAGTACCTCTCATTCACACAATTTTTGCAGGATGTAAAAACAAGCGTGCTTGATGGCTACGAGCATGGCGACTTCCCGCTTGAAGAGATTATTGGTCGCCTTGGTTATCATCGGAATCCAGATCGCAATCCGATATTTGATACCATGTTCGCCATGCAAAATTTTGATCTGTCTACTATTGAATTACCGAATCTCGATACAAGCCCCTATCCAATTGGCTGTACTGCATCCCTGTTCGATATGACATGGGAAGCATTGGATGGAGAAGCGCTGCAGTTTACGGTTGAATATAATACGGTTCTTTACAAAAAGACAACAATTGAGCGGATGTGCCGGCATTTTGAACATGTTTTAAACCAGATCAGCGAGCAGCAAGAGATATGTTTGGGAGAGATTGAACTGGTTACGGAAGAAGAAAGAAAGCAACTGCTGGAGGAGTTTAATCGGACGGATCAAAGCTACTTCAGGGAGGACACACTGCAGCAGCAATTCGAGCGTCAGGCAAGCGAGCATCCTGGAAGGACAGCACTGGTGTTTGAGGACATAGAACTGACCTATAAAGAGCTCAATGAGCGAGCGAATCAATTCGCGCATTATCTGCGGTCGTGTGGAGTAGGGCGAGAGACTTTTGTAGGTATTCTGGCCGATCGCTCGGTGGCGATGGTCATTGGTGTGTTTGGTGTATTGAAGGCAGGGGGGGCGTACGTGCCGCTCGATCCCTCTTATCCCGAGGAGCGAATTGCCTACATGCTGGAGGACAGCGGAGCAGCATATATGCTCGTGCAGCAAGGGTTGAAGCCGCCGGCAACCTATAGGGGAAGGGTCATTCCACTGGATGAAGGAGAGTGGAAGGAAGAGGAGCGAAGCAACCCCGTGCAAGTGAATGGGGCGGAGGATCTGGCCTATATGATCTACACGTCAGGCTCTACAGGTCAGCCCAAAGGCGTGATGATTGAACATCGGGGAGTTAGCAACTTCTGTCTCATTGCTCCAACATACGGAATTGTGCCCGAGAGTCATGTGCTGCAGTTCTCGTCCTTCAGCTTCGATTCATCGGTAGGTGAAATTTTCCCGACACTGCTGAACGGAGCCACTCTATACATGGCAAGGAAAGAATTGTTGCTGAGCGGAGCGGGCTTTACCGCATGGCTGAAGGCGAATCGAATTGCCTCAGTGGTTTTCCCGCCATCGGTTCTGCGCGCACTACCCTATGAGGAACTTCCGGATTTAACAACGATTATTACAGCAGGTGAAGCATGCTCACCGGATTTGGTCCGGATGTGGGGACGAGGTCGCACCTTCCTGAATGCGTATGGACCTACAGAGGCAACAGTAGGCAGTACGGTGGGGATCTGCACAGAGGAGATGGAGAATCCGCCGATTGGCAGGCCGATTGCGAACAAAAAAATCTATATTGTGAATGGACAAGGAAAGTTGCAGCCGATCGGGGTGCCGGGAGAGCTGTGCATCGGAGGAGACGGTCTGGCCCGAGGGTATTGGGGGAAGGAAGAACTGACGTTGGAGAAGTTCGTGCCCAACCCGTATGCGCAAGGGGAACGAATGTACCGAACTGGAGATTTGGCCTGCTGGTTGCCTGATGGAACCATAGAATATATCGGACGAATAGATGATCAAGTGAAGATCCGTGGCCACCGGATTGAACCAGGGGAAGTAGCACGAGTGCTGCTGGAGCATGGAGCGGTAAGCGAATCGACCGTAGTAGCCTATACGGACGGGGAGGGACGAAGCATCCTGTGCGCGTACGTAGTGCCCCGGCGGGAATGGACAGCGCATGAGCTGCGGGAGCATATTCGCAGCAGGCTGCCGGACTATATGGTGCCATCATCCTTTATGGAGGTGAAGCAAATACCGCTTACGCCAAACGGCAAGGTGGACAAAAAAGCTCTACCGGAGCCCCGTATGGGCAGACAAATGGAGGCGGACTATGTAGCACCGACGAATGAAGTGGAGCGGGCACTTGCTGAAATCTGGCAGCAGGTGCTGCAGGTAGAGCAGGTCGGTATTCACGACCGTTTTATAGAGCTTGGCGGCGATTCTATCAAAGCTATTCAGGTATCAGCACGAGTACATCAAAGACAACTGCGGATGGAAGTAAGTGATTTGTTACGTTATTCCACTATTGCAGAACTTGCCCCTCATTTGAAGGCGGATGCGTCGCAGATTGAACAGGGAGTCGTAGAGGGCGAGGTTCCATTTCTCCCGATTCAGCACTGGTTTTTGGAGCAGCAGATTCCTGATGCCCACCATTGGAACCAAGCAATGATGCTATTTCGTTCGGAGGGCTGGATATTTGAGGCAGTCAGAGAGGTCTTTGCGGCGCTGTTTGTTCATCATGATGCGCTCAGAATAGCTTTTTTACAAGATGGACAGTCGATCGTGCAAGTGGTGAGGGGAATTGGGGTAGAATGCCCGGTTTATAAGTACGACTACCGATCATCTATACGTTTTTTGGAGGAAATAGAAACAGAAGCTAATCGGCTTCAGCGCAGCATAGATCTGGAGAACGGCCCACTTGTAATCCCAGCAATATTTCAGACAAGTCAGGGAGATTATCTGCTTATTATTGTTCACCATCTAATTATCGACGGGGTTTCTTGGAGAGTTTTACTTGAGGATTTGGAGAATGGTTATAAACAAGCATTACGATGCGAGCCCATCCGGTTTCCTTTGAAGACGATGTCGTATCAGGCTTGGAGCAGGGAACTTCAAGATTATGCAAACAGCAAGGCAATGCGCAAAGAAGCGCTGTACTGGAATGAAGTAGATTGCCAAACTGTTAATCCGCTCCCTGTGGACCTGAAACCAATGCTCCCCTATATGCGCCGTGATGCGATTGAGGCGAATATGACGTTAACAGATGAATATACAGAATTGCTGCTAACAGAAGCGAATCGACCTTATCGGTCGGAGCCTGTACATCTTCTGCTTGCTGCTCTTATGCTGGCCATCCGTGAATGGAGTGGTGAGGAGCGGATCGCTGTCAGTCTGGAAGGTCATGGCCGGGAATCCATTATCGATGGCAGTAATCTGGGGCGGACGATTGGCTGGTTTACATCCATTTTTCCAGCTATATTTCATCTCCAATCTAGCGAGTTAGGGGATGCTGTAAAATCGATCAAGGAAACGATGCGTGGCATTCCTAACAAAGGCGTTGGCTACGGCATTCTGAAGTATTTAACAGCTGTCCAGCATAAGGAAGCGATGTCCTTCAAACTGAAGCCCTCGATCAGCTTTAATTATCTGGGTGTATTTGACCAAGAGGGGGGGCACGGATTTGGCAGCTCTAGTGTTCCACTTGGAGAGCTGTTCAGTCCTTCTACACCGATTAATCATGTGCTGGAAGTAAACTGTATCGTACTTGCGGGACAACTTCATCTGAGTATAGGATACTGCAGGCATAGCTATGATTCGGCCAAAATTGAAACTATTCTAAGTCGCTTTCAAGCATATCTGATCTCTATCATCTCTCATTGCATGGCGCAGAAGGAACAAGAGCATACACTTAGCGACTTTAGCGCCACTAAGTTAACTGTCGAAGGCCTGGACGATATTTTGTTGGAATTGAACAATTTGACCTAGGCTGGGACAGCTCATTTCCAATATTGTGAAAGAGGTGTGCTTACGTGCTGAACAAGAAAAACATAAAAAATATGTATGAATTGTCTCCTCTACAAAAAGGGATGCTGTTTCACTACATGAAAGATGAAGGAAGCGGTGCTTATTTTGAACAAATGACCCTGCTCATTGACGGAGCAATTGATCCGACCTGCCTGGAGGAAAGCCTTAATGGTTTGATTCTAAAATATGACAGCCTGCGAACCAATTTCATCTACAGGCAATCAACTGAACCGATGCAATTAGTGTGGAAACAAAGGACGGCTAGTATTCATTATGAGGATATTATTCACCTAACCCCAGAGGATCAACAACATTATATAAAGAACTTCCAGCTACGAGATCGTCAAACAGGCTTTGATCTGTCTCGCGACTTGCTCATTCGTTTTTCGTTGCTAAAGACAGCTGCGAACAAGATGGTGCTTATTTGGAGTCATCACCATATTTTAATGGATGGGTGGTGCTTCGGCATATTATTTCAGGATTTGCTGGAATTTTACCAGCAAAGCTTGCTTGGGCAGTCCTTGAGGATTGGAACGGAGGTTCCTTATAGTCGCTATATTGAGTGGCTTGCCAGTCAGGAGGAGGAGGAAGCTGCTTCATTCTGGGCTAACTATTTAACAGGCTTCGACCAGATGACAGGAATTCCAGCTCGACTTGCATCCGAAGGCAAAGAAGGGGGAATGCCTACAAGTCAAGGGCAACTTTCCTTCACTTGGAATACCGAGGCAACTCTCTCATTAAGTCGTCTGGCTAGCCGTCTTAACGTTACACTAAATACTGTCTTCCAAGCCTTATGGGGGATACTGCTGATGCGATATAACAATAGTGATGAAGCAGTGTTCGGTACAGTGGTATCAGGCAGACCGGCAGCGATACAGGGAATTGAGACGATGGTTGGGTTATTCATCAATTCTGTTCCGGTTCGGATTGGCTCTAAGGATAGAACTTTTGAAGATTTGGTGGTAGGAATACAGCAGGATGCGATGGCTTCGGGTAGATACGATTATCTGTCTCTATCTAGTATTCAGAAGCAAGCAAGCGTGTCCGGTCTTTTGTTTGATCATGTGATAGTGTTCGAGAATTATCCACTTGATGAGCTAATGATGGATAGAACGAAACAACTGGGATTTGTTATAAACGAGTTGGATGTTTATGAGCAAACTAATTATCCGCTACATGTTCTTGTGATGCCGGGACGAGAAATGACTGTGAAGCTTACTTATGACCCCGCTGCTTATGAGCACGAGACAATGAATAATATTAGCCGTCATCTTACTCATCTAATGGAACAAGTTATCCAATGTTCAAATATTCTTGTTGAAGAACTAGAGATTATAACCGCAGTAGAACAGAAGCAACTTTTGGCATTGGGGAGTCGGATTACTGAATATTCTAAGGGAAGCACTATTCAGGAACTGTTTGAACAACAGGCAGACCGCACTCCTGAGAATACAGCGTTGTGTTACGGGAATGAGCATCTTACCTATCGCCAGTTGAACGAGCGGGCCAATCAATTAGCGAACTACATGTTAAAACGAGGGGTTCAACGATCAAGCCTTATTGGTATCGCAATGGAACGCTCCATTGATCTCTATGTCGGCCTACTTGCTATTTTGAAGACGGGGGCAACGTATGTCCCTATCGATGCCAGCTATCCCCAAGAACGGATCGCATACATGCTGGACGATGCGGGCCTATCACATATACTCGCCCATCAGCATACCACTGGGATGCTGCCAGTTGAGGAGCAGAGCATTCTTTGTGTTGATGACGAGCGAGAAGGAATAGAAGCTGAAGAAAGTTTTAGTCCTCTACACGCATGTAGTGCGCAAGATATAGCTTATGTGATGTATACGTCCGGGTCCACAGGCATGCCTAAAGGAGTGAGTGTCACGCATCGTGGGGTCGTCCGGCTCGTCCAAAACAATGACTATGCGATATTTGATGAAAGCCGGGTATTTTTGCAGTTGGCACCGGTTGCGTTTGATGCATCCACTTTCGAAATCTGGGGCAGTTTGCTTAACGGAGGCTGTCTTGCCATTATGCCTCCGGGAACACCAACGGTAGAACAGATTGCTCAAGCTATACGAGATTATCAGGTAACAACTCTATGGCTTACGTCTGGACTGTTCAACATTGTTGTAGATCATCAGTTGGAGGCACTGTGCGGTGTCCAGCAATTACTGGTGGGCGGCGATGTCTTGTCCGTGCCGCATGTCCGTAAGGTGCTAGAGTTGGGTGATATTGAAGTTATTAACGGGTACGGTCCAACTGAGAATACAACCTTTACGTGCTGTTACAGCATCCCGCCCGAATGGGAAGGAACAAATATCCCGATTGGTCGTCCCATTATGAATACAAATGTTTATGTGCTTGATTCCCGGATGAAGGCGGTACCTCCAGGGATTCCCGGTGAGTTATACATCGGTGGGGACGGACTTGCCCAAGGATATTTCGGTCGTGCCGATTTAACGCAGGAACGTTTCGTAACCGCTCCGGAGGGAATAGGAGATTCACGACTTTATCGGACCGGCGATTTGGTTCGCTTCTTGCCTGATGGAAACCTCATTTTTATGGGTCGACTGGATAATCAGGTCAAAATTCGTGGTTATCGTATCGAACCTGGTGAGATTGAGATAGTTCTGAGTCGAAACCCATCCGTTAAGGAAGCAGTCATTCACGTGACCGACAGCAAGCAGCTGGTTGCTTATATTGTACCTGAACATAAGCTTGCTCATCAGGATGCAACAGAGTGGCGCCGCTACTTGCAAGACATGCTCCCTGAGTATATGGTCCCTTCAATTTTTATGATTATGGACTCATTACCACTTAATCCGAACGGTAAAGTAGATCGGAAAAGCTTGCCCGAGCCAATCCAGCCAGCAGTAAACCATAATGAAGCTGTGGAGTTCCTGTCGGAGGTGGAGGAGCAACTGGCCGCTGTATGGAAAGAAGTGCTCGGGCTTGAACGGCTGAGTGTCCATGATAACTTCTTCGAATTGGGTGGCGATTCGATTATGGCCATTCAGATCGCAGCCAGACTTAACCGAAAGAAGTATAAGCTTCATATGCAGGACTTATTTCAAAACCCAACTATTGCTGGTCTGGCTCCGCATATTGAAATGTCACAATCTGAAGAGAGTCAGGTGGAGGTTACGGGTGAGGTTGAATGCACCCCGATTCAGCATTGGTTTTTTGAGCAAAATATGGAGTCCCCGGACCATTGGAACCAGGCGATGCTACTCCCTAGGAAGGAAGGCTGGAACCTTGCGGTAGTGCATAAAAGTCTAGAAAAGCTTTTGGTTCACCATGACGCCCTTCGTATGAAATTTGTTGTAGAGAAAAACGACGGGCAGGTAGTGAGGAAACAGATTAATCAGGCGATCAAGGATGTAAAACCTTATCTTAGACATATCGATCTGACAGAGGAGAAGGATGATTCGCTTGTTCTTGAACAAATGAAGGCTGAAGCAAATCGTTTGCAGGGAAGCCTGAATCTCGCAGACGGACGGCTTATAGGTGCAGCACTTTTTGATACGTATTCCTCTAGTTTCCTTTTGCTTGTAATTCATCATTTAGTAGTGGATGGGGTATCCTGGCGGATCCTGCTTGAGGACTTCGAGACTGTCTATGATCAGGCGATAGCCAACAGGGTGTTAACTCTGCCACCCAAAACGACTTCCTTTCAGGTATGGTCTGACAAACTGCATGCTTATGCCGAAAGTAAATTAGCCAAGCAGGAGCTAGCTTACTGGCAGGAGGTTTGCGGTACTGTCATCCAGCCGCTCCCTGCAGATTTTGAAGGGACAACAGACTGTCTTTACCGTGACTATGCTCTAGTGACTGCCAATCTTGACACCAGCCTGACAAACTCTTTGCTCACCGAGGTACATCACACCTATCACACGGAGATCAATGATATTCTGCTTGCAGCCCTGTCGCTGGCACTGAAAGAATGGACAGGACAGGATAGACTAGCGTTACATATGGAAGGGCATGGACGGGAAACGGTGATGGATGGGGTTGATCTAAGTCGTACTGTAGGTTGGTTTACATCCATGTATCCCGTGATTTTAGCCAATGAACCGGATGAAGGGATGGCTGAAACAATCCAATCGGTGAAGGAAAATCTTAGACGTATCCCCCACAAAGGGGTCGGATATGGTATTCTTCGTTACTTGTCGGTAGCGGGACAAGAGTTGCCTGACTTTATGCCTGAGATCAGTTTTAACTATCTGGGGAAATTTGATTCGGAGCAAGCATCAGGTTTTGTTCATGCCGAGCTACCGCTCGGGGATTTGGTCAGTCCCCTTTCTCGGATGTCACATCAATTGGAAATCAATGCAATGGTTATAAATGGGCAATTCGAAATTCAGTTTGGATATAACAGCCAACGTTTTCATAACGATACAATTAATAGTCTTGTAGAGTGTTATATCAATCAACTGCAAGTATGCGTTGATCATTGCAAATCCGCGAAGGAGACGTGGACGCCGAGTGATTATGGGCTGAAAAACTTGGCCTTAAAAGAACTTGCTATCATTTCTTCTCTATACTCGCAACCAGAGATTGCTGCACTTCGTTATCTGTCTCCTATGCAGGAAGGCATGTTTTTTCATCAATTGAGAAATAAGGAGAGTCGGGCTTACTTTGAACAGATTGATTTTTCACTGGAGGGCGAAGTTAATCCTAACCATCTCGAAGAAAGTGTGAATGGACTCATTGCTCAATATGATATATTCCGCACTGTATTTCTATATGAGAGATTGTCACGGCCTGTGCAAGTAGTACTGAAGGAACGTCGTGCAGTTATCAAGATTATAGATAGTACAAGGTTTGATGAACATGAGCAAGAGGAATTCATTGAGCATTTGAAAGCAGAGGATCGGTTATTAGGCTTTGATCTATCACGTGATGTGCTTCTTCGATTCACTCTGGTTAAGCAGCGTGGGAATCGATACCGACTCATCTGGAGCTTTCACCACATCTTAATGGATGGCTGGTGTCTTGGCATCGTACTCAACAAGTTATTTGAGTTGTATCAACAGCGGAAAAGTTCTCAGGCACTTGTTATGGAACATGTTCCGTCATATGGGCAGTATCTAAGCTGGCTGGAGCAGCAAGACAGTGTTGAAGCAAGACAATTTTGGAAAAATTATCTGCACGGTATTGAGCAAATGACCAGTATTCCTCAGCAAGGGTTGCAGGCAGACGAGTCTCCTTTCGAGCCGGCTGAGGTTGAATGGAGACTGGACTCAAAATTAACTGCGGAACTCACTGCTTTGGCGAGGAGCAACAAGGTTACTCTAAATACGGTGTTTCGCACGGTATGGGGAATTCTGCTTCAAAAATACAATCGCACGGAGGATGTAGTATTTGGCAGTGTGGTGTCTGGCAGACCTCCCACCCTGGCTGGAGTAGAATCCATGGTAGGACTGTTCATCAACACAGTTCCTGTTCGTATTCGAAGCGGGGGGCATGACACATTTAGTGAACTGATTCGCAGGGTACAGGAGACAGGTGCCTCCGCTGAACCTTACACGCATCTGAGTTTATCCGAAATTCAGGCGCTATCGTTGCTGCCAGGGGGATTGTTTGATCATATCGTTGCATTTGAGAACTATCCGCTGGACAAGGCGTCGATTGAAGCGCACAGCAGAGGACTTGGCTTTGTGATCACAGATTCGAGCACGTTCAGCCAGACCAACTATGATTTGAATGTGCTGGTATTGCCTGGTGATGAATTAACTGTGAAAGTAAGCTTTAACAAGTCCGTTTTCACAGAGACATGGGTAGGCCAGTTATTACAGCATCTACAGACACTGTTTTACCAGGCAGCAGGTCATCCGGAATGGCCTATTAGTCAGTTTGCACTTGTAACTTTGGAGGAGAAGCGACAACTGCTAGAGGAATTCAACCCTCCTTCGGAGCCTTATCCTCGGAATAAGGCAATTCATCAATTATTTGAAGAGCAGGTCTTACTTGTGCCGAACCGTCCTGCAATTGTTTGCAACAAAAATGTTATAACGTATCAACAGCTTGATGAGCGTGCCAACCGACTAGCACATCTGTTGCTTCAAAAGGGAGTCGCTTGCTCGGATATTGTGGGTATTATCGCAAAGCCTGGAGTGGATATGATTGTCGGGGTTCTAGGGGTGCTCAAGGCTTCAGGAGCATTTCTGCCTATCGATCCTTCTTACCCGCCAGATCGCATTGCGTATATGCTGGAAGATAGCGGCACACGGGTGCTTCTTGTGCAATCCGAATTAGAAGTTCCGCCAGGCTACACTGACGAAGTTATAGTATTAGACCGGGAAGATACATTTGAAGATAAGAGCAGCTTATCTCCACAAGTTCCGGTTGAATCGAAAGATTTGGCCTATATCATCTATACATCAGGTTCCACAGGTCGTCCTAAGGGGGTCATGGTTGAACACCGTTCTCTCGTAAATCTGGCAACCTGGCACAATCGTACTTTTGAAGTAACCCAAGAAGACAGAAGCACAAAATATGCGGGATTTGGATTTGACGCCTCAGTATGGGAAATGTTCCCTTATTTTATTGCTGGAGCAGCGTTATATATTATCCCGGATGAAATTCGCTACGATATTGTAGAGCTGAATCGTTACTATGAAGAACATAGGATTACAGTCAGCTTTTTGCCTACACAGCTTGCCGAGCAATTTATGGAACTGGACAACACTTCGCTGCGTCTGTTACTCATTGGTGGTGATCGTGCGCATCGTGTTCGCAACAGGCATTATCGTATTGTCAATAATTATGGTCCGACTGAGAATACAGTCGTTGCAACAAGCTATAGCATTGAAAGATTTGATGAAAGTCCACCGATCGGTAAACCGATTGCTAATAATCGGATTTATATTGTAGACCATCATAATCAGCTGCAACCGATAGGTGTTCCAGGGGAACTATGTATTGCGGGTGAAGGTCTGGCACGTGGATATCTGAACCAGCCTGAACGTACCCGGGACAGTTTCGTTCAAGATCTGGCGGAACCGGGTGAGCGGATGTACAGAACGGGCGATCTTGCTTGTTGGCGGGCAGATGGGGCAATCGATTACATCGGCCGAATTGATCAGCAAGTAAAAATCAGGGGGCATCGGATTGAATTAGGAGAGATCGAGCATCAGCTCATTCAATTGCAAGGTGTAAGAGAAGCTGCGGTCATCGCTCAAGCTGATCAGAGAGGCCATTCCGCGTTGTGCGCTTATATCGTTGCGGGGACTGAGCTGGATATGTCAGCAGTTAGAACGTCGATTGAAGCCATTCTACCCAGTTTTATGATTCCAGCCCAATTCATTAGGTTGGATGTATTGCCTATGACAGCTAACGGTAAGCTGGATCGTAGGGCACTACCTGCACCAGAACTGACCAACACAGAAAATTACGCTCTACCTGAAACGCAGGTTGAACATATACTGGTCAGCGTTTGGAAGGAAGTACTTGATCGTGAGGAGATTGGTGTACATGATCATTTCTTCGAATCAGGGGGGGATTCGATTAAAGCGATTCAGGTTGCAGCAAGGCTGCTTAATGATGATCTGAAGCTTGAGGTGGGACAGTTGTTCCGTCATCCGACCATTCGCCAAGTAGCTCCGTATATCAAGCCTTTGCACATTACAGCAGAGCAAGGAACGGTAGAGGGAGAGGTATGTCTGACCCCGATTCAGCATTGGTTCTTCGAACAGCAGTTTGCACAGCCGAATCACTGGAACCAAGAAATGATACTGCACCGTCAGGAAGGTTACCATCCCGAGGCTGTTCAGTCTACCTTTGAGTACCTCATGGCTCATCATGATGCTCTTCGGATGAGCTATATACAGAGTGCCGAAGAGGTCAAGCAGGTCAATGAAGGACTATCCAGGACGAAGCTAGAGCTCCAAATTTTCGAACTGGCACAACGGGGAGATGAGCGAACCATGATGCAGGAGGAGTCCAATCGTCTACACCGATCCCTTGATCTTCAACAGGGGCCTCTCGTCAGACTGGGTCTATTCCGTACATCAGAGGGTGAATATCTGCTCATCATTATTCATCATCTCGTAGTTGACGCGCTGTCATGGCGAATTCTAATTGATGATTTTGAACGTGTGTATGATGAATTAATTGCTGGGAAATCACCATCGCTTCCGACGAAAACAACCTCTTATCGTGAATGGGCAACAAGGCTGACCAACTACGCAAACAGCGAGGAGCTGCTGAGGGATATCCCTTACTGGTCTGGGGTAACCGGCCAATCCTACCCTTTGCTTCCAGCCGATATAGAGGGTTCGAGGACATATCATGCAGCAGACAGTGGGACCGTTACGTTGGAACTCACGATAAGGGAAACGACGTTTCTGCTAACTGAAGCCCATCAGGCTTATAAGACGGAGATTAACGATTTGTTATTAACCGCTTTGGCACTTACTATCGGCGAATGGGTCGGACAGAACAAGATAGCCCTGGATCTGGAGGCGCATGGACGAGAGGAATTGTTTGACGATATTGACATTACTCGCACAATTGGATGGTTTACATCCGTATATCCTGTTGTCCTGCATCTTCCTTCCAACAAGGAGGATTTATCACAAGCGATCAAGCAGGTTAAAGAGACACTGCGGCAGATTCCAAATAAGGGAATCGGGTTTGGTGTATTGAAGTATTTAACTTCTGAGAAAAAGAAGGAAGGGTTACACCTCCAACAAACACCGGAAATTAGCTTTAACTATTTGGGACAATTTTCAAAAGGTCAGGATGAAGGCTTGGGCTCGTCTGCATGGTTGACGGGGGAAGCTGCGAGTCCAACGACTACATGTTCTTATGCTCTTCTGATCAACGGCATGGTTAAGCAGGGCAAGTTGCTCCTGACGTTTGGGTATAATCGCAATCGGCATCATGAATCAACGATCAAGCTGTTGGCTGAGAGATATGCATACTATCTTCGAGTAATTATTGAGTATTGCATCCAACAAAAAGTGACGGAGTTGACACCGAGCGACTATTCGGCTAACTCGCTTTCGTTTGAGGAATTGGATGATATATTTGATGTTTTAAGAGAAAAAGTCTAGTATTCGTTCACTGTAACGTCAAAACAATAAGTCTTGGGGTGATAGGAATGTTTAGAAAGCAAGATATTCAAGATGTATATGAGCTATCCCCGCTACAGCAAGGTATGCTGTTTCATTATTTACATGATGAAGGAAGTCAGTCCTATTTTGAACAGATTGATTTTTCTCTTGAAGGAGTCGTGCAGCATGCAGCATTGGAGGAAAGCTTTCAGCAGTTGATTCAGAAATATGAGGTGTTCCGTACCGTCTTCGTCTATGAAAAGGTTAAACAGCCTGTTCAGGTTGTATTAAAGGAGAGAACAGCAGGCATTCCTTTTGTAGACTTGACTGGCGAACGGGATATTGAAATGAAGATTGAACAATTCAAACAGCAGGAGCGCTTGAGAGGGTTTGACCTGGCGAGCGAGTTGCCGATTCGTTTTGTCTTGTATAAAACAGGAGAAAGACGTTACCGTCTCATTTGGAGCTTCCACCATATTATTATGGACGGCTGGTGTTTGGGTATTGTGTTAAACGATTTCTTCGCCATGTACAGGAATCGGGTAAAAGGACAATTATATGAGGTGAAAGGGGCGGCTCCCCCATATAGTGAGTACATCCGTTGGCTGGCAAAACAGAGCCCGGTCACGGCCCAGGATTACTGGCATTCTTATCTGTCGGGATTTGAACAGCCATCGGAGCTTCCGCTGAAGCGGCCAACAGACGCAAAAACTGGTTATAAGATGCAGGATATGGTGCGTCATCTCGGTCTTAATATCACCACTGGGCTGAGTGAACTGGCAAAGCGTTATCAAGTGACACTGAATACGGTGCTTCAGGCTGCGTGGGGTGTTCTCTTGCAACGTTATAATAATACCAGTGATGCTGTATTCGGTACCATTGTCTCGGGCAGACCTGCTGCTATTCCAAACGTTGAACAAATTGTAGGTTTATTTATTAATACAGTGCCCGTGCGGGTACAATGCTCTCCGAATGATAACTTCGCCGCGTTGCTGGAGAAGCTTCAACTCGCAGCAGTAGAATCTGAGCCCTTCAGCTACATGTCGTTGGCGGACATTCAAGCAGGCACTTCCTGCTCTAAGGCATTATTCAGTCATCTGTTAGCTTTTGAAAATTACCCGTTCGAACCTGATTCGGCTAAGGGGCACGAGGAAGATGATAGTTTTACCATTGTGGATGCCCACACCTTCGAGCAGACAAATTATGACTTCAACTTACTTGTGCTGCCTGGTCGTGACATCGTGTTAAAGTGCACCTTCAATGCAGTTGCTTTTGATTATGAACATATTGAAACCGTGTTGAAACAGTTCGCCTCGATTTTAGAGCAGGTCATCGACCAGCCGGAGCAAGCCATTGGTATGCTGGATCTCCCAGTGGAGGAAAGGGAGGAATTACTCGAGGTACTGAATCGCACGGAATGTGAATATCCTCGGAACAGTATGCTGCACGAGCTGTTCGAGCAGCAGGCCGCACTGTGGCCGGAGCAAACCGCGCTCGTGCAGGGAGAAAAGAAGATTAGCTACGAAGAACTGAATACCCATGCGAACAGACTGGCACGCCGGCTTGAGGAAGCAGGCGTGAAGCCGGGGGATCGGGTTGGGGTATGTCTGGAACGTGCAACGGTTCTGTACTCCAGTCTGCTGGCTGTACTGAAGGCAGGAGCGGCGTATGTGCCGATCGATCCGGAATATCCGGCAGAGCGAATCTCATATATGCTGAAGGACAGTGACGTTCGGATACTGCTGACGACAGAGGAACTTGGGCGACGCATGCATGCGTATATGGCTGGAATTGAATGTGTGAACGTGGAGGAAGAGAAGATCAGGGAGTTGGATGGAACGAATCTGACTCCGCGAGGCACCTCTGAGGACATAGCCTATGTCATGTATACCTCGGGCTCCACAGGGCAACCGAAGGGGATACTGACAACGCATCGCAATGTGGTGCGAACGGTCATTAATAACGGGTATTTGAGCATGTATCCCGAGGACAGGTTGCTGCAGTTGTCCAATCCAGCGTTTGACGGATCGACCTTCGAAATATATGGGGCGCTGCTCCATGGTGCCAGATTGGTAGTAATCCCGCAGGAAACGGTGCTGGATGCTCGTGAATTGTCATCGGTCATCCGCGAGGAAGGCATCACGGTGACATTCATGACAACGGCCCTGTTCAATGCGCTGGTGGAGTCAGAGCTGTCATGCCTGAAGCAGCTGCGGAAGATCCTGTTTGGGGGCGAGAAGGCATCGATTAAACATGTGAGGAAAGCTGTGGAGCAGCTGGGAGAAGGCAAGCTCCTGCATGTATACGGTCCGACAGAGACAACGGTGTTTGCGACCTCCTATGAGGTAGACGAGGCAGCATTGCGGGGAGGAAGTGTACCGATTGGCCGTCCAATCGGGAATACAACGACGTATGTGCTGAATGCCGAGATGAAACTCGTGCCCAAGGGAGTGCCAGGCGAATTGTATATCGGTGGTGAGGGGGTATCACAAGCGTATCTGAATCGTCCCGAGCTGACGACGGAGCGATATGTGGAGAATCCATTCCGAAGCGGGGAGCGTCTGTACCGTACAGGAGACCTGGTGCGCTGGCTGCCAGAGGGTCATCTGGAATTTATCGACCGACTGGATAATCAGGTGAAAATCCGTGGATTCCGAATTGAACTGGGAGAGGTGGAGGCTGCAATCAGCAGCCATCCTGAGGTAAAGGAAGTCATCGTGCATGTGACCGAAGACCGCAGGCTGGTGGCATACATTGTGGTGGAGCACGAAGTGCAGGGAGTTGCAGCGAAGGTAAGGGCAGCGATGAAAGAGCAACTGCCATCATATATGATTCCATCGGCGATCATAGAACTGCCTGCTTTTCCATTGAACGCAAACGGAAAGGTGGACCGCAGGGCACTGCCAGCACCTTCCGAGATGATGCAGGAGCGCGGTGGATATGAGGCACCATCTACGCCACTGGAGAAGGAATTGGCCCATGTGTGGCAGGAGGTTCTGCAATTAGATCAGGTTGGGGTTCATGATCATTTCTTTGAGCGGGGAGGACATTCGTTGAAGGCCATGATGCTTGTCTCCCGCATCATGAAGCAGCTCCAGCTACAGATTTCGGTTAGAACTGTGTTTGCAAAACCTATTCTCGGCGAGATGGCATCATATTTAGAGAAGGTGGCTTCAAGCGGGCAGGAGAAGTTCATTGAGCGGGTCGCTCCGCGCCCCTACTATCCTGTTACTTCTGTTCAAAAGCGATTATATGCTCTCCAATTACTGGATGGCGTTCATACTGCTTATAACATTCCTCTTATGCTTCGAATCAAAGGCAAGGTGGATGTTATTCGACTAGAAGAAGCGTTTAAAGCTCTGATTCAGCGGCATGAATCGTTGCGGACAGCCTTCCAGCTGGTGGAGGGAGAGCTTATGCAACATATTGCAGAGACGGCAGCTTTTCGATTGGAGCTTCTTGAAGCCGAGAATCATCATGAGGTAGAGAGCTTCGCCGCAAAGTTCATCCAACCGTTTGATTTGGCTCAAGCCCCGCTATTTCGCTCCACTCTCGTTTTTGCTGGGGAAGAGGAGCAGCTGTTGTTAATTGATATGCACCATATTATTTCTGATGGTGTTTCGATGGGGGTGATGATTCAGGAGCTTTCAGAGCTGTATCAGGGGAGGGAGCTGCCAGCATTGCTGCTGCAGGTCAAGGATTATGCAGTTTGGGAAGAACGCTTCCGCCAATCGGAAGCGTTCCATACTCAGAAAACCTACTGGCTGAACCAGTTTAACAGGGAGATTCCTCGATTAGAGCTGCCAACGGATTTCGTTCGGCCTGCGATCCAATCATTTGAGGGAGAATTGCATGAACACATGCTTAGCAAAGAGCTTAGTCAAAAGCTTCGCGAACTAGCGGCAGAGAAAGGTGTCACTTTGTTTACGACCCTGCTCGCAGCCTATTATACACTGTTGTACCATTATAGCGGCGAATCGGACATTGTAGTTGGCACAACTGTTGCAGGACGTTCATCCGCTGAACTGGAGCCGGTAATCGGAATGTTTGTGCGGACCCTAGCCATTCGTGCATCGGCGTCACCGCATGAAACGTTTGAACACTTCCTGTTGGCGGTACATCAGCACATGTTAGATGTTTATGAGAATGATGATTATCCGCTGGATCAGTTAATCGAGAGTCTGGGTGAACGAAGAGATATAAGCCGCAATCCTCTCTTTGACACCATGTTTGTATTGCAAAATATGGATATGTCTGAATTTGCAATTCCCGGATTGACCATCACCCAAGAGCCGTACAAATGGCAAAGTTCCAGGGTGGACATGAGTTGGACAGTGACAGACGGATTGCAATTGCGCATCATGGTGGAGTACTGTACCGCTTTATTCAAGCAGGACACTGTATCTCGTATGATACAGCAGTTCATCTACTTGTTAGAGCAAATTACATCTAATCCCAATCGACTGTTGGGGGAAATTTCTCTCCTGTCTGCCAAGGAGAGCGAAGAATTACTGGAGGTACTAAATCGCACGGAATGTGAATATCCTCGGAACAGTATGCTGCACGAGCTGTTCGAGCAGCAGGCCGCACTGTGGCCGGAGCAAACCGCGCTCGTGCAGGGAGAAAAGAAGATTAGCTACGAAGAACTGAATACCCATGCGAACAGACTGGCACGCCGGCTTGAGGAAGCAGGCGTGAAGCCGGGGGATCGGGTTGGGGTATGTCTGGAACGTGCAACGGTTCTGTACTCCAGTCTGCTGGCTGTACTGAAGGCAGGAGCGGCGTATGTGCCGATCGATCCGGAATATCCGGCAGAGCGAATCTCATATATGCTGAAGGACAGTGACGTTCGGATACTGCTGACGACAGAGGAACTTGGGCGACGCATGCATGCGTATATGGCTGGAATTGAATGTGTGAACGTGGAGGAAGAGAAGATCAGGGAGTTGGATGGAACGAATCTGACTCCGCGAGGCACCTCTGAGGACATAGCCTATGTCATGTATACCTCGGGCTCCACAGGGCAACCGAAGGGGATACTGACAACGCATCGCAATGTGGTGCGAACGGTCATTAATAACGGGTATTTGAGCATGTATCCCGAGGACAGGTTGCTGCAGTTGTCCAATCCAGCGTTTGACGGATCGACCTTCGAAATATATGGGGCGCTGCTCCATGGTGCCAGATTGGTAGTAATCCCGCAGGAAACGGTGCTGGATGCTCGTGAATTGTCATCGGTCATCCGCGAGGAAGGCATCACGGTGACATTCATGACAACGGCCCTGTTCAATGCGCTGGTGGAGTCAGAGCTGTCATGCCTGAAGCAGCTGCGGAAGATCCTGTTTGGGGGCGAGAAGGCATCGATTAAACATGTGAGGAAAGCTGTGGAGCAGCTGGGAGAAGGCAAGCTCCTGCATGTATACGGTCCGACAGAGACAACGGTGTTTGCGACCTCCTATGAGGTAGACGAGGCAGCATTGCGGGGAGGAAGTGTACCGATTGGCCGTCCAATCGGGAATACAACGACGTATGTGCTGAATGCCGAGATGAAACTCGTGCCCAAGGGAGTGCCAGGCGAATTGTATATCGGTGGTGAGGGGGTATCACAAGCGTATCTGAATCGTCCCGAGCTGACGACGGAGCGATATGTGGAGAATCCATTCCGAAGCGGGGAGCGTCTGTACCGTACAGGAGACCTGGTGCGCTGGCTGCCAGAGGGTCATCTGGAATTTATCGACCGACTGGATAATCAGGTGAAAATCCGTGGATTCCGAATTGAACTGGGAGAGGTGGAGGCTGCAATCAGCAGCCATCCTGAGGTAAAGGAAGTCATCGTGCATGTGACCGAAGACCGCAGGCTGGTGGCATACATTGTGGTGGAGCACGAAGTGCAGGGAGTTGCAGCGAAGGTAAGGGCAGCGATGAAAGAGCAACTGCCATCATATATGATTCCATCGGCGATCATAGAACTGCCTGCTTTTCCATTGAACGCAAACGGAAAGGTGGACCGCAGGGCACTGCCAGCACCTTCCGAGATGATGCAGGAGCGCGGTGGATATGAGGCACCATCTACGCCACTGGAGAAGGAATTGGCCCATGTGTGGCAAGAGGTTCTGCAATTAGATCAGGTTGGGGTTCATGATCATTTCTTTGAAATTGGTGGTGATTCGATCAAAGGAATGCAGGTCATTGCTAAGCTAGCTCATAATCAATGGAAATTATCCATGAAACAGTTATATTTGTACCCAACGATCAGTCAGCTTTCATTATGCTTGGAAGTATTGCCGAGCAGCACCTCGCATACAGTAGTCGGTGAGATTCCGTTGACCCCGATTCAGCACTGGTTGTTTGAGACTTCGTTTGACGTCATTCATGACATGCATATTAATATTGTTCTGGAAAATAAATCGGGCTGGGAAACGGAAGCTGTGCAGCAGGCTGTGGGGAAAATCGTGGAGCATCATGATGCGTTGCGAATCGTTTTCAGACAAGAAGAACAACGTATATGCCAGTGGAATCGCGAGATCGCAGAAGAGGGACTGTATTCTTTCCAAACTGTAGACATGACCCGGACGAAGGATGCCGTATCTAAAATGACCGAACACGTCCACCGGGTTAATGCTGGGACCGATCTTACACAAGGGCCATTGCTCAAGGCAGCGATGTTTTTAACAGATGAAACGGAATATGTAGTTCTTTCGATTCATCATCTTGTGATGGATGATATCTCGGCCAATATTTTGATGGAGGATTTTATAGTTGCCTACGATCAGGCAAAGTCCGGCGAGGAGTTGAAGCTTCCTCCGAAGACGGCATCTTATCAGCAGTGGAGCCGGGGATTAACTGAATATGCTAATTCCGAGGCATTTCTCCACCAGCTGCCTTACTGGTTGAAGCTTGAACAGACAAAGATCAAGCCTCTGCCCAAAGACAAAGAAGGGAACACTCTCTGTAGTCTGCAGGATATGGATGTTGTTCTTCACTCCTGGTCCCGGGAGGATTCAAATCGCTTATTCAGTTACATAGATCGAGACAGCCGAGCTGACGCTTTTCAAGTTATGCTGTGTGCGTTAGGGCTCGCTGTACGGTCGTGGAACGGAGCAGAGCATGTTCTTGTCAATCTAGAGAGGCATGGTCGCGAAGATATATTGGACGGTCTTGACGTGACAAGAACGGTCGGGTGGTTTAATGCGCATTCGCCATTCGTTATTCCGGTAGCCAATGCCAACTGGCAGCAAACTCTGGAGCAAGTCAAAAAGGACATGGCTGCCGTTCCTAATAAAGGCGTTGGACACAGTATACTCAAATATCTCACTTCGCCAGAGCTTAAGCGTGGCTTGATACATCAGCAGCCGGAGATCAGCTTTAATTATCATGGCAAAGTGAATGAAGGAGTGAAAGAGGGAATTATACAAAGCGTAGAGACGATCGGCAATTCGTTCAGTTCCCAATTTTCAATACCTTTTTCGCTATATGTGAATATCATCGTGCTTCAGGGGCGGCTGCATATTAGGTTCGGCTACAATCAAAATGTGTTCCACAGAGAGACGATAGAGCAGCTAATCACAAAATACAGTCAAATATTAGAAGATTTAGTAGCCGGCGGTGTGTTGAAATAGGCAATATCATATGTCTAATTACAAAGGAGTCGGAGGATGGACACTGAAAAATCAGAAAAGAAACTAGAGGAGACGTTGAATTCTGGAGGATGGAGTGTTTTGCGCAACAAAACGTTTCTCTTCTATCTGTATTCAATCATTTTTACCAGTTTTACGGGCCCAATGTATATGCTCGTTGAAGGTTGGTACGTAGTAGATCATTTAAATCAACCGGCTTTGCTCGGTCTTGTGCTGATGGTTACCGCGATCCCTCGAGTCCTATTTATGCTGTTTGGTGGCGTACTATCAGATCGTATATCTAAATCTAAGATTATGTTTTTCTCTGACTTTACACGTGCGGGATTACTGTTCGGAATGGCTGGGCTGGTCGTCTTCGACCTACTTAATTTCTGGACGCTCTTAACATTCGCAGCATTGTTCGGAGTTCTGGAGGCCTTTTATTGGCCAGCTTCTACTTCGATTATTCCTTCCATTGTCCCTGCGGAAAATCTCAGGACTGCTAACAGCTTCGGCATGATTATTCAGCAGCTTGGAATGATGCTCGGACCGGTTATAGCGGGTTTGCTGCTCGCTTTTGGAACTTTTGAGGCTGCTTTCACCGTGATAGGTGTATTATTGCTGTTAGGAGCACTGTGTTTGATCTTGGTGCGTGTACCTGTGGCTGTTGCAAGGGTAGAGGAAAGTAAGCCTTCTATGTTTCGAGAACTTAAAGAAGGGTTTCTTTACATCAAGAAAGATTCCTTTAAAGTATCTATTATTTTGACTGTAAGTATTGCTAGTTTTTTTGTATCTGGTCCGGTATCAGTTGCTTTTCCAACATTGGTTAAGACGGTTTTTGAAGGCACGACAGTTGATCTAACATATCTTCAGACATCCTTCGCGATCGGTAGTGTTTTGGGCGGGGTACTTATCGGGGTTCTCAAGCCGAAAGGGAATATGGCAGTATGGGCTTACGGAGCATTCATTCTCTTATGCGTAGGAATTATGACTCTAGGGTTATCCAAGGAGTTGAATTACTCCATTGTTATTAGCATTTTTACGGGGTTGTTATCAGCTATTGCCAATATGATGCTATTGACCGTGTTTCAGTTAAGTCTTGAGCAAGACAAATTGGGGAGGGGAATGAGTCTGTTTACGATTGCTTCAATGGGACTCTACCCGCTGTCAGCAGGTCTTGTACCACTGCTGCTGTCCATCGGGGTTTCAATCTCCACACTTCTTGTATTTAGTGGTGCGATTGCTGGCTGTATTCTTACAACGGTTCTTTTCAGTGTAAAAACAATCCGGAACAGATCTACTAGTATTTCTGGTTGAACGATTTCCTAAAATTAACCCCCCAAGCATGATATTACATCATGCTTGGGGGGTTAATTTGTTGAGATTTACTTGAATATGAACGTTCTGGGCAGCTGCTGGTTGAAGAGAAGCCCCTATACATGAACGTATTTATCGAGCAGTTTGCTACTCAGCCATAAGAAAAGAATTGAGGCAACGAGTCCAATGACCAGCACGCCAACGTACATTAAATTCATTATATTAGATACGGATTGCAGTAATACATATATATCATAATGTTGATCTGCCATCTGTCCCCACCAATCTGCAGCGGGAGATGAGAAAAGAGGTCCCCACTGAGTCAATTTCACCAATAAAGGAGAGCTGATCATCAATTTCTGAAGCAAGCTGAGCAAAGCTAGCAATCCGAATGCGGCGAGCATGCGGAAGGCATGGAGCGATTTAGCAAGCATGAAGGCAAGAATAACTTGTGCTCCAGCAAATATAGACGATATGACTGTTATAAGGAAAAATAATCCAAATTTATGGCTTGCCCAAAGGGAGAGAGCGTAATCCAACCCGTGTGGAGCATTCACGCCAAACAGCGCAGGGAGTATGGCCGCAAGCATACTGATGGTGAGCGAGACAGCCATTAGAGAAAGACCTGACACAAATTTGGCTGACAAAAGAACTAATCCACTATGAGGAAGATTGAGCCAATGTGTAAAGGTATGTTCTTTCAATTCTTTAAAGATGGAGTAGAAGGCCCAACAGGGCAGATAGGCTACATGGAATAGAATAATTCCCAATAAAATGAAAAGCCGTGTATCGGCAGTATTGCTGATTAAAGAGTATACGATTAACAGGATTAAGAGAAGGATATTCAGTTGAATCCATTGTTTTGATCCGTAAATCTCCTTCAAAAACAAAATTTTCCAAGAAATCATAAACAATTCTCCTTCATCATATCCAGCATGCTTAGCTCGCGTTCTGCTCTCAATGTCTCCGTAGAGGCAAACAATTTTAGTTGGCCTTCGTTAAGGAAAATGACATAGTCGAGATAAGGCTCGATTTCGGCAACTTCATGAGAAGAAATGATGATTGTCTGCTGCTCCAGCTCGGTACAGGCTACGAACAACTTGAGGACATCCTGACGAATGAGCGGATCTAAACCGGAGAGTGGTTCATCCATCAGAATGAGCGGTACTTTGCGTGCCAAGGCAATCGCGATTTGCAGGCGTAGCTGGTTCCCTTTGGACAACTGGGATACTTTCTTTTTGGGGTCGAACTGAAATATTTGTGCGATGATGTCCGCTACTTGCTGGTTGTTAAAGTCGGGATAGATGTTTGATGCATATGCAATTGTTTCCTCAACGGTATAGAATCCATAGAGCATTTGCCTGTCCGCTATATAAGCAATGTGGCTGGCGCTCAAGCGTGAAACGCGCTGCTGGGCTAAGGTGATAACTCCTTTGGTGGGACGCTGAAGCCCTGCAAGCATATTGAGCAGCGTAGTTTTGCCACTGCCATTGGGCCCTATGAGACCAATCAAGCCAGAAGGCAGGGAAAGGGAGAGATTATCGATCACAATATGGCTGCCGTAACGCTTGGTTACACCTGTTAATTCAACCATGGGTTGCATTTAAGTTTTTCCTTCCTTCTTAACAGTTTCGAGAAGCTTGTTACTGATTTCTTCGTTCGAAAATCCAATCTGTCTCATGTTGTTATAAAAAAGGAAGACTTGCTCTTGTGCAATCTGGTCACGAAGCTGCTGAATCACCTGTTGATTTTCAGTTACATAAGAACCTTGGCCTCTTCTTTTCTCGATGATACCATCTCGCTCCATATCGCTGTAAGAACGCTGGACGGTATTGGCGTTAACGCCGATTTCAATGGCAGTTTCTCTAACCGAAGTTAACTTCTCGCCAGGTTTTAAAATTCCCGCACAGATACGCCGATAAAATTCTTTCTTTATTTGTAAATAAATAGGGTGGTCATTGGAGAATTTCATTGTTCTTCCTCACGATCCTGAACTCCACTATTCATGTCGGTTATACCTTGTTTACTGATTAGTGAAAAGTTTACATTTTAAAATTATTATCTTTACTTGCCCGAAATTGGTTCCGTGAAATGTAAAAAGAGAGAGACAATTGACTCTCCTCATTAGATAGAAGTACGACCAACCACCCCACACAGAGGTGAACAAGATATGTCTCATAAGCTTGCTTTTTCATCATTTAATGCTTAGAAAAAAAGATTCAAAGAGTGGAGGCTTCCACTTTCTTTCTCCAAGTCCGGTAAACAAAACTCCTCCACTTACCAAGTATATTGCTAAGAGAGCCAGCTTAATCAATATGTTATAACCAAGCTCAGTTTGGGGAGAAATTAGGAACTTATCTCATGTTGATTGCAAGACATATGTCTATTAAGTATACGTTAACACAACAATGCTGAAGGCGCAATATGATGGGAACCCAGGGAGAGATATGGCTTTTACACCGTGATTAGTGGCCTGTGAGCGTGCAAAGCATACCTCTGCAGCATAATCTTTGATCAAACGTAATGGATAGATAAGAGCTCAACGATAACATCAGACCCACTGTGTGCTTTCAATATTGAGTCGAACCCTCTTCACCCAAGAGATACACTGTTTCTTCTATTTAAAATGAAAAGTCCCTCCTTCACCGCTGCAAACAGCGTGGGAAGGAGGGACTTGGCGTGGAGTCAGCTTCTCTGGAAGTGAACGTTAGCTCCAATTACGCAGGATTCTTGTCAGCTTCAGAAGTGCTCTTGTCTGTGGTATCACTCTTTGGTACAGAGTTCACGGAGGAGTCCGCTTCATCTTTCAAACGGGAACCATGATGATGCTTGGGTCCAACCGATGGGCGAGTTCCGTTGACCAGATCTGTAATTCTTTGGGTTAGGTCAGCCACCCGCTCATCGTATTGAGCCTGTGTAATTTTGCCGTCCTTCAGCTCTTGCTGCAGGTCGGCCTTCCTAGCGTTTACAAGCTGCTGAATGAGCGTTTGCACGTTTACATTCTGAGCGGTTGCGATCTCAGCGAGGGACTTGCCATTTTGAAGTGATGATGTGAGTTCACTGGCGGTTACACCTAGCAAAGACGCGAGCTTGTCCACATTTGAATCCAACTCGGGTCCGAGTCCAAACCCGCCAGATAATCCAGGTGCAGGCAGAAGACCAGGTTCAGGTTTATGCGCGCGTATTTCGGATGGTTTTTCTTTGACAAGTGTGGTTACACGCTCCGTCAGCGCTGCAAGGCGTTCATCATATTGAGCTTGTGTAATCTTGGAGTCCGCGAGCTGCTGCTGTAGTTCCTTTTTCTCCGGGGCAACAAGTTTATCAATAAGGGTCTGTACCTCAATGTTTTTCGAGGCTGCAATCTCGGCAAGTGACTGGTCTGCCTGCAGGGCTTCTTTTCATTCATCCTTGGTTAAGCCAAGCACAGACAGAACTTCTTCGGCATGAGGGCCGAAGAAAGGCCCAAGTCCTCTCTTGGCTTCGCCAGGCGGCTTTAATATATGGGAACCAATCGGTGCATTGCGTTTGTTCTGGAGTGCATCGGATGCTTTTGCCGCAGGGTCTGCATGAACCGAAGCAGTTGCCAGCAAGCTACCGCCAAGTGCAATCGTGAGAGCTAAAGCGCTGGTGACCTTGACTGTCTTTGATGTTGTACTTCTCTTCATCCGTGATCATCCTTCTTCCCTGGTTTAGTGTGTGGTTACAGAACCACAACGCTATCTTAGGTGCGAAGCATGAAATTTAGATTAAGACAACCTTAGGTTGAAGTAAAATATGGATTCATAACCACAATAACCCCTCATCTGTGGAAAAGAATGTAAACGCCACGGGTGAGAGGTTATAGATACGTTGGGTGATGTTATGAATATGTTAAACGATGCCATGGAGCTTTTCTATCGTATCTGATTGTGGATGTGCATTATGTAAGGCCTGGTTTATCGCAAAAGTTCCCATTCATGCTGCAACATGCCGTACACCGCGTGATTCACATAACCCTTGGGCAGCTTCTCGACCTGTCGAATGACACCTTCAAGCACAAAGCCGAGTCGTTCGGGAATGGCACGGCTGCGTTTGTTGTTGGTGGCGCAGCGAATCTCGACCCGGTTCAGGTCAAGCGTGACGAGCGCGTAATCCACCAGAACACGGCAGGCGCTGGTCATCAAGCCTTGGCCTTCAAAACCTTTGCCAAGCCAATACCCGATGCTCACCGAGCGGTTCGTCCAGTTGATTTCGTGGAAGCCGATGATGCCTGCAAGCTCTCCTTTTAACCAGATACCGGCTGTGAGACCGCCGTTCTCCGCAGTTTGTTTTAACGCGCCTGTAATAAATTTCGATGTATGTTCAATCTCGGTCACCTGGTCCACCCATGGTAGCCAATGCCTGAGCTGATCCCGGGAACGGTCCGTCAGTTCAAACAGCGGTTTGGTGTGCTCCATCAGAAGCGGGCGAAGCTCCGTATATTCATCAAGTGAATAGGTAAACATGATTGCAACCTTCTTTCTTTATATAATAGGTAGATTAACGGGGAGGCCTTGGCAACTTGCGCTCCAGTGCAAACAGATCCTCTTCCATGGAGGCCATGCGCTGGTTTACCGTTGTGCGTGCGTCACTGAGTGCCTGATTATATATGTAGGGAGCAAGCTGTGTCATAAACAGGTCGAGGACACCCCATGCTGCCAGATCGCCCAACTCTTCGCCGCGTTCCTCTTCAAAATATGACTGGATCGTGCGAATGGCCTCATCCTGCTGTTCTTTGGTCAGTTTTAGCGCGTTCACTTGGGAAACCCTCCCTTAAATTTGGTTTTACTAACATGCTACATGATTCGTGCGAACTCGTCAAAATGGTATTAGGCCTAACTTCAGCGGAGGTATGTGTATCTGATCCTGATTTTGGTGCTGTTATTTATTGAACTCCTTCCCCGTTAAAGGTATATTTAAATGAAACGCGTACGAAACTTTCCATGAAAGAAGATGTTTTCAGGAAATGGCTTCGTCATTAAGGAATTTCACCCGGAATTGCTGTTTTATTTGCAAGCTCCAATCCATTCATGAAAGGTTTGATACCCGTGGACAATCGTTTCACAACCCCACCTAACTTTATTAAAAATATCATTACCGAAGACCTCCGGTCGGGCAAAGTTCAGGAAGTTATTACCCGTTTTCCACCGGAACCGAACGGTTATCTGCATATTGGTCATGCGAAGGCGATCTGGATCAACTTTACGCTGGGCGGCGAGTTCGGCGGCAAGACAAATCTGCGCTTTGATGACACGAACCCGGTGAAGGAAGACGTGGAGTACGTGAATTCCATCCAGGAAGACGTGAAATGGCTCGGATACGAGTGGAACGAGAAACGTTTTGCTTCGGATTATTTCGATGAGATGTACAACCGTGCGGTTCTGCTTATTCAAAAAGGTAAAGCCTACGTCGACGACCAAAGCGCTGACGAAATTCGTCAAATGCGTGGAACGCTGACAGAGCCGGGCAAGAACAGCCCGTACCGCGAGCGTTCGGTGGAAGAGAATCTCGACCTGTTTACACGCATGCGTGCAGGCGAGTTCAAGAACGGAGAGAGAGTGCTGCGTGCCAAGATTGATATGGCTTCGCCTAACATCAACCTGCGTGATCCGGTGATCTACCGTATCTCTCACGCACATCACCATAACACGGGTGACAAGTGGTGCATCTATCCGATGTATGCTTATGCACACCCGCTCGAAGATGCCATTGAAGGTGTAACCCATTCCCTGTGTTCCCTGGAGTTTGAGGATCAACGCCCGTTCTATGATTGGGTTATCGCTGAGTGTGAGATGGAAAGTCAGCCGCGTCAATACGAATTCGGCCGCCTGAACCTGTCCCAGATGGTTACGAGCAAGCGCAAGCTGAAGCTGCTTGTGGATGAAGGCCATGTCGATGGCTGGGATGATCCGCGCATGCCAACGATCTCGGGTTTGCGTCGCCGGGGGTACACACCGGAAGCGATTCGTGATTTTGTATACGAAACAGGCATTTCCAAAAACTATGGTGTCATTGATCTGCAAACGCTGGAGCACTTTGTTCGTGAGGATCTGAAGCTGAAAGCTCCACGTACGATGGCTGTGCTGCACCCGCTCAAAGTGGTCATCACCAACTACCCTGAGGGACAAGTGGAATGGCTGGAAGCCGAGAATAACGTGGAAAATCCGGAGATGGGCAGCCGTCAAATTCCGTTCTCCCGCGAGATTTATATTGAACAAGACGACTTTATGGAAAATCCGCCGAACAAATACTTCCGTTTGTTCCCGGGCAACGAAGTGCGTTTGAAACATGCCTACTTCATTAAATGTAATGACGTGATCAAGGATGCGGACGGTAATGTCGTTGAGATTCATTGCACATACGATGTCGAAACGAAGAGTGGCAGTGGCTTTACGGGCCGCAAAGTGAAAGGTACGATCCACTGGGTAGAAGCGACTCAAGCCGTGCCAGCGGAGTTCCGTCTGTACGAGCCGTTGATTTCGGCAGAAGCACCAGAAGCAGAAGCGGAGGCCGAAGTAGTAGCTGCTGTAGCAGGGGCTGAGATTGAGGCGGATGTGACTGGCACTGGGGCAGAGACTGTCGAGCAGCCGGAGAAAACGTTCCTGGATCAGCTGAACCCGAACTCTCTGGAGATCGTTCACGGCTTCGTGGAGCAAGAGATGAAAGAAGCGAAACCACAGGACAAGTTCCAGTTTTTTCGTCACGGTTACTTCAGTGTTGATCCAAAGCACTCCGAGCCAGGCCGCCCGGTATTCAACCGGGTCGTATCGCTGAAAAGCTCGTTCCAATTGCCAAAGGCATAGGACAGGGGCAGCTGAAGGCTAGGAAGAAGATGGAACAGAGCGTAGAAGCGTGTTAAAAGTGTAAGTGGCATAACCCGGTATAAGTATTAGAAGCATAAACTGCGTAAGCTGTAGAAGGTTCTTTGGCAGCATATAAAAATGGGGCGTTCCATTGTCATCATCATGACGGGACGCCCTTTTTTCATTGATATTTTGTCAAAAGCAACCTGGCTTTCAACCTGTTTATTTGGCTGTCTATCTCGTGACCACACTAGTTCAACCTTCGAGTAGTCGTTAATTTTCGCCATCTTAAAGCGTTGCTGCAGTCTAGCCTCCATCATCTCCTTATAACGATCCAGTAAGCTCCAAAATCACGTATTAGCTGGCTGCTGTCACATATCTCGTCTCGTTAGCTTTTAGAGTAACCCATTCATGCTGAACAAACCTCTCAGTGTCCACCGTCCTTAACGATCACCATCAACCAAGTCTATATGCCAACTAATTAACAACGAAGCGACAACTATACAAACAACACAAACAACAAACTACTGCAATCAAGCAAATGTACAACCACCACCTACACAGCAAAAGTGACTGTACAATCATCAACCTATACAGCTAAGTGACTATACAAACAACCAGCTACGTCAGCACGCCGGAGGCCCCATCATTTTCTATGCAAAAATATTCTAACGAATCCAGGGAACGCTATTCCCCAGTTTTTTAGCTTTTCGGAATTCTAACGATTCGTAGGAAGCTTATTTCCTCAAAAAGTAGGATTTTCAAGCATTTTTCGTGAGTGTGTGGGGAGATAAGCTCTGTGGGAATCGTTAGAATGTGAAACGGCTGAAAAACACGTAAATAAGGCTTCTGGGAATCGTTAGCCGCGGAGCTGGTGGGAAGCATTAGTGTGGAGTGGCTAGTCCCCAAAGACTGGTGCATAACATTGGTGAGAAGTGTGCTGTTCCCTCAAACTGGTGTGTGGTATCGGTAAGAAGTAGGCTTGTTCCCCAAAAACTGGTGCATAACATCGGTGAGAAGTGTGCCGTTCCCTCAAACTGGTGAGTGGTAGCGGTAAGAAGTAGGTTTGTTCCCCAAACTGTTGTATAAAATTGGTGAGAAGTGTGCCGTTCCCTCAAACTGGTGAGTGGTATCGGTAAGAAGTAGGTTTGTTCCCCAAACTGGTGTATAAAATTGGTGTTAAGTGTGCTGTTCCCTCAAACTGGTGTGTGGTATCGGTAAGGAGTAGGCTTGTCCCTAAACTGATGCGTGATATCGATGTGGAGTAAGCTCGTCCCCCGACCTGATGCGTGATATCGATGGGAAAGGGGATCGTTACCGTATAATTAGTGTGAACAGCAGGAGCTTTGTTAACGGAACGCGGCAATAAAACGTTAGACTGGCTTGCATTTCCCCCCCTGCAACCTATGCTTATTTGTCCTCATCCATATTGCCCATTTCCGTCAGCACTGTAGGTTGATATCCGTTATGACGGTTCCAAAGCCACATGATGCCGAAGCCAAACGCGCCGATGAGTGAGAAGAATACACCAATGTTGTACATCACCTCGGCCCCGAAGCTCTGGAAGAGCCACCCGCCGAAGAAGCCGGCAATAACGCCGGAAAGGCCGCCCCAGGCCATCGTGTACACCGCTTGCCCGGAGGAGCGATAGGGCCGTGGAATAAACAACATGGTCAGCTGCGTACCTACATAGAAATAACCACCAAAGGTGACCGAGTGCATGAGCTGAATAAACACAACCTCCATCGGGCTCGAAGCCAGAGCCATAAGCTGCCACCGCAGAGCAAACAACAGGCTGATCAGAATGAGAGAGCCCAGCAGCAAGCTCATTTTGCGTTTAAGCAGTCGATCCAGCAGCAGGAATACACCGACTTCCAGAATGGAGGATGTGAAGATCGCCCAGCCGACCATCTGCTTGTCGCCGCCCATCTCTACAATATAAAGCGACATAAAGGTGCTGTTCATGGCATTCGGGACCGAGACGAGCACACCAAGACCGATAAAGGCCATAAAATGCGGATTAAACATGACCTTGCCAAATCGTCTTAACGTAACAATCGGCGTATCGGAGGCAACAGGCTGCCTTGGAAGAACTACCGAGAACATAAACGCAGCAGCAATCATACAAGCAAAAATAACAGACACACTGCCTACGCCATAACGGTCGATGACCGGTCCGGCAGCGACTGCGGTCAAGGCCCAGCCCAGTGAACCCCAGAGCCGGAAGGTGCCAAACTTCTGTCCTGTGCCGTCAATATATCCGAGAATCAGACTGTTGGTTTGAGCGAATAATGGACTTTGGAAAAAATAAAAAAATATCATCGCGACATAAATCCACATATATGTAGGCGCATAAAATACCCCTTGTGCGAGCACAAAGGTGCCTGCCATCATAATCATCAGCACGATTCGAATATTACGCGATTTATCACTCCAGAAGCCCCAGAACGGGTTGGCAAACAGAGAGACAAACGGACCAATCGCCATCAGGCTGCCAATCTCCAGTTTGGTCATGCCAATCTCTTGAAGATACAGCCCGAGGAATCCGGCGAAGATGGAAATGGCTCCATAGATGAAAAAATTATATAGTTTCAGTGAGGCCAGCGAGGATGTGCCTCTCACAGGTGCAGATCTGTCCAATTGAGCCATTCCTTTCCGAATCGAATCATATTGTTCACTGTATCATTTGTTGAAAGGGGATTCAACGGTATAGAATATAGGCATTATCGATTGATCCACCCAAACGAAGCCGGGCCCGGCCCATGTGCAGGTGTAACAGATTCATGTGTGTCTTGTAATGAAAACTCCTGATGAAAATGATAACTTGAATGTTAGGTATGACTCATATGCTATTCATAGCTTGACTCATTGTAAGAGTCATAGTCCTTAGTCCTGCAGGAAAGAGGTGATCCCGTTATCTATGATCAATGAAAATGAACAGTGGACAGGCATTATATTGGCAGGCGGGCAATCCACCCGAATGGGCACCCATAAAGCGCTGCTTGAGCTGAACGGCTCCACTGTACTGACACATATTGTGGAAGCAATAAGACCTGCCGTTTCCCGGATTGTTGTGGCAGCAGGTCCTTACGAAGCGTTGTACCGAGCCACGGACAAAGGTGCAAACAAAGCCGCAAACAGAGCCATGGACCACCACGAAGGTTTGGAATTTGTACAGGATCAATATCCCGGGAAAGGGCCTCTCGCGGGTCTCCATGCGGCGTTAGCTGCATCCCATACAGCATGGAATCTGGTCAGTGCCTGCGATATGCCGCTACTGCAAACCTCATTATTCAATGGTATGAAGAGGCTTGCAGCCCATTATCCAGCAAGCAATGCTATTGTTCCGCGTGTAGAGGGCCGAATTCATCCGCTTGCCGGGGCATATCACAGAAGAATACTGCCTGAACTGGAACAGCGCCTGATTCATGACCAGCTGCGTGTGGTTCGCTGGCTGGAAGAGATCGGCTGCCAGTATGTTGAAACCAATGAACTGGAGCAAGCGGGAGTTCAGCAGTCTGCTCTGCAATTGAGCAATATGAATACCCCGGAGCAATTGCAGCATATACGCCTTCATCTTCAGAATTCAGATGGCTCGTCCTCAGGGGGGTGAGACACCCGTTCATGAAGGTGCCCGGCATGCTGATTGCGATAAAGCAGGGGGCTCTGACCCGTCCAGCGTTTGAACTGTCTGCTGAAATGTGACAAATGAGTATAACCGAGCTTTAGGGCGATCTCCCCGAGAGACAGGTCAGGCTGCTCGATGAGCATTTTGGCTTCCTGCAGCTTCAGGTTCGACAGGTATGCTCGCGGTGAAATGCCAAATACCTTGCGAAATACCTGCAAGCCATATCCTGGACTGATGCCAAACGAAGCAATGATCTGCTCTACTCTAACCGAGGCTACATTGCCGTCTCTCATTCGAAGCTGTGCGTGAAAAGCCTGTTTGATCGCCTCGGCGATAGCTCCTGCATAATGCATGGCTGTGGGAGCTGGCGCCTGCGCAGAAGCAACAGAGATAACAGTCTCGGGGGCATGGTCTGCCGCTTGAGAGAGCAGCGCAAACAACTCAAACATGCGAGCCTGCATCAGCAATTTATCTGTGGAAGAATACGCCTCCGCCGTATTAATCATGCCCATCCAGCTTTCCAGAACAGCTCGTATTTTCATATTATCTCCTGTACCTGCTGGATAGATTCTGCTACGCTGGGATATTAGCTTTAAGGTGAACACCGGATCATCTACATTGAAGTGTGCGCTAAAATACGTCATGCCCTCTGCAGACATACAGCGATTTGTATGTTTGAACCCGGGCGGAATAAGCAGGATGGAGCCTTCCTCCACCATATACGTGTATCCGTGAATGACGCTTTCCTGCGTACCCTGGATGATCAGAATAATCTCAAAGCCTGGATGTGTCTCCTCAGGCATTGTCCACCCGCAAGGAACCTCTTGGCTGTGAGCACCATAAAATTTGATGTTGCAGTCAATGATCGGGAGCCAGTGTGCCAGTGTGTGGTACGGCATTTCTCGAAGCTGCGAACGGATATCCATAACATTTCACCTCGGAAAAGGGTAAAAAATACTCGCCTTGTGCCATCGGCACTATGCATGTACTTCATTATAATCAGTTTAACGCTGACTTCCTAATCATGAAGCAGTTCGCAGTGTAATGAATAGGTAATGTACAGAAAACACGCATATACCAACAATAATGTAAACGCTACCACTAAGGGTGGGAATATGTCAACTTACCTAATACCAACAACGTTATATAAGCTGAATAACTCATTTACACAGGAACAGAGAGGACAGAGAAAATCTGAAGCAGCGAAAAGGAGACATCATTATGGACAAATTATTATACGGCGTAGCCTACTATGATGAATATATGCCCTACGAAAGATTGCACAAGGATATTCAGATGATGAAAGACGCTGGCATCAATGTGGTGCGGATTGCGGAATCAACCTGGAGCACACATGAGCCGCAGAACGGCGTATTTGATTTCACCTCGGTGGATCGAGTGCTGGATGCCATGCATGCAGCGGGTCTTCATGTTATTGTGGGAACCCCGACATATGCGGTACCGACATGGATGGTCAAGGAGCACCCTGACGTTCTGGCAACCACCGTGCAGGGTCCGGGAAAATATGGTGCAAGACAAATTATGGATATTACAAACCCTACGTATCTGTTTTATGCAGAGCGAATCATTCGCAAGCTGATCTCTCGGCTGAGTAAACATCCGGCAGTGATTGGATATCAGACAGATAATGAAACGAAGCATTACAACACGGCGGGGGACAATGTACAGCTGCAATTTGTGAAATATATGCGGAACAAATTCAGTTCACTGGATGAATTAAACAAAGAGTTTGGACTGGATTACTGGAGTAACCGGATTAACAGCTGGGAGGACTTCCCTTCCGTAGTAGGCACGATTAACGGCAGCCTTGGAGCGGAGTTTGCGAAGTTCCAGCGGCAGCTGGTCACAAACTTTCTGGCATGGCAGGTCGGGATTGTGAATGAGTACAAACAGGAAGGACAGTTTGTTACCCAGAACTTTGACTTTGAATGGCGTGGATATTCGTACGGCATTCAGGGGGATGTGGATCATTTTGCGGCATCCCGACCTTTTGACATCACCAGTGTAGATATTTATCATCCTTCCCAGGACGAGCTTACGGGCATTGAAATTTCGTTCGGGGGAGATGTGGCGCGTTCCACCAAGCAGTCCAATTATCTTGTCCTGGAGACCGAAGCGCAGGCATTCTGGCACTGGGTGCCTTACCCGGGACAGCTGCGATTACAGGCATTCAGTCATCTGGCTTCTGGTGCGAATATGGTGGCCTACTGGCATTGGCACTCGCTGCACAACTCGTTTGAGACGTATTGGAAAGGTCTGCTGAGCCATGATTTTGAGCCCAATCCGGTTTATAACGAAGCGAAGACGATTGGCCGGGATTTTGCTCGCCTGAGTCCAAAGCTGGTCAACCTGAAGAAGACGAATCGGGTCGCTGTGCTGTTCAGCAATGAGGCGTTGACGTCCATCAAGTGGTTTGGCTTCAACTTCACCAGTGACAAAAATTATAACGACGTTGTGCGCTGGATGTATGATGAGCTGTATAAAATGAACATTGGCTGTGACCTCATTGACCCTTCCGTGGAAAGTTATGATGGTTATGATGTGCTCGTAGTGCCGGCACTGTATGCAGCTTCGGATACGCTTCTGGAAAAATTAAATCAGTTCGTGCGGGATGGGGGACATATCGTTTACTCGTTCAAAAGCGGTTTTGCCAATGAGCATATCAAGGTTCGCTCGACACGTCAGCCGGGAGTGATCAGCGAGGCATGCGGTATCAGCTATAACCTGTTTGTCGAGCCGAAGCAAGTTGCGTTGCGGGATGATCCATTTGGCGTAGGTGAGGAGCATAATCAGGTGCATACCTGGATGGAGCTAATCACACCAACGACTGCGGAGGTGCTCGCGTGGTATGATCATCCGCACTGGGGAGAATATGCCGCAATCACGCAAAACAGCTATGGCAAAGGCAAGGCGACATATGTCGGCTGTTATACCAGCGCTGCTGTCATTCGTAAGGTGCTGGAGCGTGTGATGAAGGATGCAGGGGTGTGGGGAGCGGATCAGGAGCTTGCCTTTCCGCTCATTGTGAAGACAGGTGTGAATGATCTGGGCCATACCATCCGTTATTACTTCAACTATTCGGATGAGGCGGTTTCCTTCAACAATCCGCACGGAGCAGGGACGGAGCTGTTATCGGGAGATTCGGTTGAGGCAGATCAGAAGCTTGAGCTGGAGCGGTGGGGTGTACGCATTATCGAGCAGAACTAGGGGATAATAGCTACTCTCCAGGTTATTCTGTCATCGGAGTGGACTGTGTAAAAACTTTATTTAATATAAATAGATTTTAAAAATTGCTTTTATTTTCCGAAAAGAATAACAAGACCATGGCGCCTTCAGCTTTGATGCTGGGGCGTTTGTGTTATTTTAGCTCAGGAGTGGATGCACTGTGTTTAAAGAACTATATCGCAGGTTGACCGATCCCTTCAAGCGCAGCATTCGCAATAAACTGATGCTGACAATGACCTTGGTTGCTGTACTGCCGGTCATCGTCATCACTGCTGTCGCTGCCGAGAATGCACGTTCCTCTATGGAAGCCGAGATCAAGGATACGAACCGGGTGAACATGAACTGGGCCTCGGTTTATCTGGGAGAGCAGTTTACCCGCATGAATAATATTATTTATTCCATTCAGATTAGCGATGAGCTGCATCAGTATCTGGCTCTGACCCAGGAGGCGCCTGCCTCCAGCCGTTTTGATGAACAGAAGGCCGTGTTCAATATGCTCAACAGTGTATACTATTCTGCTGGCAATTATGTATTCGGGGTGGAATTATACCTGAAGGAGCAGGACACGCTGTTCACCTTCAATTCCATGGATTACCGTATTCAGAGAGTGACGGATATCCCGGAAGCATATCAAGAGCTTTTTACAGAGCACAGGGATTTTACCATCAGGAATGATCCTAAGGATTCGTCCAAATTTCATATGACCCGCAGCATGAATCGTTTTGAGGATCAGGCCCAGATCGGAGCGATCAGTCTGGAGATCAAATGGGCCGAGTTCAATCAGACGCTGGAGCTGCTCGATAGCAGGGGTGATTATACCGTATATATCGGAGATAACCTGGGACATCCGGTATATCAGCCAAACCCGTCGATTCAGCCATCGGATGAGGCTTTGATGCTGCTGGCGGAAACGAAGCATAATGCCGGTTTTATACGTACAGCCAAGGAATATATTTTTTATCACGATATTGAGCCGTCCGGGCTGCGTGTGATCAAAATTGTACCGGATCATGTCATTAACGAGAGTGCGTTGGAAACGATGAAATACGGACTTGTTGTGGGCGGCATGGCTGCCGTGGTATCTGTCGCTTTGGCAGCACTGGTCGCATGGCGTACCTCCAAACCGATCGTCAGATTGGCGAACGCCATGAAGGGTATCCAGCTCATCAAGGATCGCAAGGTGGAGCGCAGCGGCAGGGTGGATGAGATTGGCCTGCTGGAGAAAAACCTGCACGGCATGGCAAGCCGTATCCGGGAACATATTCGGGACAACTATATGATGAACCTGGAGAAACAGACCGCTGAACTCAAGGCACTGCAATCCCAGATACACCCCCATTTTTTGCAAAATACACTGCAGATGATCGGCGGCATGGTTTATTCGCAGAAGCCGGCTGACAGCTATAAGGTCATTCGCGCTTTGAGCGAGATGTTCCGTTACATCGTGCGGGCACCCGACGGTCTTGTGCCGCTGCAATCGGAGCTGGACCAGCTTGAGCATTATATGCTGATTCAGAAGCAGCGATTTGCGAGTCGGCTTGAATACAAGCTGGAGATTCACGGAGAGATTCGAGAGTGTTATATACCCAAGCTGTCGCTGCAGCCTATTGTGGAGAATGCATTTCTGCATGGGCTGGAGAACAAACAGGGAGAGTGGAAATTGGGCATTGAAGTCGATGCTGATCCGGAGGGTATCGTGACCATTCAAATCTGTGATAATGGTGTGGGGATTGAGCCTGAGAAGCTGACCGAGATGCAGTCCAGACTGGAGCGTATCAAACGGCAAACCGATCGGGTCTGGAGCTCGGGCACAAGTATTGGGCTGCTGAATGCAGCGTCACGGATGGTGATGCATTTTGGAGCGGATTACGGTATTCGTATGGAGAGTGAATATGGACAGGGGACCAGAGTGATCGTACGTATCCCCAACACAACAGGAGGCGATTCCTTGTGAATAAGGAGTTATATAAAGTGCTGCTGGTGGACGATGAGCCGTGGAATCGGGATATTCTGCGTAATCTTGGAGAGTGGGACGAGCTGGGCATAAGTGTTTGTGGCGAAGCAGAGGACGGGGAGCAGGCCATCCAGATGGTGAAGGAGCATCAGCCTCAACTCATTATTACGGATATGCGCATGCCCGGGGCAGACGGTGTAGCCTTGTTACAACTACTCAGCAGTCAGTATCCCGAGATTAAGGTTATTGTGGTGAGCGGATATGACGATTTTAATTATGCCAAAAATGCGCTGCGGTATCGTGCAGCAGATTATCTGCTCAAGCCGGTAAATCCGGAAGAACTGAATGCTGCCTTAGCCAAATGCACGCGTGAACTAACCAAGGCTGCCTCGGCACCGGATGTCTGGGAAGCCTATCCGGCTTCCTTTGCGGGCGAGTTCTCTCTGTTCCAGCAGCAGGCACGTCTGCGCTTTAACGATCTGAATCTGCCGAGCTTGCGCGAATGGTTTCAGCAGTTAGAGCAGAAGCTGGAGCGAAGTGAGCTTCGCAGACCCCGCCAGCTTGGACGGGTTGCCTACGAGCTGCAAAATCTGTTGAATGAGCTGTGTGTGTCCAATGGACTGTCGGATCGGCTGGAGGAGGCAGTCATTCCGCCAGCAGCAGCGCTGACATCCATCCAGGCAACGGTAGATTGGATCACCAAGGCGTATGAGCAAGCACTGGAGCAATTAATTGCACAGCGTAAATATAAGAACAGGCTGAACCTGGAAGAAGTGAAGCAGTATATGGAGCAGCACTGCATGGAGACGATCACGCTGGAGCAGCTTGCCCAGATCTTCTTTGTCAGCAAAGAATATTTGAGCAAAGCATTCAAGAAAGAGTATGACGTCAACGTGACCGATTATGTGGTGCAGCTTCGAATGACCAAAGCGAGAGAATGGGTGATGGATGAGCAGATTCCGCTCAAACATATTGCTGAGATGACAGGATATGAGGATGTTTCGTATTTTTATCGGGTGTTCAAAAAGCATTTTGGTGTGTCGCCTGGAGAGATGCGCAAAGGTCAGCATAAGGAGTTTAATCCATCCCCCGAATGATTATTCGGGGGATTATGATTGAATTAAGGTTTAAAATAATCCAATGGAAGAGTCTAATTTTGTCCAATGAAGCGCTTACATTTTGCGATATATAATGAGCCTATGAAAGACAAACCAGTCATACCGGGAGGTCATAAGAGATGAAAGTATGGAAAAGCGTTGTAAGTGCGGCACTGGTTAGCGTTCTGCTGGCGGGCTGTGGCTCGAATGCAGGAACGGACAATGAACAAAAAGAAGTTGCAGCAGGCAGCACAGTGAACCTCAAAGTATTCATTGCTCAGCCAAGGCTCAAGGAACATTATGATAAATATATAGAACAGTTCAAAGCCAAGGAAAAAGCGGACAAAAATATCGAGGTGAATGTGCAGCTGGAGATGCCGCCGGCAGATAATGCACCTCAGATTTTGAAAACAAGACTGGCCTCCAATGACGCACCGGACGTATTCGCTCTGCATGCGGTGAACGAGATTCCTCCATTCAGCAAAGCCGGATATCTGGAAGACCTGTCGGATCAGCCTTTCGTAGATAAACTTCTCGATTCAGTGAAACCATCCGTAACGGATGCAAGCGGCAAAATCGTTGCTGTTCCGCTGGAAACCTTATCATGGGGGTATCTGTACAACAAGGATATTTTCAAGGAGCAAGGACTTGAGGTTCCAACAACATTGACAGAAATGAAAGCGGTTGTAGAGAAGCTGAAGGCTGCCGGAATCACACCGTTTGAGCTGTCTTACAAAGAGGCTTGGGTTCCGCAGCTGTTCCTGCCGCTGACTGTAGGGGCACTGACACAGACGGAGCACAAGGATTTCGTAGAGAAAATGAACAAGGACGAAGCTTCCTTCTCGGATATGAAGGCATTGTTCGATGTATTTGATCTCGTGAATGCCAACGGAACGGACAAAGCGCTTGAAGTCGGAGCCGACGACGGCGCAGCGGCTTACGCAACTGGCAAAGCTGCAATGTGGATTCAAGGACCTTGGTACGCAGAGACCATTTTGAAGTCCAACCCGGACATCAACTTCGGTGTAGCTCCAATGCCGCTGAATGACAACCCGGATGATACCAAAATCAACCTGAGTACGTCCACTTCATTGGCTGTATCCTCTACAAGTAAAAATAAAGAAGTGGCACTCGATTTCGTGAACTACATTCTGGATGACAAGGATTCAAGCGCATTCTACGAAGCGCTCAAGTTCAATCCGGTTGCCAAGGTGCATACCTTCAAGAGCTTCCCGTGGGTAGACGATGCACTGAAATATGTGAACGAAGGCAAAGCTTATCAAGATCCAACGATCCCTCAAGCCGTTAAGGATGAGTCTGGTAAAGCGCTGCAAGGGTACTACTCTGGACAGCTGAATCAACAGCAGGTCATTGATGCACTCGACAAGGCGTGGAAGTCCTACAATAAAGTGAACAAATAAGACCTGAACGGCAACAAGTAAGAGCCCGTGAGAAAAGCGGTACCCGCATTTGTTGACAAAGTCTCCACGGTACCCCGAGCGGTATCCGGGAGCTTTGTCGGCAAACAAGCGGTGCTTTATTTCGTCGCAGTCTCTAGGCAGATGAAACGGCTGGCTGAACGATCTTCGTTCCCCCGTTACCTTCATCCGCTGTGTATAAAGGGGGAGAAGTTATGGCTACGAGTGTGTTCAAAAAGTACCTTTCACTGCTCGCGTTTACAGCGCCAGCCTTTGTAATCTATGCAATATTCCTGCTGTATCCAACCTTTAGCGGCATGTTCTACAGCTTGACCGACTGGAACGGGTTGAATCGTGACTACAGCTTTATCGGACTGGGAAACTTCGTGGAATTGTTCAAGGAAGACCCTGACTTTCTGAATTCACTGTGGTTTACACTGAAATATGTTGTGTTTATGCTTGTTCTGCAGAACGTCATTGCGCTGCTGCTCGCGGTGTTCATTGAGACACGTACACGCAGCAAAGGCCTTTTCAGAACACTGTTCTTCATGCCGAACATGATCAGTACTATCATCAGTGCATTTATGTGGACATTTATCTTTTCACAGGTGCTGCCACAACTGGCGGAGAAGCTGGCCGTTTCTTTTCTCGACCAGCAATGGCTCGGTGATCCGAAGTTTTCCTTCTACTCGATACTGATCGTGTCGCTCTGGAACGGTGTGGGCTACATGATGATCATTTATCTGGCAGCGCTGCAAGGCGTGCCACAAAGCCTCAAGGAGGCTGCCGTGATTGACGGAGCCAATGCTTTTCAAGTACTGCGCAACGTGGTACTGCCTATGATTACTCATGCCATCACCATCTGTTTCTTCCTGACGCTGAATGGTGCATTTAAAGTGTTCGAGGTGGTGTATGGTTTGACAGGCGGCGGACCTGGCCGGGCGACTCAAGTTATCACGATGAATATTTATGAAGAAGCCTTCTCCAACAACTTCAGATATGGTTATGCAAGCGCCAAATCAGTTGTGCTGTTTATCATCGTTCTCATCTTTACACTCATTCAGATCACCGTTATGAAGAGAAAAGAGGTGGAAGCATGAGGATGCGGCGGATAAATAACGTTCTGATTCGACTATTCCTGATCCTTGGCTCCATGGTAGCCATGCTGCCGATCTATATGGCTGTGGTGAACTCGTTCAAGACACAGGGCGAGATGTTCCAATCCTTCATCGCTCTTCCGACAACACTGCACTGGGAGAACTATACCGATGCTTTTAACAAAATCAATCTGCTCGGCAGCTCGCTCAACTCTGCGATTGTGTCCATTCTGGGCATCGGGGGAATTGTATTCTGCGCTTCCCTGGCGGGTTACAAGTTGTCACGGACTTCCGGTCGATTAAGCAACCTGATCTTCTTTATGTTTGTTGCATCCATGCTGGTGCCTTTCCATTCCATCATGATCCCGCTGACACGAGTAGCGAAGGGCATGGGGGTGCAGGGCAGCACATACGGACTGGCTTTGATCTATATCGGACTTGGTGTAAATATGGCCATCTTTCTCTATCACGGGTTTGTGAAGTCCATTCCGCGTGAATTGGAAGAATCAGCTCAGATTGATGGCTGTAACGAATTCCAGACGTTCTTCCGGATCATTTTCCCGCTGCTGCTGCCAATCACCGTGACGATTGCAATTCTGGACTTCCTGTGGATCTGGAACGATTTCCTGCTGCCGCTGCTCATGCTGACCGATGTAAACAGATATACGTTAATTCTGTCCACGAACATGCTGTTTGGCGAGTACAACAAGGAGTGGCCTTTAATTCTCTCTTCGCTCGTTCTGACGGCGATTCCAGTCATTCTGATCTACGCGTTCTTCCAGAAATTCATTATGGAGGGCATTGCGGAGGGTGCGGTAAAAGGTTAACGAACTTATATTTGGTATTCCAATGTAACTCACGGTATGCTAACAGCCTTGAACCGGGGATATGCTCCTTCAGTTCAAGGCTGTTTTAAGTTTGATTCAGCAGCAGCCTGCGCGCCGCTTGCGCAAGGCGGATTAATCCTCGCTCCATCTCATCTAAGGAAGCATAGGCATACGAGAGGCGGATATGCTTTGTATCAAGCCGGTCATACAGGTAACCCGGGTGAATCAGCACATTTTCCTCCAGACAGTCATGGAATAATCGCCTTATGGATAACGGTTCCGCTGTGAAACGCAGCCAAATATAGAAGCCGCCTTCCGGTGTTGTCCAATCGGCAATGTCGTGGAAATGCTGCTGCAGTAACGTCAGCATGAACGCTTTGCGTTTACGAAGTTCAGGGCGAAGTTGTTCCATGTGGCTTGCATGATGCCCGTCAGCAAACCATGATGCGGCTACCTCCTGAGCAAGTGAACTGGTGCCGTAATCCGTCTGCATTTTGATATCGGCCAGCCGCCGAATAACGGGCACAGGACCGACAAGCCAGCCAAGGCGAAGTCCGGGGCTGACTGCTTTGGAGAGTGTGCCCATATGCAGCACCCGGCCTTCTAAGTCGTTTGCTTTGAGCGAGGGCGGGGGAGGATGGTCCAGCCACAGCTCCTGATAAGCGGCATCCTCGAGAATGGAGATGCCGGATATGCGGGCAAGTGACATCAATTGTTCCCGGCGCTCTCTGCTCATTACACCCCCTGTAGGGTTGTGGAAGCTTGGGATCGTGTACAACAGTGGAAAAGATTCATCGCCGTTCTCACCGCTTGCCCTTTTCGCGGTCTGGATGGCACGATCCAGATACCCGAGATCGATTCCCTCTTCATCCATCGGAATACCATTCAGTTTCAAACCGGCGGATTGAAAGGCATGAATCGAATAGAGATACGAGGGTTTCTCCAGCAGCACGGCTGAACCACGCGGCAGGAGTCCTACCGAGATCAGATGCAGTGCCTGCAGCGAGCCGGATACGATCAGGATGGAATCCGGCGAGGCCTGAATACCGCTGGTTTGCAAATGCAGGGCCAAGGCCTCGCGAAGCTCGAGGCTGCCTTGAGGTTCAATATAATTAAGGGTCCGAGTACGGCTGGACAAGTTCTGAAGAATTTCGTTGAATGCTGCACTGGGCATTAGCTCAGGTGCAAGCTCGCCCGTGCCCAGCCGAATAATGCCAGGACGGAATTCGGCCTGATTAATCTGCTGTATCTCTGGCAGATTCGGGTAATACCAGCCCTCCTGTGCAGCTTCACTCCAATTGGGCAGTGATGTATGAGCAAGGCTGTGCCAGCCAGAACCGGAGACATAGGTCCCACCCCCGTGACGGCCTTCAATCATACCCGTCGCGGCAAGATTGTCCAGAGCAGTCACCAGTGTACTTCGGTTTACTCCCATGGCTGCTGCCAGCGTTCGCTGAGAAGGAAGGCGATATCCGGCAGACCATTCCCCTGTGGTGATCTTCTGACGAATATAGGCTTCAATCTGACGATACATAGGCAGGTCAAGTGCAGGGTCTGGCTTCCAGCTGATGCTGGAAGAACGATTCATAGGGCTACGTCCCATCAGGAAGTTTCACCTCCAATGTCTTACGTACCGTACACTATATCATTTGGTTGGGCTCTTTACCATCCAAGTGGCTGGTTACATGTGGCTGCGTCTCATCTACTCTGAAGACACAGATAAAGGGGATGAGGAAGAATGGAATTCATGATCCACGCAGTGGTGCTGGCCTTTGGCCTGATTCTGCCGCTGGGTGTCCAGAATGTATTTATTTTTAATCAAGGGTTGAGTCAGAAGAAATATCTGCATGCAATGCCTGCTGTTGTTACAGCAAGCATTAGTGATACATTGCTGATTGGAGCAGCTGTGGGGGGCTTGTCCCTTGTTTTGGTACAATGGCCCATACTGACCAATGCTTTATACGGGGCAGGCAGTCTGTTTTTACTGTATATGGCTTGGGGACTGTGGAAGTCATCTGCTTCCAGGGAAGAAGCCCCAAAGGCCATGTCTGCATTGCGTCAAATTACATTTGCTGCTTCGGTTTCCCTGCTCAACCCTCATGCGTTGCTGGATACAGTGGCTGTGATTGGCACCAGCTCACTTCAGTATAAAGGGATGGAACGTGTCTGTTTTGCCTTAACAACAGCAGCTGTATCCTGGGTATGGTTTCTGGGACTTGCAGGTGCGGGCAGGCTGGTTGGCAGCAATGATCACACTGGACGGGTTCGCCACGCACTGAACCGTTTATCCGCGCTGATTATGGTTGGACTCGCGCTGATGATGTGCTGGAAGCTCTTTGCTTCATAGACGGACAGGTAGCTGGATTTATTCCGCTTTCAGAAGCATGGATTCAATGAACCGTTTAAGGTCACGGCTCACTTCATTCAGATGATCAATGGCTTCACTGAACTCGGTTACCAGCTCGGCCTGTTCATTACTGGACTGGGCTATAGAGGTAATCTCCTGTTCCATCTGCCGAATGGAGGTCTGAACATCTTTAAGTGAACGTTCGATGTTGACTGTAGCTTCCTTGGTTCCAGTAGATAGTTTGCGTACCTCGGATGCAACGACACCGAATCCTGCCCCTGCCTCGCCAGCTCGTGCAGCTTCAATTGCAGCATTCAGACCGAGCAGATTCGTCTGTTCTGAAATCTCGCGAATAAATCCGGCGACTTTGTTAACCTCGCCCGAATTTTGCACAGCTACACGAGTATTGTCCAGAATCTGTGTGGATGATGCCGTTAACTGCTCGGCCTGTGCAGCTACAGTCTGCACCATATCGGATAGTCTGCCGCTGATGCCGGTAATCAGTTCGGTAAAGTACTCCAGCTTTTCTTCATTCTGAAGAGAAAATCCAATAGCAAGCGTGCCTGCAATCTTTCCATGATCATCATACAGCGGCGTGGCCGCCGAATTGATCGCTGTACCGTAAAATTTGGCATCAATTCGATTGGCCGAAGTTTCACCGTTCACTAATGCACGGCGCAGGGTAGGGTCTTCAAGGGAGATCGGGTCTCCAGCTTTGATGCCAAGATCAAGCTCGTTGCTGGGAACGTAATACCAGAACTTCTCGGTGTCGGTTACGGCAATCATGATATCGTGTTCCTTTAACATGATTTTGAAATAAGGACTTGCTGCAACGAGTGCTTCTACGATGTTCAATAAGGTCAGCTCCTATAGTGTATGTGTATTTATCATATGGGCGTATATAATACATCGTCAGAACGATTATTGAATTTTAGACTCCATCAGACCATAATGTCTACTATATTTTTTGAAAACGTTTGAATCCTAGTGCAGCAGTGCATCGATGTCTGATCATAGAGAGCAAGCAATATCTGACCTTAAAAGGGGAGAAACGCCAAAAAAACAGACGGGAACGTGGTATTCTCGTCTGTTTTAGTCTGTTTCCTATGCTTTTGAAGTAGCCGTTCGAGCTGTTGGTGGGGGACAGCTGACAGTTCTACCGTTCAAATAAAGAGAACCATTCTTTCTTTTAACCGCCGATCTGTGACATACGCCGTACAGTCGGCGTATGAGATTGCATTTTTTGTTCCAGAGCGAGGGCCATCTCATGATTCTTCGGTTTCGTACCCAGCGCTTTGAGGAAGAGTGCCGCCATGGCATCGGGATCATCGACGAAGCGGCGAACATTATACTCATCCGACCAGTAGAGGCAGGCTTTGATATGTCCATCTGCGGTCAGCCGCAGCCGGTTGCAGTTGTCACAGAAATGATCACTTACCGGATGGATCAGGCCAAAAGTACCTTGGGAGCCCTTGATTCTCATGTTGCGAGATGGGCCGTTCCCGGCAGGGCCTTCGGTGCTCTCCACCGTCCAGCCAGCTTCTGCGCACACATCGGTTACTGCTTCCAGCGGCAAATATGATTTGCGCCAGGAATCAGAGGCGTGTCCGATGGGCATGTATTCAATAAATCGCACATGTAGCGGCTGATCTATCGTCATGGCGATGAAATCCTTGATCTCATCATCATTAATGCCCTTCATAAGCACGACATTCAGCTTGATCGGTGCAAGTCCGACGGCCGTAGCTGCTTCAATGCCTTTTAACACCTTATTCACATCTCCACCACGTGTAATCATGGAGAAGCGGTCGGCATGCAGCGAGTCGAGACTGATATTGATACGATTCAAGCCTGCATCCTTCAACGCTTGTGCCTGTTTGTCCAGCAGCAGCGCATTGGTCGTCAGAGCAATATCTTCAATGCCGTCGATCGCGGAGATCATGCCGACAAGTTTGTGAAGGTCTTTACGCACCAGCGGCTCCCCGCCGGTGAGCCGAACCTTGCGCATGCCCATGGGGGCGAGTACTTTCAGCACTTCCGCAATCTCTTCATAACTCATAATTTCATCATGTGGAGCAAACTCCATGCCTTCCGCGGGCATGCAGTAAACGCAGCGCAGATTGCAGCGGTCCGTAACGGAAATACGGATGTAGTCATGTATTCGGCCAAATGAATCCTGAAGCAGTTCCATGCAGACCACCCTTTCAACGTTCAGATTGGATATCTTCTATAATAAATGATACGACAATTACGAAAGCAACAGTTGCATCAAATTTTAGCTATTTCTCCAATCCGCGTCAATGATGACGTCCGGTGACAGCAATTCAGGCAGGCTGGTTCAGCTGGAACTGTCCAACCACTTGCTGCAGGAAGAGGGTGATCGCCTCCACATCATGAGAGGACTGCTGCACTTTCATCATATCCCGAATCAACGCCATCATCTCGGCTTCCACCTCGGCGGAGGTAGCCCGATTCTGGTGACTGATCGCAGCAATATTCTCCATTAGAAATACGACCTGATCCACCACTTGTGTACGCTCTGCTTCTTCGGCTGTGGCTTTCTGGAGAAGCTCGGAGGCTGCCTGAACGAGACTGGTGCCTTCCGCAAGCACTTGATCTCCCTCGGTAATTTGCTTGGAAGCTGCACTTGCCGCAACCGAGATTCGATCCAGTATGTGATGTATATCCTCTGTGGAAGAGCGGGAGACGTCCGCCAGCTTGCGAATCTCATCGGCGACGACGGAGAAGCCGCGACCATGCTCTCCCACACGAGCAGCCTCAATCGTTGCATTCAATGCAAGCAGATTTGTCTGTGCAGATATTTCATCAATGACCGCCAAAGCGCGATAGATTTCCTTCATGGTGCCGAGAAAAGACAGAATCGTCTGGTTGGTATCGGATACCGCGCCGGAGATTTGAATCATTTTGTCACCGATGCGATCCACTTCCTGTCTGGCCACGCCGATCTGTTCATTAGCCGACATCTCCAGCTGCTGCAGCGTCAGTCGCATATGGTCTGCGGCTTGCTTCGCTTGATCCAGATCCTGCAATTGGGTACGGATGGCTTGAATCATGGAGCCAAGCTTGAGATTTACACGATCTGTGGTCACCTGCGTTGTCTCGGTGGAAGTGCGCATCAGATACTGATTATCCATGACATCCTCCGTTGCCCGCTGGACTTTGAGCATGATGCTTTCGAGCGAATCAATCATGTTATTGATCCATTTAGCCAGCTCGCCGGATTCGTCCTGGGCAAAGGAATTCGTGTCCAAACGCTGTGTCAGATCCCCCTTGCCCTCTGCATTAATGCGGATGAATTGGCTCAGGCGTCCCAGGTCTTCGTGCACGCGGTTGTATTGTTTGCGATGAAGCTGCCATGCGCCAAAGAAGCCAAATATAACATTAAAACCGGCAATCGCAGCTGCACTCCAGCGGCTGCCTGTCAGAGCAAAAATCAAGGCAGCTGCAAGAATTGCCGAGAGAATAATATAAATGCCATGCTGTTTTGATTGTCGCCACCCGATACTGCGAATGCGGTACACTTCCTCCAGGTCTCCTTCGCACATCATGCCCCAGCGATCCGGGCAGTGCGGAAGTTGAAAGGTGATGCCTTTACCTATAACGGGAATATGGCGATAATCCGAATAGCCAGGATAAGCAGTAAAGAGATTGGAGCCGTTCTGAATCGTATTCGATACGCCAGGATGTAATTGTCCCGTGGACGGATCGGTGAACATTAATTCAAGCTCTGTATGTGCCTGCACAGACACGATGCCCCAGTCGGTCGTTACGCCATCCTTCAGATTTTCACCATGGGTAAACGTTCGATCCTCGAAGCGGCTTCGGGACAAGGCTGTCCCTGGCTGCAGTTCAGGCCGCAAGACAGATTCAGCCATAAACAGATAGTTATCGCCAGAGTCCGGGTAGATATGTCCTGACTCACGCTGAATGAGATCACCAAGCACATCACCGGGAATACGGCTGCACAAAGCTCCTGCATACTTACCTTGATGAACAATCGGAGCAATGAACATCAGTGTAATCGCATCATGGAATGTGGACGAGCGTGGCCCAATCTCCAGTGTAAGTGGATCAGCATAAGGGCCATACAAGCATTTTTGGCCGGGTGCACCTGTTATTACGTGGTTTAGGCCACGTTCGAAAGACGCATTTTCATGAGTGGTGTAACGTTGTCCAATATGTTTCTGATATGTAGAAAATATGACCTGATGCTGCTCGTTTAGTATAAACAATTCAGTGCTATCCTGTGATCGGGCATAACTCGCTTTAAACAAACTTTTCAACTTCTCTTCCTGTGGCGATCCTTGCTTCACGTCCTGGGGTCTGACCGATTCCATCTGATGCAGCAAGCGGTCCAGATGGTTCCACTGATCACTCGCCCAATCCATCATTAACTGCCTTCTGGTTTCGGCAATTCCTTCAAAAATCTGCTCCACATCATGTGTACGGTGTGCATTCAACCGATAAGACCACCACAGCGGCAATCCTTTTTTCCATCCCAGCCAATCAAACATCATGACCACCCCGATATCTGGATTTGAACAGCCTTTGAACAGCTTTGTTATCAATGATTTCAAACTTAATTGAGGCTTGGTATTACAACAGTACCGACGCTTGCTTACGACCTATTCTCTGTCTATATCCAACGTTATACATGAAATCACATGTGATTACGAGGGGTTATGTCAAATTTTCCGAATATTTGATCAATTAATACAAATGAATATACGCCGATTACAGAGGGAGAAGGTAACGAAGCTATGTCTGACATATGGAAGATTTCTGTTATATCACATTACAGTAGATGTACAGCAAATTGGATCAGTATCCCGCTCGTTTTACAGTATGTCACATGGATCAGCCTATTTTCCAAACAGTTTGTATAATGTATTTTTCGCCCAACACGATATAGTAGTACCTAACAAGCTAAAGTCTGTTACTTTCGTGTAGGTTAACCTGCCACTTGCTCCTGAATTGCATCAATACTTCTCATACAGCAAAGGAGAATGCCTATGACCGCTCAATCTCCAGCTCCCATCCACCAAGCCGTCATTCCGTCCGCAAACAAGCTCATAGATGTAGATCATGTCTCTGTTGTATTTGGCAGCGGGAGTCAGCAAGTGACGGCCTTATCCGATGTGACGTTTCATGTGCATTCCAATGAATTTGTCTCTTTATTAGGGCCTTCGGGCTGCGGCAAATCAACGCTGCTCCGATTAGTGGCCGATCTGCTTCAGCCAACAACCGGAAGCATTCGACTTGCAGGGCAGGAGCCGAAGCGAGCAAGAATGCAAAGGCAATTCGGCATCGTTTTCCAGACTCCGGCTCTCTTCGATTGGCGTACCGTGCGCCATAATGTAGAACTGCCCATGGAACTTCTGGGTACCCCGCGGAAGGAGTGCCGCCGCATTAGCGGTGAACTGCTGGAAATGGTCGGGCTGACCCGATTCGCGGATCATTACCCATGGCAGCTTAGTGGCGGCATGCAGCAGCGTGTATCCATCGCACGTGCGCTTGCCCTTGATCCGCCGCTGCTGCTGATGGATGAACCTTTCTCGGCCCTCGATGAGTTCACAAAGGAAAAGCTGCAGCTGGAGCTGTTGGAGATCAAACGCTCTACCGGCAAGACCTTCCTCTTTGTTACCCATAGCATCCCCGAAGCAATTTTTTTATCCGACCGCATTATTGTTCTCTCTGCCCATCCGGGCCAAGTGCATTCCATCCATCACGTGCATCTGCCTGCCGAACGACAGAGCGAGTTGAGGGAGACGGAAGCCTTTTATCAGATGATCACAACGATTCGCAACTGTTTTCAGGGGGAGCGTGATCCATCCAATGTTTCTTCGTTTGGGTAAACCAGGCTATCGTGTCTGGGTGATGATCTGGATCAGTTCTTTTTTTATATTTTGGGAAGGCATAGCCTGGGTATTACATTTGTTCATGTCTCCTCAGCAGGCTGCTTCCCGTCTGCCGTATCTTCATCAGGTCATTGAGGCGTTTATTCGATATTCCGGCACGCTGGCAGAACAGGGCGCCGTAACCTTTGGAAATGCGGCTCTTGGCTTCGCTGGAGGAGCGTTACTGGGTCTGCTTCTGGCCCTGCTCATGAGTGCTGCTGGCTGGTTAGAGCGCACACTGTCCCCTTATGTTGTATCTTCGCAGATGATCCCGGTCATCGGACTGGCGCCGATTGTTTATGGCATTATTCATAACGCTGCCTGGGCGCGTATTCTGATGGCGGCTTACGTCACTTTTTTCCCGATTATTATCCATACGTTAAAAGGTTTAAAGAGTGCCTCCCGTGAACATCTGGAGCTCATGCGGGCGAGTGGTGCCTCACGGACTGCACATTACACGAAATGTTTGATCCCTTCGGCGCTGCCAGGGCTGTTTTCCGGCTTGAAAATTGCAGCACCGCTCGCGGTGACCTCCTCGATCGTCGTGGAGTTGATGGGCGCGCCGGACGGGCTCGGCGTACTGATGGTCAGTTCACTGTACTACGGTCATGCACAAGTCGGTATGTTCTGGGCCACCATCATGCTTAGCATGGGGATTGGCATGATCTCTTATCTTTTGATCAGCCTGATTGAACGCTGGCTTACACCATGGCAGCCTGAATTCAGGTCAACGGGAGGCGGGTCGGCATGAGTGAAGGCACTGTACTGCCACGAAAGGGTGAGGAGGGAACAGCATCCGGCGCCGGAGCAGCTGCTGAAGCCACAGCGGGTAGGATGCATCCCGTGAGAATAAAGTCGGTTCAAGCTGCAAATGCGGCTATTCCTATTGACAGTTCCCGGAACGGTACAGAAGGCTATGGAATCAAGCTCAGCATCCTCTTCCGTACTTTGCTGCCTTGGCTGGCAGGAGCCGCATTTCTGACCTTGTGGCAGCTGCGCTTCTTTCACATCCTGCTGTCACTGGAAACTTATCAGCTTCCTGTGCCTTCTGCGATTGTGTTGTCCATTCGCGACAATGCGGAGATGCTTCTCCGCTATGCCGTTTATAGTGGAACCGAGATGCTGGGCGGCTTTCTGATTGGCTCGCTTCTTGGGGTGCTGGCTGCCACAGGAGCGTCATTTTTTCCGAACAGCGGCAGGGCAGCGGTCACTGTGTTGTCTGCGCTCAATGCTGTTCCGATTGTGGCCCTGGCTCCAATCATGAACAATTGGTTTGGAGACGGGATCTGGTCCCGCATCGCTGTGGTGTCGGTTATTACGATGGCAGCAATGGCGGTCAGCCTGTTCAAGGGGCTCACCTCGATCCAGCCGCAGTATGGCGAATTGCTGAATAGCCTGGCTGCGAGCCGCAAGCAATTTTTTTGGAAACTCAGGCTGCCTCATGCCATGCCTTCTTTCTTTGCGGGATTGAAAATTAACATGTCGACCAGCATTATCGGAGCGATTGTCGGAGAGTTCTTTATCGCCTCACAAGGATTGGGTTATTTGCTCTCCGATCAGATTCGACTGGCTAACATGCCTCTGGCCTGGGCTTGCATCGTCATCGCAGCAGTGCTTGGCATCGTTCTCTATGAGCTGGTTGTGTTCACGGAGAAACGACTGCTTCCCTGGAATCAAACGCGTACAGATGGTTGAGCAGCCGTTCTCATGGATTAGAAGAACAAATTCCATATATAAACAGGGGGTCGTTCTGTATATGAACAAAACGTGGAAGCTGGGTTTATGGATGCTGGTCTTATGTATTTTGCTGCTTTCGGCCTGCTCGGCTTCAACCGAGCCGTCATCGCAGCCAGCTGCTGCAAGCTCGGGCGGGGACGAAGCAGCCAATTCGTCATTAACCAAAGTGAAAATTCAGCTCAAATGGGTGCCGCAGGCGCAGTTTGCCGGAATCTATGCCGCGAAGGAAAAAGGTTTTTTTGCAGAGGAAGGCATTGATGCGGAGATTATTCCCGGGGGGCCTGATATCGTCATTGAGCAGCAGGTAGTTAACGGCGCAGCCGACGTCGGCATTACAGGAGTGGATAGTTTGCTGGTCAGCCGCGATAACGGTCTGCCCCTCGTTTCACTTGCCCAGATCTCACAGAAGAGCAGTTATCGGCTGATTGCCAAGAAGTCTGCAGGAATTACCAGCCCGGCGCAGATGAAAGGCAAGAAGGTCAGCACCTGGTTTGGCAGCCAGCAGTTTCAGGTGCTTGCTTTTATGGAGAAGAACGGACTTGATCCGAAAAAAGATATCAATCTTGTCAAGCAGGGCTTTACGATGGATCAGTTTTTCAATGATCAGGTGGATGTGGCAACGGCTACGATCTATAACGAGTATCATGTGGTGCTCGAAAGCGGCGTAAAGGAGTCTGATCTGGATGTGTTCAATATTGAGGATGCCGGAGTTGGCATGCTGGAGGATACGCTGATTGCCAAGAAGGACTGGGTGGACAGCAATCATGAGATGGCGGTCAAAGTGACCCGTGCGATCCTGAAAGGCTGGAATTATGCCATTGATCATCAGGATGAGACGGTGGACATCGTCATGAGTAATGTGACGGAAGGCAGCACAACTCGTGAGCATCAGGTAACGATGCTGGCAGAGATTGCAAAGCTGATCCGCCCGGAGGGCTTTACCGAGAAGCAGGTGGGCAGCTTTGTGGATGAGTCGTTTGCCCGCACAGCCGATATCGCTCTGAACTATGGATTGATCAAAAAAGCAGCCAATCTGGATGAGGCTCTGGAGAAGAACGTGTATGAAGAGGCTGTGAAGTAAGTGCAAGTGCAGATGCATCGAAAATGCCCCGTACAATTGAACGCACCAGCATAAACGTATCCAATCAGAGAGGAGCAAGGCGGATGAGTTCTGTGAATCAGCAGCCCCAGCCCATGAGTGGCACGAGAGAAGAATGGCTTGAGAAGGATCGCAAGTACGTCTGGCACCACATCTCACCTCATAACGATCATCCGATGATTGCGGTTAGCGGAGAGGGTAGCTGGATTACGGATCAGGAGGGCACGCGTTATCTTGATGCGATGTCGGGATTATGGTGTGTCAATGTAGGGCACGGACGTGAGGAAATCGCGAAGAGCGCTTATGAACAGATGAAAACCCTCGCTTATATTCCAATGACACAGAGTCATGAACCCGCCATTTTGCTGGCAGAGAAGCTGAATGAATGGCTCGAGGGGAAGTATCGGATTTTTTTCTCCAACTCCGGTTCGGACGCGAATGAGGTGGCTTTCAAAATAGCTCGTCAGTTCCACCATCAGAATGGTGAGCCCACGCGTCACAAATTCATCTCCCGTCACCGGGCATATCACGGGAACTCCATGGGGGCGCTTGGTGCGACGGGTCAGGCAGCCCGCAAGATCAAATACGAGCCGCTTGGCGTGGGCTTCTCCCATGTTCCACCGCCATATTGCTACCGCTGTCCGTTCGGCAAAAGCAAGGATAGCTGCGGACTGGAATGTGCGGCCATTTATGAAGAGGTGATCCGCTGGGAAGGCCCGGAGACGGTGGCTGCCGTTATTATGGAGCCGGTTATTACTGGCGGCGGCATGATTGTTCCCCCGCCGGACTATATGCGTACCGTTCAGGGTATCTGCCAGAAATACGGAGTGCTGCTCATTGTAGATGAGGTGATCTGCGGCTTTGGACGCTCGGGGCAGAAATTCGGCCATCAGAATTACGGGGTGCAGCCGGATATCGTTACGATGGCCAAGGGCATGACGAGTGCGTATGCACCGCTTTCCGCTACAGCAGTAAGATCGGACTTATACGATTCATTCCGCGAACCAGGCGATGACAGTCATTTTCGGCATGTGAATACGTTTGGCGGTAACCCGGTATCGTGCCGGGTAGCGCTGGCCAACCTTGAGATTCTGGAACGGGAGCAGCTGGTTAGCCGGGCAGCGGCGCTGGGCAGCATGCTGGGCGAGAAGCTTGCGCCACTGCTCCAGCTTCCGCCCGTAGGTGATATCCGTCTCTTCGGATTCGCCTGCGGCATCGAGCTGATTGAGCCGGACGGTTCGCCAGCGAAAGCGGAGAACGTGATGAAGGTGCTGGCTCATTGTAAACAGGATGGCATATTGATTGGCAAGAATGGAGATACGGTGCCGGGCTTTGCCAATATTTTGACGCTGTCGCCGCCGTTTGTCACCACCGAGGAAGAACTCGATCTCATCGCAGCCAGCTTGTTTAATGCGCTTGGCAGTCTGCATGATTACCAGAATTAGGCAGCGACAAGTGAGATGAGCATGAGATGAGGATGAGCTTATGAAGCGCACAAGCTGATGCAAGGAGGGAAGCAGAATGCAGACAACAACCGACCCATCGATTAATCAGCTGCGGCTGATGCAGCATATTGAGGAGCTCGCGCAGATTGGCAGGATCGCAGATACAGGTGTATGCAGGCTTGCTCTTACGCCGGAGGATATGGAGGGGATGAAACGGGTCAGAGCCTGGATGGAAGGGGCGGGTCTTTCGACTCGAATCGATGCTTTTGGCAATCTGATTGGTCGTTTGGAAGGAATGGATTCAACTCTGCCGATCCTGATGATCGGTTCACATATCGACTCCCAGCCTTATGGTGGACGTTATGACGGAGCTATTGGTGTATTAGGTGCGCTGGAGGCCGTACAATCCCTGATTGAACAAGGCATACAGCCGCTGATGCCAATTGAAGTCATTGCCTTTTGCGATGAGGAGGGGTCCCGGTTTAACAAGGGATTGTTCGGTTCACGCGGCATTACGAATCAGCTGGAGGAAGGAGAGCTGGAACGTCAGGACAAGAACGGGGTGACTCGGCGGGAGGCACTGGAGGCCTGCGGCTGTTCGCCAGCTGATTTTGCTGCTGCTGCATATTCGCCAGGTTCTATCGGGCAATATCTGGAGCTGCATATCGAGCAGGGGCCTGTGCTGGAAGCTATGAATGCTCCTGTAGGTTTGGTGACAGGCATCTCCGGGCCGCTCTGGCTCACGGTAACGATGAAGGGGATGGCCGGGCATGCGGGTTCTGTTCCAATGCTTATGCGTCATGATGCCCTTGCAGGCAGTGCCAAAGTGATTGCCGCTTTTGATGATATGGTGCGTGAGGACCCGGATGCCCCCACTGTTGGTACGGTAGGAAGTCTGAGGGTGTTCCCGGATTCGAGGAATATCATTCCTGAGGAAGTTAGCTTTACGGTGGATTTACGGGATATGGATATGAAGCGCCGCAATCGGCTCCAGGCGCAACTGATGACTTTGCTGGACGAGGTCAGCTCTCGTTATGGTCTAACGTATTCCGTCACCGAGGATACCAACAGTGAGCCTCGATACTGCGCCGAGTCGATCATGTCTGTCATTCGCTCTGCCGCAGAAGAGATTCAGCTGCCCCTTCCGGAGCTGATGAGCGGCCCGTTCCATGATGCATTGGCACTGTCGTATGTGTGTGATTATGGGATGATTTTTGTTCGCAGCAAGGATGGCATCAGTCATCATCCAAGTGAATATTCCTCCCCTGAGGATATTGCGCTGGGTACAGAGGTGCTGTTCCGTACCATCCGCAGCATGTGCATATTACCAAAGGAGGCGTGATGACGTTATGAGTGTAATTCGTATCGGTTTGATTCAGGCATCCCATGACATTGAGGGTGAAGCCCCTGTTGAAGTGCATAAGGAGGCGGCGATTCAGAAGCACATCAGGCTTGTACGTGAGGCAGCGGCGAGAGGGGCGCAGATCATCGGGCTGCAGGAGGTTTTCTACGGACCTTACTTTTGCACAGAACAAACACCCAAATGGTACGCATCGGCAGAGCGGGTGCCGGAAGGGCCGACAACCAGACGCTTTCAGGAGCTGGCGAAGGAGCTTGCTGTAGTCCTTATTTTGCCTGTGTACGAGGTGGATGGAATTGCTTCCTATTACAATACAGCGGCGGTCATTGATGCGGACGGAACGTATCTGGGCAAATATCGCAAGCATCATATTCCCCATGTGGAGGCAGGAGAAGGGACAAACGGCTTCTGGGAAAAATATTATTTCAAACCCGGCAACCTCGGTTATCCGGTATTTGATACGGCTTACGCCAAAGTGGGTGTGTATATCTGTTATGATCGTCATTTTCCAGAAGGAGCGCGTCTGCTTGGGCTGGCAGGGGCCGAAATTGTGTTTAATCCGTCCGCTACGGTGGCAGGCACCTCGGAGTATTTGTGGAAGCTGGAGCAGCCGGCCCATGCGGTAGCCAACGGTTATTATGTAGCGGCAATCAATCGTGTTGGTGTGGAAGCGCCGTGGAATATGGGTGAATTTTATGGGCAGTCGTATCTGGTGGACCCGAGGGGACGCATGGTGGCTGTAGGCAGCAGGGATCAGGATGAAGTAGTTATTGGCGAGATGGATACGGAGATGATTCGGGAAGTGCGTAATGTGTGGCAATTTTATCGGGATCGCAGACCTGAGACGTATGAGCAGCTGGTGAGTCTGTAGTGCGGCTGACTGAAAGTGAATACAGGTCGTTAATTTACAGGAGGTGCGTACATTGATGAATCACTCTGGAGCAGCAGGGTCCGATTATGGATGGGAGTCTCGTTTTGTCGAGATGAAACCGGCAATGACTGGCAAGGAAGCGATGGAGGAATCCAACCGCTGTTTGTATTGTTACGATGCTCCGTGTATTAAGGCGTGCCCCACCGATATCAACATCCCTTCTTTTATTAAAAAAATAGCAACCGGGCATCTCAAAGGATCGGCTCGCACGATCATGGATGCCAATCCAATCGGTGCGAGCTGCGCTCGAGTCTGTCCCACGGAGGAGCTGTGCGAGGGTGCTTGTGTGCTGAACGAATCTTCAAAGCCGATTCGCATTGGGGACCTGCAGCGTTATGCAACAGATTGGGCGAGGGAGAGCAATGAACCTCTTTTCCATGCAGCTCCTGCAAATGGCAGAAGCATTGCTGTTGTCGGTGCAGGACCTGCCGGACTCTCGGCAGCACGTGAGCTGGGAAGGGCAGGTTATGAAGTGACCATCTATGAAGCCAAGGCAAAAGGCGGCGGGCTGAATACCTACGGCATCGTATCCTTCCGTTTGCCCGAGCAGGTTCCGCTGTGGGAAGTAGAACAGGTGGAAGCGCTGGGCGTGCAGATTCGCTATGGTGTACGCATTGGCATCGACATGGCGGCGTCGGAGCTCTTGGAGCGGCACGAGGCTGTAATTCTGGCTTGTGGCATGGGATCGGTCCCGATGCTGGGCATTGAGGGGGAGACACTGGAAGGGGTGTATGATGCCATTGAGCTTGTGGAATCGACCAAGCAAGGTGTGCCGCCAGCGCTCCATGGCTTGAACGTAGCTGTTATTGGTGCAGGCAATACGGCAGTGGATGCAGCGACCTGTTCCGTGCGGCTGGGTGCAGAGCGGGTGCAGATGTTGTATCGGCGCGGGGTGCAGCAGATGACAGCCTATGCGTTTGAGTACACTTTTGCCAAGCAGGAGGGTGTAGAGTTTCGTTGGTTTACGATGCCGCAGCGTATTCTCGGTGATGAGAATGGCCGGGTTCGTGCTGTAGAATGTGTGAAAATGGAGCTTGTCACACCGCCTGGCGGCGGCCGGGCGCTGCCTGTAGCTGTGGAGGGCTCGACCTTCACCGTTGAATGTGACACCGTCATTCGGGCCATTGGACAGAATCGGCTGCTGCCAATCATTGAAGCATTTGAACTGCGTCATAACGGAGGCGTTGTGGAAGTTGAGACGCATACGTACCGTACTTCGCATCCTCAAGTGTATGCGGCTGGCGATGTTGTTTTTGGTCAGGGTCAAGGAGAGGCGATGGTGGTTTCGGCTGCACTACAGGGCAAACTGGCTGCTGCTGCGATTATGAAGGCACTTCCGGGTCGTACTGTGGAGAGTGCGTAAGGAAAGTGTATGAGGATAGTCATAAGGAGATTGCATAAGGAAGGTGCACAAGGAAAGTCATGAGCAAAGTGTATGAGGATAGTGCATGAGGGAAGTCATGAGGAAAGTGCATAGGAAAGGTCCAAGTGCACAACACAGGTGTGTTGAAATAACGTCGGATGTCGGCGGTCTTCGTAAACACTCAAGACGTTCGCAAAAACTTATCTCTATGGGACCTCATATTGGCTCCAGATCGGCTAACGATCCCCAGAAAGCTTATTACGGCGAAAACGGGGCAGGGGGAAATCTAACGATTCTCACGATCCTTATTTCATTCCGAAACGCCGAAATGCGGCTGGAAACGTGCAAAAACAGCTAAATAGCGTTCCTGCGATTCGTTAGGATTTCCAAAGGCTGTATTTCAGCTGAATAAGCGCTGTGGGAATCGTTAGAATGGGACTCACAAATTCATTGAACTCATAAGGCTCTTATCCAAGGAGGGATTGATATGGCGGACTTATCGATTAATCTGGCGGGCATTCAGTCGCCTAATCCATTCTGGCTTGCCTCGGCACCACCGACCAATACGGGATACCAGGTCCAGCGTGCGTTTGAGGCGGGCTGGGGTGGTGCGGTATGGAAAACACTCGGCGAACCGATTATCAACACCTCCTCCCGTTTTGCGGCAGTTCACTTTGGCGGGCAGCGTGTGGCGGGCTTTAATAACATCGAGTTGATCTCTGACCGTCCGCTGGAAGTGAACTTGCGCGAAATTGCCGAGACGAAGAAGCGTTTCCCGGACCGCGCGGTCGTCGCCTCTCTGATGGTTGAGCCGCGGAGGGAGAAGTGGCATGAGATTGTTAAAAAAGTGGAGGCCGTCGGGGTCGATGGTCTGGAGCTGAACTTTGGCTGCCCACATGGTATGGCTGAACGTGGCATGGGTGCTGCTTCAGGCCAACAGCCTGATCTTGTCGAGCTGCAAACGATGTGGGTCAAAGAAGTAGCCACTACACCGGTCATCGTGAAGTTAACGCCGAATATCACGGATATTACAGCAACTGCCCGGGCGGCTGTGCGCGGTGGTGCTGATTCAATCTCGCTGATCAACACGATCAATTCTCTCGCTGGTGTTGATCTGGATTCGTGGAATACGGTGCCGCATGTAGGCGGCAAGGGAGCGCATGGCGGTTACTGCGGTCCCGCAGTGAAACCTATTGCACTGAACATGGTAGCGGAGTGTGCTCGCCACCCCGAGGTTGGAGTACCGATATCCGGCATTGGCGGCATATCCGACTGGCGGGATACCGCGGAATTTTTGCTAATGGGTGCAACGGGGGTACAGGTCTGTACGGCGGCCATGCATCATGGCTTCCGTATTGTGAAGGATATGATCGACGGCCTGAACGATTATCTGGATGAAAAGGGACTTAGCAGTGTATCGGAGCTGGTGGGTCGGACCGTACCCAAATATTCGGATTGGGGCAATCTCGATCTGAATTACAAGGTCGTGGCCCGCATCAATCGTGATGTTTGTATCAACTGCAACAAATGCCATATTGCTTGTGAAGATACGTCCCATCAATGCATTGACATGTTAATCGACCCGTCAGGCGCTTATCTGGAGGTGGTGGAGGAGGACTGCGTTGGCTGTAATCTGTGCTCCATTGTCTGTCCTGTGGAAGGGGCAATCGAGATGGTAGAACTGGCATCGGATCAGGCACCCGTTACATGGAATGAACGTCAATCGGCGATTGCTGTGCTGCAGTCCGTCCGTAATCAATCAACCAAGGAGGCGATTTCATGAGCACGCGTACTTTGATTCGTAATGGGATATTAGTGACGGCATCGGATACGTTTGAAGCAGACCTTTTGATTACAGCGGGAAAAATTGAACAGATCGGCATAGGCTTAACGCCGGATGACCAGACAGAGGTTATTGATGCATCGGGCTGTTATGTCATACCAGGTGGTATTGATCCGCACACTCATCTTGACATGCCGTTTGGCGGCACGGTCACCGCGGATGATTTTGCTACAGGAACGCAAGCGGCTGCATTTGGGGGAACAACAACAATCATTGATTTTTGTCTGACCCAGAAGGGCCGTCCCTTATCCGAATCGCTGCAGGAATGGCATAACAAGGCCAGAGGCAAAGCGGTCATTGACTACGGATTCCACCTGATGATCGGTGAGATGAATGATCAGGTGCTGGAGGAGCTCCCGCAGATCATAGAAGAGGAGGGCGTATCGTCCTTCAAGGTATTTATGGCGTACAAAAACCAGTTCCAGGCGGATGACGGAATCCTCTTTCAGACACTGCAAAAGGCGAAAGAATACGGAGCACTGGTCATGGTGCACGCCGAGAATGGAGATGTCATTGACCTGCTTGTGAAGCAGGCACTGGCCGAAGGGCGAACTGCGCCGATCTACCATGCGCTGACTCGTCCATCCATGCTGGAGGGAGAAGCGACCGGACGTGCCGCCCGTCTGGCTGCACTGGCGGATTCGCAGCTGTACGTGGTGCACGTCACCTGTGCGGAAGCGGTTGAGCAGATCGCACGAATGCGTGAGCTGGGTTATCGAATCTGGGGAGAGACGTGTCCACAGTATCTGACGCTGGAGCAGTCCATCATGGATCAACCCGATTTCGAGGGGGCGAAGTATGTCTGGTCTCCACCGTTAAGGGAGAAGGGGCATCAGGAGGCACTGTGGAATGCGCTGAAAAGTGGACAGCTGCAAACAATCGGCTCGGACCACTGCTCGTTTAATTTTACAGGGCAGAAGGACCTCGGCAGGCAGGATTTCAGCAAAATTCCGAATGGCGGGCCAGTCATTGAGGATCGGCTCAGCATTCTCTATTCGGAGGGAGTGGCTAAAGGCCGAATTTCACTGAATCAGTGGGTTGATCTGTGCTCGACCAGGGCGAGCAAATTGTTCGGATTATTTCCGCAAAAGGGAACACTGGCTGTCGGTACGGATGCGGATATCGTCATTTTTGACCCATCCATAACGAGAGTCATTTCGGCAGAAACCCATCACATGAACGTGGATTACAGCGCGTTCGAAGGCATGCAGGTACAGGGCTGCCCGGTAACCGTGCTGTGTCGGGGAGAATATGTGATACGGAATCGGCAGTTTGTCGGGGTATCCGGGGCAGGAGAATACGTGAAGCGCAGCAAATACAATGCGCAGGAACCACTCCCGTCAAGAAAGCAGCTCTCTGCAATGGCTGCATTGAATGGGGGGCGAAGCTGATGTCGGAGCGCGAAACGTTTGAGGAAGAGAAGCACACGATTGAGCGATTGGTGGCTCAGGGGTATCGAATCTGCTCGGTTTGGGAACATCTGGAGGGTGCTCATGTTACATGGGAGCACCCTGATCTCCCGGGGGAGAATGTGGAGCAGCATGTGGGTACAGCCGCAGGTCGCAAGTGGTTCAGTCATATATTGATTCGTCAGCTGCAGACCCGACGAGGAGCGTAATCCATTCCAATACATGGACTGCTTCAATGACGTTTACAGCACACAGCACGATTTATCACACGATCTCCTCTTACAACAAGTTAGGATTTCTTACAAAAGTGGTCCGTTTATATACTCGTAAGCGTACAGCGCAAGCTCCATAGCCACTCGCTTCTCCGGCAGGAGATAATCTTTTCCCAGAAGTGATTCAATTTTGTCCAAACGGTGATAGAGCGTCTGTCTGACAATAAACAGCGCACTGGCTGTCTCTTGTTTGGAGCAGCAGAGAGTCAGGTACTGTTTCAGCGTAAGAAGCAGCTGGCCGCCTTTCTCTGAGTCATATCTGATAAGGGGGCCTAAATATTCGGTAATAAAATCATTCAAATTGCCGCTCTGCTTCATACTCGCGATAATTCGATAACAGTGAAGATTGCTATAGAAAGGCTGTTGCATCACGCCAATGTCCTTCTGAATGCGCAGCGTTTCCCTGGCTGATTCCAGACTCTCCCGCAGACGGGATAAGTCGGAGTAGCTCTGACCAATGCCCAAGAGACCAGAGAAGAGTTGATGGGTCTGCTCCTGCTCGTGCTGTTTTAATTGCTGTACGCAGTGCCAAACCTTATTTTTACGCAGCGTTTCTGATTGAGGATCAATTACGATAACAATAATTTGAAGGTTAAGTACGGTGCTGTAGAGCGTGAAGCCCTCTCGGGCGAATATGGAGCGGGCCACAATATTACGCTGAATCAAAAGCTTCTGGAGTCGGAGACTGTCGTTGTGGACTGGATGGCTTTCAAATAAAATAACGGCAGCCTGGGCTTTGCAGAGCCGGGGATCGGCGGCCGAAAGATACTCCTGAATCTCCTTGGTGGTATGGCTTCCGTTTAACCAGTCGATGACCCACATATCCTCCTTGTAACGTCGTTTTTCCTCCATATATTTTGTGCGCATCCAGTCCTGGGCTATGGCAGCAGCACAGCGCTCCAGTGCTTGAATAACATAACTTTCAGATGGACGGGTCTCTGGAGGTTGGTTGAGATCGATGTCTTCAGGTTGATGTGGAAAAAGGACAAGATCAGCGAAGGTATACTCTAACGCCTGAACAGGCATGCTGATGCCGTTCATTCTATTTTGCGGCTGCAGGGTTTCTCCGGCCTCGGCAAACCACTGCTGTCTTCGCATCTCCAGCTGCTCCGTGGGAACATAGGGTACTGCGGCAGCCTCCCCCTCCAGTGGATACAATGCGACAGCATATCCTGTATTCCGTGACAGGAGCCGTAGTAACGGCAGTACACCGTCTCCATTCAGCAGCAGCTGATGAAAAGAGGTGGTGAGCTGGTCCAGCTCGGCAACCATACGCTGATGACTGCGGATCAGAGCAAAATGAAGATCTTGAGTAATATCAATATACCGAACCTGATCCTGAAACCAGATCAACGGAAAATCAGCTTCAGCAGCAATCTGCTTCAGCCCTTCCAGCTGAGGGCGGGTATGCTCCCCCAGTTCAATACATAATCCTGCGGCGCCGCAGGTAATCAATTGATGCAGAAAGGACAAGCCTCGCTGATTGCCTTCAGACCAGCCAATGCCTGTAGTAAGGATCAATTCTCCTCCACTGAGCAAATCCCCGATCTCTGGCACCTCCAGAATATGTACCCAGCGTACATAACGCTCCAGCGCACGATCACTGGCCACATATTCCGCCTTGCGAAACACGGGACGTTTCAGCATGTCTCTGATTTGGATATGAAGCGTAGGTTCTTCCACCTGGTCACCGCCCTTCGCCAATGATCAACTGTTTGATGCTAGCAATCAATCATGCAATCGTATGCTTTATTCAGGCTGTTGTAAGAATAAGTATACGTGCTTTTGCAGTTGATGAGCTTACACCTTACATTCTTTAGTTTGAATGACAAAAAACCTCGATATTTTTGTGATGCTTCTTAAATTCAAGTGAATTATGAAAGTTTTTCTTACATAGATGTTAAAAAAGGCCCTTGATCAGGCAACGGAATCAGACATCATTCCATTGCCCGTCAGGGCCTGTTTTTCGAGCACATTTGAAGCTTTGCTGTGCTGTGATTAGACAATTACATTAATCTGCGATTTTTTTCTTTTTGAATTTCATCAGGAACTCATACACAATCGGCACAATGACAAGGGTAAGCAGTGTAGAACTGATCAGACCACCTATAACCGTGATGCCGAGCCCTTTGGAGATAATCCCCGCGCTCTCTTCGAGACCTGTGACGAGTGGCAGCAAGGCTCCAATAGTAGCCAGTGCCGTCATCAGGATCGGACGCAGACGCGTAGCTCCTGCTTCGAGCAGTGCCTCACGCGTAGAGATTCCCTCGTTTTCTTTGTGAATCACGCGGTCGATCAACACGATGGCATTCGTAACCACGATACCGATCAGCATCAGTGCACCCATCATAGCAGATACGTCGAGCGTGCCTCCTGCGATGAATAGACCAACCATGATTCCGATCACGGTGAACGGAAGTGAGAACAGAATTGCGAATGGAGCAAGTCCACCGCCAAATGTTACAACAAGCACGAAGTATACAATCGCAATGGCTGCCAGCATCGCCAGCCCCAGCTGTGTAAATGTATCATTGATTTGTTCGGTTGTACCGCCAAACTTCACCTCAACGCCATCTGGCAGGTCCAGCTTGTCGATGCTTGCTTGCAGGTTCTGTGAAGCTTTGGCAACATCGGAAGCCAGAATGTTGGCTGTGACCTGCACAACCACTTTGCCATCAATACGCATGATGGAGTTCGGTGAAGTGCCTTCCTCCACTTTGGCCACATCCTTGATTGGCACCTGAATGCCCAGCGGTGATGTCACGGTTTCGTTTTCAATATCCTTAATGCTGCTGAATGTTTTGTTGTCAGTTTCAACGTAGACCTTATACGTTTTGTTATCAATGTCTACTTCGGTGAGCACTGGACGTTCACGTACCGGACTGAGTGTCATGGCCAGTTGACCTGCTGTAAGACCGAGTTTGCTCAGCTTCTCCTGATCGGCAACCAGCGTGTATTGACCGTACGTGTCGGAGATCGTGGTATCCGCTTTTTCAAAAGAGTCCTTATCTGCCTGAACCAGCTTCAGAACTTCTTCGGCTACCGGTTTCAACTGTTCTACATTGTCGCCGTAGATGGACAGACTCAGGTTGCTGCCGCCGAATCCGCCGGACATATCGAGTTCATTCCACGTGCCTTTGGTTACTTCTTTTTGCAGACCTTCAACCAGCTGTTTCTTCACCTCGGTGAAGTCCTTGGTATCCTGGTTGTACTGGATATAGAAGAGTGCGGAGTTTCCGCCGCCTCCACCCATGCTGGCGAGCGGGCTGTTGCCGCCGATGGAGTATTGCATTTTCTCCAGACCTGGCTGTTTCAGCAGCCATTTTTCGGCCACCAGTGCTTCTTTCTCTACATCTTCACGGAGTGAGCCTGTTTCCGGGCTGTACGTAATCGTTACATATTTATCCTTCTGCTCTGGCAGGAAGCTTGCACCGATGAATGGATACAGGAACAAGCTGCCGACCAGCAGCAGAATCGCAATGCTGACCGTAATGATTTTATGATTGAGTGTCCAGTTGAGCAGGCGTTTGTAACCGCCAGCCAGCTTGCCCGGTTTCTCCTCATGATTCTGTTTACCCTTGATGCCTTTGCGGAACAGGCTGTGTGCCAGCATCGGAACGATGGTGATCGCAACCAGCAGTGAGGCGAGCAGGGCGAATACCATGGTCAAGGCAAACGGTGTGAACAACTCTCCGACCATACCGCTAACGAGTGCCAGCGGCAAGAATACCGCAATCGTAACAATAGTCGAGGAGAGAATCGGGATAAACATTTCACGAGTGGCTTCACGTACCAGTTCACGGCCTTTAAGCTTCTCGTTTTTGAGAGTCATCCTGCGATAGATGTTCTCGATAACAACGATGGAGTCGTCGACAACCCGACCAATCGCAACGGTCATCGCTCCCAGCGTCATCATGTTCAATGTAATGTCCATCAGGTTGAGTGCTGTCAATGCCATCAGCAAGGAAAGCGGAATCGAGATAATGGAGATAATCGTTGAACGAATGTTGCGCAGGAAAAGCAAAATAATGAGGACTGCGAACAAAGCGCCGAAGGCCGCTTTACCCAGCATCGTATTCACGGAATCCTGAATCGGTTTACCTTGGTCAAGCAGGATGGTCAGCTCGGCGTTTTTAAACTGCTTTTGCAGTTCTTCAGCTTTGCTCTTCACTGCTTTAACGACATCAACGGTATTGGCATCATTGGATTTGACCACCGAAATCCCGATGGATTCCTTGCCGTTGGTGCGTGAGATGGACTCGGCTTGACCGATTACCTCAATTTTGGCGATATCGCTCAGCTTGATCGTTGGAATTCCAGCTGCGCTGGCAGCTCCTGCGGTACCGGAAGGATTCGCAGCAGCAGCGTTTCCGCTGCCGGTTTGCCCGGTTGACGGGCTGGAGCCTTGTGCAGCGCCAGCAGCACCCTGCCCGGCTTGAGCTGTTGGATCAGCAGCTTGACCTGCCTGGGCTCCGCTGCCTGTAGAACCTTGCGGAGCGGCAGCGCCCTGCCCTGCACCTTGGCCGGCAGAAGCACCAGCCCCGCTTGGCACAACAGGAATTTCCAGATTTTTCAGATCATCCAGCCCGATGATGTTGCCATCCACCACGACCGCTTTCTGGGATTTATCCAGTTCGAAGAGGCCGAGAGGCACACGAACAGACGAGCCTTTAACAATACCGTCTACCGTATCTTCGCTGAGGCCCAGTTCAGCCATCTTGGCTTGATCGAACTTCAATTGTACTTCTTTGACATATTGACCGGACACCTGGACTTGAGCCACACCGTCAATATCTTCGAGTGCGGGTTTGATATCCGTGTCCACAAGACGTGTCAGTTCCTCCAGATCACCGCCGTCCTTGTCGGACAAGCTCAGGGAAACAACGGGGAACGAGTTAATGCTGAATTTGGAGATGGTTGGTTTCTGCACACTGTCCGGTAATTGTACCTCGTTCAGTGCTTCTCGAACGGTTGCTGTTGCGTTTGTCAGATCCGTTCCATAATCGAATTCAAGTGTGATGGATGCTGCATTTTCCATCGAGGTAGAGGTAATCGTTTTGACACCTTCGACATTGCGCAGCTTCTGTTCGAGCGGCTTCGTGACATCTTCCACAATACCCTCAGGAGCTGCACCCGGATCAATCGCCGTGACATTCAGAAACGGTACATTGATGTTGGGTATCGTCTCCTGCTTCATCGTAACTCCGCTGTACAGACCAGCAAATGAGATGATGATAGTGAGAATCCAGATCGCAAACTTGTTGTTCAGTGAAAAGTTAATAATGCCTTTCATACGTTGGTTTCTTCTCCTCTCTGTGTCTCCTGTTTATGTGTTTGACGAGTCAGCCTGGATAAACCGGTTATACATGGTATCCATAATGTGCTGAAGCTCGGAGTGCATAGGTTCAAGCAGTGCGATCCCTTCCAGATTGCGCATCATACCCAGAATGATGGCTCGTCTTGGGGAGAACTCCATAATCTCTTGTCTTAGTATGGCAATGGTCTCAAGGACATCATTCCTTGATTGTCCCGCGGGAAGCTCCCGGGATGCGATGTCCTGCATCTGTTTCAAAATATGGACGGGATGGCGCAGTATCGCTGAGTCCGGCTGAGCTTCCGCAACCCAGGCTGGCCACTGCTCAAGCGGAAATAACGGTGCTGGACGCTGCTGGAGATAACCTGCTGCTGCATAATCGATCATCTGCAGGAGGTTGGTTGCCATCTTGTTCACCGTCAGTGAAGGCATCTCGGTAAACCAGATTTTCACATAAGACAGGAAAAGCCCATGCGTCAGCATAATGAGATCAATGGTATAAGGCTCAATCTCGGGGCCGTAAAAGTCCTCCAGCTTGCTTTTGAACCAATGCAGTGTGCGAATCTCGATATCTCTTTGCTGAGGAGTGCATTTTTCCTTGCGCTGCTGCTCATCATCCATCATCATGCTCCGCATCTGCACACGCAAAAATTCCTTTAATTCGGCGACATGTGTCAGCAACGCTTCAATCTGCTTGTGCAGCCGCTCTCGAGAGGTCAGACTGGTCTCGTGCTCGATCTGGGACATCTCGTCCATCAGTACGTACACACAATACTCCAGCGTACTGGCCTCCAGCTCCTCCTTGGATTTGAACATCAGATACAAGCTGCCTTTGGACATCCCGCATAACTCGGCAATTTCCTGCATGGAGGTAGCGGCACTGCCCTTGGCAGAAAACAGCTTGAGCGCTGTGGTGATGATCAGCTTTCTCTTTTCGTTCATCTCATGAATTGGGTTCATTAAGGGTACATTCACCTCATTGGGAACTCTTGAGTTCTTGAATTGACTTCGTGGTCAAAACTAGTATAAACGATGTGAATAACAGATTACAAATTCTCTATGTTTTGAGGGTGTAGATGTGGGGGAAGATGCGGATGAAGAAAATAAATATCCATGCTTTCTCGTTCGTGAGCCTAACATGAAAATGCCAAAAAAAGTACAGTCTACAGGCTGTGAATAAGCTGTTTCTTGTACTTGGGTTGTTTATTGAAGGACTAGGGGAATAGATCAGGGGCAAGGCTGGACTGTATAGGCCCTTTGATATTGGATCGGAGGAACTGCCACTCTGGCACAGCCTATCAGGCGAGTTTATTTTATCATGTGCTTTATTTACTCACTTTTATGTATAACTTGCTTTACAACTTAGAGTGTAACTTACTATATAACTCACTGTTTGACCGACTGTATAACTCTCTCATTGTCATAATCTCATGTGAACATCTACTCATGTTCTTTCTCACACGTCACACATGCTCCCATTGTTCCTTCATCCTTATGTTGTGACTTAGCCTAACACTGTAACTCGGCTTAACACTGTAACATTCCTTCCCGCTGTAACTCCTGCTTCATGACGAGGGTGGTCAGCCACAACAGCGTGCTGGGAGCTGCACGCAGTGCGCAAACTGCGGCTTAATCTATGAGGAGGGCGTCGGTATACGTTGAGGATTTATAGAGGTTGTAATTGAAAATTTAGATTGATTTGCTCGATTGTATAGCGCTGGGCTTGAAGTTTTGCTTGAATGTATACCGTTTGTGTTGCATGGATGCATAAAGTTTTGTGTTTGAATGCGAAGAGATTGTGTTTTTTGAAGGCATAAAATGATGTACTTATACCATAGAAGATATGTTCCGGCCGAAAATTCAGAGTGGTTGTGCTTGAGTATTTAAGATTATTTCTCACACACCCAGATATTCTAACGAATTCAGATGAGCTTATATTGATGATTTAGAGCCATCTGAAAATGTAACGATTCCCAGAAACCTTATTTCGCTATAAAACAAGAAAAAGGACCGATTTTATTGACGGATCTCTCAAATAAGGTCTCCTGGAATCGTTAGAAATTAAAAACGTGTCATATCACCCAAATAGCGTTTCCTGGAATCGTTAGGATACAAAAACCACCAAAACCGCCGAGAGTGGTTCAGATTTCCATCTTTTGGTTTCATGCTTTTCTGTTACGTAATGATTTTCAATCCGACAGCTGCCACCAAAATCATGGCGATAAACAACAGTCGCTTTGCTTCCTTCCGTTCACCGAACAACAGCATGCCTGTCACCGTGCTTCCCACCGTACCAATTCCCGTCCACACGGCATAGGCTGTGCCCATAGGAATGGCAGTCATAGCGTAGGATAACAGCGAGAAGCTGAATACAAAGGATACGAGCATCAGAACAATGTAAGGCCAACCCTTACGCGTAGAAGCCCCGTTAATGCCAATGACTCCGAAAATTTCACAAATTCCTGCACCTACAATAGCAATCCAAGCCATCAGAGGGCACCTCCTTTAACTTGGGGTTCCTGGCTTTCCTGTTGATCTGTCACGAGCTTTAATCCGACGACACCGCAGAGCAGCAGTCCAATCAGCAGTATTTTAGCCAGACGAAACGGCTCGCCAAACAGCAGCATCTCGGTCAATACCGTTCCGGCGGTCCCAATCCCTGTAAATACAGCATAGACCGTACCAACGGGCAGCCTTTTGGAAGCGGCGATGATTAACGCAAAGCTGATAACAATGGCTGCTGCGGTCAAAGCCCATTCCCATGTATTTGAGGCATGCTTGAGTCCGCTGACCCAGACAATCTCAATGATTCCTCCAATAAAAACGTATAACCAGTTGCGATTCATGATGTTCAATCTCCTTCTGGCACAGCAGAACGTGCCCCTTCATTCAAGCTTCTTACGCCATACCAAAAGACAGGCCATGCAGCATTCAGTCTTCGCTTGTAACGGCGAGAGCTTCCGTATATGATCTCGACCGTAATGCCATCGAGAAAGGTCATAAAAGCAATCGCTGCCTGCTCGGCAGGAAGCGGCGGAACATCTCCTTCGCGGATCGCTCGCTGCAACAGCCGGGACAATGCACGCTCCATGCCATCCAGAAAAGGATAAACCAGATCCATGACCTGGCTGTACAGATCAGGCGGCGGATAATAACAGTTACGCAGCATCAATCTGGCAGAAGCATGATCCTGATACTCCTGCTCAAACCACGTCAGCAATCCCCGTAGACGCTCTTCCAGCGGCAGATGGTTTTGATCGCGGAAATACTCCAACGTATGCCGCCGTACCTCATCAAATGCATACTCAAGCGTGCGCATGAACAAGTCCTCTTTCCCGCTGAAATGCGCATATATCGACGGTTTCTTGATTCCAACCTCATCAGCTATCGCTCTTAATGAAGCCCCTTCATAGCCGTCTCTGGCAAAATGAAAAAGGGCTGCATCCCGAATGGAATGAGCAGTCATTGTCTTCACCTTCCTAACGGTCGTTAGGTAACATCTTTTCACACATGTCATCCTCTGTCAAGATAAAAAATACACCCGCAGCAAATGAAGAATGCAGACGGATGTATATGGAGACAGATGTATTAAAGTGTTTGAAATGGTGTGATCTAAAGTCTCTATATAGTGTTTTGTTTGTTGATATTCGAAGTCGCTGTTATTGTTTTGACCTGAGGTCGTTGTTATTGTTTTGACCTGAGGTCGTTGTTATTGTTTTGACCTGAGGTCGTTGTTATTGTTTGGACTTGAAGCAGTTGTTATTGTTGTGATCTGAAGCCGCCACTATATTGTGAACCGAACTCGCTATATAGGGCAGAAATAATTATTACAGGTTGCTCTGTCATCAGGGTGTTTGTGTAAATAACCTTTCGTTCAACGACGTATAAATGCAAAGCTCAAAACGAGTATACATACACAGCTCAAAATGTAGTAAAACCTAGAATAAGCTGAAGTTTGTACAGGATGCCCTTCAGAAAAGTAGTTTTCTCCTGAAACTCCTCCAGATCTAACGTAAATGGCGCATCTTCGTTCACCCATATCCGCTTGAAATAATCAGCAACGTCAATCGTGAAGGCAGCGTCTGCCGGTGCGGCAATCCACATATCATTCTCCAGATTATAGTCATTCAGATTCCGGGGAGTGAAGTTGGTTGAACCGCCCATGACGATATGATCCCCAGCCGCTTTGGCAATGTAGATCATCTTGGTATGGTACTGCTCCTTGGTGGTGTTATACCAGCGAATCTGGATGCTGCCACTGGATTTGTCATGCAGCTCCGCAGCTACAGGGCGATTGGGAATGCCAATCTTCTCTTGACCAAACGCATTTTCGTTTGGATCAAGCACGAGCCGAATGTCTGTGCCTCGCTTCGATGCATCCAGCAATGCCTCCAGCACTTTGGGTGAAGCAATGTAGAACATGCCCATCCATAACGTATCGCCTTTGCCAGTCTGATTGATCTCATAGAGCAGCGCATCATTGACTTTACCCTCGGTCAAATATCGCAGACGAATCGGCCCTTCACTTTCACTTTCCTTTGCTGCCTCGGAGGAGGGAGAGGAATCTGAAGAGGAAGAGGAGGTCTGCGTTGAAGCGTCATATACAGGCAGCTGCCCCCCACCAGACATATCTACAACGGCTTGCTCCGCTTGAATAATATCCCCGATGACCGGGCCGGTTACCTCGAAACCGATGTTGGAATGATAAGCGCTGGCATCGTGAATGTTGCCTGAGGAGACGATGGCGGTTTTCTCGCTGGCAACTACTTTGCGATGGTTGGCCTTCACATTCAGCAGTTTGAGATAGGAGCGCAGCGTAACATCCGGGCCATCGGTTGCCATTAGATTGGGAATCCAGCCTTTCCCGGATTGTCCGAACCACTGGAAGAACGTACGCCAGACCGCAGAATACACCGGTGTAGAATCGCGCAGCGGATCAAGGTTCGTGATGACGACGTGGATACCCGCCTGTTTCATCTGCTCCAGCAGTGGATTAGGCGCAGCGTTATAGTTGGTATTCACTTCATCGGTAATGAACCAGATACTCATATCCGGATTGTTCGTTTTTTTGGCAATGAGGGTATCGGTGAACTGCTGGCTGACTGGTGGAAAATGCTGCCCCTTATGCTGATAGTTGTTGAACAAAAACATATCTACGACCACAAACTGCTCCGCATCCTTCACGACCTGAAGCATACGCTGGAAAATCTGCTGTTCATGCTGCATCTGCCCATCGGGGGAAGGATAGGTCAGATCGTTCAGAAACTGCACGTTCTGTACCCGATACTCCTGACCTTCGTATGAAATACCTGGCGGCAGCGGTTTGTAGGTCTGATAGATCATCACGGCAATGAGCCATAGAATGAGCAGCGCAATAGCTGTTCGTATGTAAGGAAATTTGCGTTGTGAGGAATGTTGATCCGAGATGCGGCGGCGCAATGAAACCAATGGTGTATGCCTCCCTTCTTTGCTTGCTGAATGACGTATATTACCACAGGTATGACGATGTTGACGCAGGAGAAGTTTGCGAATGCTCATCAGAGGTACAGCAGGATGAATCGGAGCCTGTTAATCGACAGGTGCAGAGCCGTTGTGTATAATGGGTGTATTATTTTTGTAGAACGTTTAAGGAGAGAAAGTAGGTAATCACGTGTATTCCATCAAACAAGTCGCTGCTATGCTTGGCATTCAGGCGGTCACGCTCCGGGCTTGGGAAAATCGATATAATGCAGTCACCCCTGAGCGGACAGAGTCAGGTTACCGCATGTACACGGAAGAGCATGTTGCCGACCTGCGCTGGCTGAAGCAGCAGATTGATCAGCATCAGACCAGCATCTCCGAAGCAGTGCGCATGTTGAAGGAAAAGAAGGAAACCAGGTCTAAAGCTGATATCCCTATGCCTACAGCGCCTCCAGTACCTAACGCCGAAGAGGCATATGAACATATGACCGATCAGATTTATGATTCTCTTTATCATTTTCAGGGCGAGCGTGCCAACGGTTTGATTGATTTTGGATTCACGATGTACGGATACGACAGCATGTTCTATCATGTGCTCGTACCCATCCTGGTCCGGGTCGGAGACGCATGGGAGGAAGGGCGTGCAACGGTAGCACAGGAGCATTTTATGACGCAGCTGATCTCCCAGCGTTTTTATCAGTTTTTCCATCTGTTCCCGATCTATCCGCATCTGCCCAAAGTTCTGGCCATGTGCCCGGAAGGGGAACATCATCAGGTCGGTTTACTGCTCTTTTCGTTATTTATGCGCAAAAATGGAGCCGAAGTGCTGTATCTTGGCGCCAATACACCGGAAGAAGGTGTGTTCCCGATTATTCGCGAGCAGAAGATCAAGCTGGTTTGTCTGTCCATTACCGACTCTGGACTGGTGGATACCTGCGATCAGCTGATCGACCGAATTCGGGAGGAGTTTCCTCATGTACGCTTTGTCCTGGGTGGCAAAGGGTTCGAACGTGCGGAGCATGCACGATACCCGGAGTGGATTATGCCCGAAGATTCAGGAGACTGGCAATCGTGGATTGAACGCGAGTATTTTACACAATAGCTTGCAGAACAGCGGCGAGCTGACAGCCAGCGAACAGCCATCAAACAGACATCAACATTCAATACTCATTCAACATAAAACGAAAATGAAAAGAATAGATTCATGTATAGCGGACATCCTTTGATCTAATGATCAAGGGATGTTTTTTGCTGTGTAATCATTGAAAAAGAACATTAATTTGACCCATCGGTCATTTTATGTTTTACTTGTCGTATAATATTTGTACTACATTTGTATAATGTTTTTCGGTTTATCCGATTGAAGTGTTTCTTCACAGTTTAATATTAGGTTAGGGGCTTGAGAACTAGAGGTTCCCCTATATAGAAAGGTGAGTGGCATGATACCGAATCAACAACGCAAGCGTGCAGCTGTCATTGGCGCAGGTCCAGGCGGGCTTGCCGCAGCCATGTTATTGTCTGGTCAGGGATATGAGGTCGATGTTTACGAGAAGCAGCCAGCCATTGGGGGACGTTCTTCCCGTCTGGAGCTGGGTGAATACAAGTTTGACCGCGGGGCTACGTTTCTGATGATGCCTCAGTTAATTGAAGAAATGTTCGATGTGGTCGGACGCAAGCTGTCGGATTATGTGGATATGAAGGAACTGACCCCGCTGTACGCTTTGAACTTTGGAGACAAGGTATTCAAGCCTTCACGGAATCGCGAAGAGACAGCAGCACAGATCAAGGAGCTTTTTCCTGGTAATGAAGAGAATTATCTACGGTACATGCGAGACGAGGAAGTGAAATTTGGCAAAGTGATGCCGCTGCTCCGCCGTCCGTTTGGCAAGCTGACCGATTATTTGCGCAAAGATGCGATCACCGCACTACCCAAGCTTGATATAAATAATACGGTTTACGGTATTCTTTCCCGCTACTTTACCGATGAACGCCTGCGTTGGGCATTTACATTCCAGTCCAAATATTTGGGCATGTCCGCTTGGGATTGTCCGGGCACGTTTACGATTCTGTCGTTTATCGAGCACCAATACGGATTGTTTCATCCGATCGGCGGCGTGAATCGTGTATTCCAGGCCATGGCGGATGTCGTTGAAGAATATGGCGGACGGATTCACACCGCTACACCTGTGAAGCAGGTTATCGTTCGCAATGGCCGGGCTGAAGGTGTGCTGCTGGAGAACGGCGAACGGATTGAAGCCGATCATGTTGTTGTTAACGCCGATTTTGCCCATGCAGTGAACCATTTGTTTGAACCTGGCGTACTGAAGAAGTACACCCCTGAGAAAATGAAACGGAAAAAATATTCCTGCTCCACAGCCATGCTCTATCTGGGTGTAGATGGCGAGATTGACCTGCCGCATCACTCGATTTATTTTCCAGAGGATTACCGGGTTAATGTAGACGAGATTACAAAGCACAAAATACTGTCTGCAGACCCGTCTCTATATGTTCATAACCCATCCAGACTTGATCCGACACTCGCACCGTCAGGAAAATCTGCACTTTATGTGCTGATGCCAACCCCGAACCTCACGGGAGACATTGACTGGGAGGCCGAACGATCGAAAGTGCAGGAAGCGATGCTGAAGCGGCTCGAAGCGATTCCAGAGCTGGCTGATATCCGTGGCCGCATTGAAGAATGCAAGCTGTTTACGCCGCTGGATTGGCAGAATGAGCTGGATGTATACCGCGGTGCAACCTTCAACATGGCTCATAATCTGGGTCAGATGATGTACCTGAGGCCGCATAACCAGTTCGAGGAATTGGAACGTGTATGGCTGGTGGGTGGAGGTACACATCCGGGCAGCGGTTTACCGACGATTTTTGAATCGGCCCGCATCAGTGTCAGACTCATTCAGGAAGAGGATGCACGCAGACATACCAAGCCTTCATCCTATGTGCAGACGGCGGAAGTCAGAGGGCACTCATGAAGCGGGCGGCAATTGTGGGGGCAGGGATTGGCGGGCTGACCTCCGCGCTGCTGCTTAACCGTCAGGGATGGGATGTTACGGTATACGAACGGGGTTCCCGTGTGGGCGGACGAATTGCTTTTGAACAGGAAGGCGATTACCGCATTGATCAGGGCCCGACGATTGTACTGCTGCCGGAGATGCTGTTAGGCATTCTCGAAGAGGCGGGTGTGGACCGCTCCAAGATTGAGCTTCTGCGCTGTGACCCCTTATACCGGGTGCACTATCACAGCGGACGTGTCATGACCAAGATGACGGACCGTGATCAGCAAACGGCAGAGATTGAACGGCTGTTCCCCGGCGAGGGCCATGGATTCAACCGGTTTATGAAGGATATGGACACCCTGTTTCCTGCAGGTCGCGCGGCGTTTCTGGAACAGATGTTTCCACGCAAAAGGGATTTCTTCACCCCTTCGCTCATGTCCCTCATGGGCCGACTGCGGGCACACAAAAGTGTGCGCAAGGCGGTAGGGGATTATTTTGAACATGAAGAACTGCTCGATGCGTATTCGCTGCAAAGCCTGTATATCGGCGGATCACCCTTCGGTACTCCCGGTATCTATTCCTTGCTTCCCTATGCGGAGCATGAGTATGGCATCTGGATGGTGAAGGGCGGTTATGCCGCTTTGCCCGCTATTCTGGAACAAGAGCTGCTCTCGCGCGGCGGCAGAATCAAGCTGCAGACGGAAGTTACCGGCCTGATGATCGAAGGTGGCGTGTGTACAGGTATAGAAACGGCAGATGGCGCAGAAAATGTGGATGCTGTGATCTATAATGGGGATTTCCCCCATGTGAACGATCTATTGAAGCAGACACCTCAAGCAGCTGGCAGACGAAAGGCCTATCGTCCTTCTTCCGGTTGTGTCCTCGTCTACGCAGGGGTAGATCAACGCTGGGATGATGCGGTTACACACCAGTTTTTCCTGCCTCCAAGTCTGGATGGAAGTCTCAAGGAAGTATTCAAGCAGCGGCGTATTCCGACACAACCTTCGTTCTATGTGTTCAACCCGGTTGCGGTGGATGATTCGGCTGCTCCTTCAGGGCAGAGTGTGCTGTATTTCCTCATTCCTGTGCCGGACGCTGAAGGTGTGAACTGGGAAGAGCAGAGCGAGGCGCTGGCAGATCGTGTGCTGGAGGAGGCGGAGCAGCGGGGATTCCCGGGACTTCGTGCAGCGTTACAGTGGAAAAAGGTACGGACCCCTGCTGACGCAGCGCGTGACGGTTTGTATGGCGGTGGAAGCTTTGGCATTGCACCTGTGCTGTTTCAGTCGGGTGTATACCGTCCGCAGCCCAAGCCGTTTCCGCAGATCAGAGGCTTATACGCTGCCGGTGCATCGGTGCATCCAGGTGGCGGCGTGCCCATCGTTATGCAAGGCGCACGAATGGCTGTCAATCAACTCATGAAGGAGATGGGAAAATGAATGAAGCAATATTGAGCAGATGTGAAGAGTTGATGCAGAAGGGCTCCTCGTCTTTTTATCAGGCCTTCAAAGGGCTGCCAAGTCCGCGCCGCGAGGCGGTATATGTGATCTATGCCTTTTGCCGCATGATTGACGACAGTGTGGATGAACCCGAGCAATCGACATATACGATACATGAAATTCATGATTTGTTTGAGCGTCTGGAGGAGGCAGAGGGACATTTCATCTGGCCTGCACTGAGATGGCTGTTCAGCAGCTTCCCGCATCTGGACAAAGGCCCTTTTTTCCGTCAGATGGAAGGCCAGTTAAGTGACCTGAAGAAGACCCATTACGACACGATGGAGGAGCTGGAGCACTACTGTTATCTGGTAGCTGGAACAGTCGGCGAGATGCTGCTGCCTGTGCTGCGTAATGATAACGGGGCAGAAGTGGCGATGAACGGGATAGCACTCGGTAAAGGCATGCAGATCGTCAACATTATTCGTGATGTGGGCGAGGACCGGGCAAGATTGCGCCGCTACGTGCCGCTGGAGATTATGGAGAAGCACGGGTACTCCGAGCAGGATTGGGAGAACGGCGTGGTGGATGAGCGGTTTGTTGCGATTATCCATGATATGAAGTCGGCGGCGCTGAACTGGTTCCGCATCGGTATGGATCGTCTGGATACCTATCCGGTGGAGAGTGCATTTTCAATCGAGCTTGCGGCAGCATTCTATTCCACGATTCTGCACGCCGTAGAGCGTAACGACTATGATGTGTACACGAAACGGGCGTATGTCAGCGACGAATTGAAACTGGAGATGCTCGGTGCGATTGTGAAACGTTACCCGATGCTGGCTTATCAAGCTTCCCGAATGGCGGTATCCTGATGATCCAGTGGGTGTACTGGGTGTGGTATACCATTGGAGCCATCCTGATGCTTACGATTGGTGTTCCCGAGGTGTTATCCTTCTCTAACGGACTATTCCTTGTATTTTATGCACTTTACGTGCTTGACCTTATATATCAGCCATCCAACCGATCTGCTCTGTCCGACCAGTCAGTCAAGTGGCTGCGTCCAGACCTCTGGATTGCTTCATTGATCATCTGGCTTGGGGGCATGGGCGTAGAGTGGATCGGTGTACATACCCACTGGCCTTTTGGCGAATACGCGTACTCCGACTTTTTTGGCGTGCATCTGTTCAGTGTTCCGGTGACGCTTGGGTTCGCATGGATCGCCGTTGTTGGCAATTCAGCGCTGATCAGCGGTGGCGGATCGACCTGGGGTGGCAAGCTGGTACGTGCACTCAAGACAGGCTTTTGGGCGATTGTGCTGGATCTGGTGCTTGACCCGGTTGCTCATGCGAGAGGGTTCTGGGAATGGCAGTCCCCAGGCGGATTCTATGGAGTACCATGGACGAATTACATTAGCTGGTTCATTATGGGTGCATTTCTTTCGCTCTTCCTGCCAGCTGTGCCTAACGATCGCCGCTCGCTCCTGCGAGCGAAATGGCTGTATCAGCTGTTCATCCTTTTGTTCGGTGTGCTGGCGCTGAAGGAAGGCATCACAGGCAGCTTCATCATCGCGATTGCAGGTGTGCTGCTTGCCGAGGGGAGCTGGTTGTATGATCCGCGCCGTAAAATCCAAAGCGTTTGAGCGGATATTCACCCTGTACAATCATTATTATCTGCTGCGCAGACGTTTTCGTTCGTTTACGCTTTCGGGCTCGCTTGATCCACAGGTGCTTGATGGAAACGGCAGGCTGCAGCCTATGGCACCGGATCAGCCAGTAGTTTATTTCATGAACCACAGCTCATGGTGGGACGGATTGCTACTGTATCATGCGGCGAAGCAAACCTCGCGTGGTGATCATTATGTGATGATGGAGGAGCAGCAGCTTCGGCAATATGCTTTTTTTCGCAAGCTCGGGGCGTATTCCATCAACAAGGACAGTTCATCTGGGGTTCGGACATCGCTGCAATATACGAATGAGCTGCTGGCTGCTGGCAAAAGGGTCTGGATCTTCCCGCAGGGTGAAATTCTGCATCAGGAGGCTCGGCCGATTCAGTTTCGCCCGGGTATTGGACTTGTGCTGCGCCGTTTCCCGCAGGCTATTGCCGTGCCGGTTACATTATGTCATGGCATGGTTCAGCATGATTTGCCGGAAATCTCCATGCAGACGGGCTCGCCTATCGTGGGAGATTGGAAAGCGTGGAAGAGTGAAGAGATTGCAGAGCGGCTGGGGCGAGTATTGGAACAACAGCTGGATGATCACAGGGCTGCTTTGATCCGACTTGGGCAAGGAAGTCTGCCGGGCGCATATCCCTTGATTCGCGGCATGCGCTCCACCAGTGAAAAATACGATGAGGCACGAAGGCGGGTGAACCGATAGTATGAATGAAGGTGTGGGTACAGCTGAGATTCTATGGATATGTCTCATGGGATGGCTGCTCGTGCAATTGTTGTTTGCGATATGGAATGCCGCCTGTTTGCCCAAAATACGTTCTTTCCAAAGAGGCAACATACAGCCGCCCGATCTATTGGTCTCCGTTCTGATTCCTGCAAGGAATGAACGCTTACATATTGAAGAATGTCTAGAAAGTGTGCTTGCCAGTCATACCAAGGGATTTCGCATGGAAGTATTGGTGCTCGACGACCGCTCTGAAGATGAGACTGCTTCACTCGTTCAGGCGATTGCTGATCGGGATTCGCGTGTGCGATTGCTGCACGGGACCGATCTTCCTGCAGGGTGGATGGGCAAATCCCATGCCTGTCATCGTCTGGTTCAGGAGGCGCAGGGGGAATGGTTTATGTTTGTCGATGCCGATGTTCGTGTGAAGCCGGATGCAATCAGGCAGATGGTGGCGGCCGGGTGTGCCCAGGGCGGCGGTCTGGTTACGGGATTCCCCTATCAGGTGGCAAGAACCTGGATGGAAAAGCTGGTCGTGCCAATGATGATGTTTACGATCATCAGTCATTTGCCTATTTTCATGATACGCAGGTCAGCCAGTCCGATGTTTGTTGCCGCTACGGGGGCTTTTTTGCTTATTCATCGCACAAGTTATGAAGCATCCGGCGGTCATGCTGCCATTCAGGCACATCTGGTGGACGACATGAGTCTTGCCAAAGCAGTCAAACGTGCCGGGCATCCCGTAATGCTCGCGGATGTGCATGATGTAACGAGTACACGTATGTATCAGAACGGTGAAGAGGTATGGAACGGGTATAAAAAAAACATGTACGAAGGCATGGGCCGGAGAGATGCACTGCTCATTGGCACGATGTTTATGTATTTTATCATGTACATTGTACCGCCGCTGGGGCTGGTTACAGGGCTGCTTACGGGGAACGAGACGTCCATTCTGTATGGATTTATAGGCACGTTGCTTGGCATGGCTGTAAAACGAGTATCCGATCATATCGGAGGTCAGCCGTGGTGGCTCGCACTTTTTCAACCGATCAGCATGGCTTGTGTCATTGCCATCGGTCTGGCCTCACGGCAGGCGGGGCGATCCGGTAAAGGGTACGTATGGAAAGGCAGGCGGTATAGCTGATGCACAATGCACAGGGGAACGGAAACGGGAACGGAAATCGAAATGCAAATGCAAGAGATGAAGGATCAGGAGTAGAAATGCATAACGGGCACCGAGAGGCGGCATCAGTTGGGAACTCAAAACAGGAGGTCATTATTATCGGCGCAGGCTTCGGAGGCCTGTCCTGTGCGATTCGTCTTGCTTCGGCTGGTTTGCGTGTAACGATACTGGAGCGGCAGGAGCATGTGGGCGGCAAGCTGCAGCAAATCGAGCAGGACGGGTTTCACTTTGACCGGGGCCCAAGCACGATTACGATGCCGGATGCATTTCGCTCGGTGTTTGATCAGGCTGGCGTGCAGATGGAGGATTACGTGCAGCTGTATGAGCTGGAGCCTCGGACACGGAATGTGTTTGCAGACGGCACGGTCGTTGATCTGTCGAGAGATCGTGGCTGGATGAAGGAGCAGATTGCTGCATACAGTCCGCAGGATGCCATGCGTTATGATGCGTTTATGGATGAATCTGCGTCACTGTATGCGGAGGCGAATCGTCATTTTCTTGGCAAGCTGCTGTTGAAACCATCCGATAAATACAATCTGCAAATGCTGCGCAGTCTGCTCCGGGTGCGTCCTGCAGTCAAGCTGGATACACTGCTGCGCAGGTATTTCAGCCATCCGCATACCCTTGCGATGTTCGGGCGGTACGCTACGTATGTGGGATCATCGCCGTATCTGTCCCCCTCCATTTTTGCCATGATGGGACATGTTGAAGCAGAAGTTGGTATCTACGGGGTAAAAGGCGGAACGTATCAGCTTATTGAGGGCATGGCCCGGCTTGCGCGGGAGAAAGGTGTACAGATCATCACAGGTATAGAGGTGCACCAGATTGTCGTTCGGAACGGAAAGGCCGTTGGCGTGGATACGGATCGGGGATGGATGGAGGCTGACCGAATTGTGGCTAACGGTGATGTGCTTAGTGTGAATCGGCTGCTGCTCGCACCCGAGCATCGGAAACGTATGAATGATGCCCGCATTGCAAAGTATGAGCCGTCTATCTCCGGTTTTGTTACCCTGGCCGGAGTGCGCAGACAATACGGCCAGCTGCTGCATCATACCGTCTTTTTCCCGGAGCGGTACGAGCCGGAGTTCGAGCATATTTTTCGTGACCGCATGATGCCAGCCGATCCAACGATATATATCTGTTACTCTGGATATTCTGAATCAGGCATGGCTCCTGCGGGAGCGAGCAATCTGTTCATATTGGTGAATGCGCCATATCTCTCGAACGCCTGGAACTGGGAGCAGCAGCAGGACTGTTACGGCGAGTTTGTGCTGGAGCAACTGGAGGCACGCGGCATTGTTGGACTGAAACAGTCAGATGTGTTAATCCGATATACACCGCAGCAGATCGCACACGATACGTTAGCTCATCAAGGCTCCATCTACGGGATTTCATCCAATTCAATGAAGCAAACTTTCATGCGTCCAGGCAATCAGAGCAGCGATGTTCAGGGACTCTGGTACGTTGGCGGCACAACCCACCCTGGCGGCGGAACCCCGATTGTTACGCTATCCGGTCAGCTTGTAGGTGAGCAGCTTGTAGCGGAGATGGGCAGGTAAGAGCAGACGGGAAGGTGCATGCGCATGCAAAGTTACAGGTGGAGAAGATGCGGGAAGAAATAGCTGCTCCAGGACTCAATGAGGTAGATTATCAGGATGCTGTGAAATTGCTATATGGCATTGCGGGGCACCTCAGGGGTCCATTCTGGTTAAGCAGAGTGCCTAGGAGTCCAGTAAGGTAGAGCAGTGTGCTTCGAGATTCCAATAAGTGAAGTAAGCTGCTGCTTTTGATCTTGAAGTGTAACCGTAAAAAGATGCCCCAAGTTGCCAATATGGCAGATCAAGACACCCCACAGCTGCAGATGATGCTCCAGGATTCCAACAGGGTCATTGATGAAACATGGACCTTGGAGCATCCTTTCAATAGGTGAACAGGAACGGTATACTGGATAGAGTTGTTTACATAGAAACAAGAGATACGGAGCAGGTAACGATAAGGCAGGTAGCAGGAAACGATGAAGCAGGAAACAACATGAAACGTAAAGCACGAAACTTGAAATATGAAAACAAAATTGCTGTCATTCCTGCCGATACACATCATTCTCACATAGGAGGTTACATCATGAATGAACAAGAACGAGCCGGCAAACGGCTGCTGCCCGAAGTGGCAACGGGAGAACGGAAGCTGGAGCACGTGCGCCTCTGTCTGGAGCAGAATGTGGCAGGAGAAGGCATAACGAGCGGGCTGGAGAAGTTTGCATTTCGGCATCACCCGCTGCCAGAGCTGGATTTTGAAGAGGTGCATCTGGACACTTCGTTCCTTGGCAAAAAAATGCGCACACCCCTGCTCATCAGCTCGATGACGGGTGGGAGCCAAACTACAGGCGCTATCAATGAGCGCCTGGCACGGGTAGCGAACGCCAGAGGCTGGGCGCTCGGGGTAGGCTCGATCCGGGCTGCCGTGGAACAGCCGGAGCTCGCGAGCACATTCGATGTCCGGCGCTGGGCACCGGATATCCCGGTCATCGCGAATCTGGGCGCGGTTCAGCTGAACTATGGCTTCAGCACAGCTGATTTCCAGCGTGCCGTGGAGATCGCTGGCGCGGATCTGCTCGTGCTGCATCTGAACACGCTGCAGGAGGTGTTCCAGCCGGAAGGCAATACCAACTTCAGCGGTCTGTACCAGCGGATCGAGAGCCTGTGCCGTGAACTGGAAGTGCCCGTCGGCGTCAAGGAGGTTGGCTTTGGCATCGATGGTGTGACGGCACAGCGCCTGTACGAAGCGGGCGTGGCATTCATCGATGTAGCCGGTGCGGGCGGGACAAGCTGGGTGCAGGTGGAGAAGTATCGCAACAATAACCCGGTACGCCGGGCAGCTGCGGAAGCTTTTGCTGATTGGGGCATTCCCACAGCCGAGTGCATTCAGGACGTGCGCGCGCTTAATCCAGAGGGGGCGCTGATTGGCAGTGGTGGACTGTACACGGGCGTGGACGCCGCCAAAGCGCTCGCTCTGGGTGCCGACCTCGCAGGCTTCGGCCGCTCGCTGCTCGAATCCGCCGTCACCTCCGACGAAGCTTTATCCGAGCGGCTGGAGCAGGTCGAATTCGAGCTGCTCACCGTTATGTTTGGCATCGGTGCAGGCAGCATTGCAGATGTGAAACGGACAGAACGTCTGGTGGCGCGGAGGTAGGATTGGTTTAGTTAGATTAGGTAATGGTGGTGCGCTGATTGGGCATGAAGATGACGGGGGCAAGGCGTGGCGCAGCGGGCCTGCCGAAGCATAATAGAAGCGGGATTTTGTGGACGTTGAGTAGTCGGAGTGGAGAAACAAAGGGTGGGTCATGCAGTCAAAGGCGCTAACGATTCCAGATAACCTTATTTCACTCTTGAAGCGGGTTTTAAAAATCTAACGATTCACAGAAGCGCTATTTGAGCAAAAACGCAGAAATTTTGGTGAAAATCCCGGTGTTTGGAGTAAATAAGGCTTCTGGAGATCGTTAGAATTTCAAAGTGACTCAAATGGGCTAAATAGCGTCTCTAGGAATCGTTAGAATTCGAGATGGAAATCAAGGGGCAGCATGAGCGAAGGACGGCCTTTCGCCTTTCATCCCAAGCTCGGGCTCGTGCATGGAGAAATGGAGGCTAGCTCGCCACCAAATTGAAAAGTAACTCAAGCCGAAGCATCGCCCCTGGATGAACGTTTGTTAATGAAGTTTGACTTGATAAACAATATGAACTAGCAGCCTTAGCATAATGAACGATCAACTCAAGCCCCTAACCAGGGCTTGAGTTTTTTTTACTTATTGGAGGGATAAGTTGCTGATCCTTCTAACAATTTAAGAGAGAGGGAGAGTACATTTTTTAGAATTGACTTTTAGTGTAAAGTATAATTTTTTATTGTTTGTTAATCCGTTACAGCTTATGATTAATGAGTCTAAAGTAATTATTTAGATTGTGTTATTAGGAAAATAGACTTATTTAATCAGGGTGTATTTAGTATTCATCTATTTGCGAGGGAGAGGATGGACGAAGTGGATTTTCAGGAGAGAGTTTTCTGAGAAAACAATGTAACTCATATTAAGAAGAAAGTAATACCCATAGTAATCCAGTGACTTTTATGTAGTGAGAAACAATAGTTTAATGCTAAGAGGGGATACATAATATGAAATTGAAGAGATGGTTAAGTGCGATGTTAGCTGCTCAATTTTTGCTAGGAAATGCACTGATTTGGGGAGAAGGGACAGCAAATGCAAGTTTGGTTACGGGAGGGAATACAGGCTCTACTCATTTTACTGCCGAGTCCTCCCGTTCCAACGAAAAGAACGAATCGTTCCAGCGCACTGCATCTGTGCAGTCTTCACCACCAGAAACAATAAATGAAACCGAGACTCGAACTGTTTTACCAAAGCCTAAAGTAACAGTAACCTCAACGGATAACTCCATTACGATAACATGGGATGAGGTTCCTGGAGCCGTAAATTATGGACTTTTAATTAATAGGGATAGCAGAGGTTTCATCCCGGAACGATCTTATACAATTACTAGAGCTACACCTGGCTATACATACAGGATTTCAGTTTTTGGCTATGACGGTACGAATTATGGTGAACAAGAACTGCTTTTTGTCAGGTTAAAGGAACCAGAACCGGTATATGACGATGCAGGGAGAATCGACTTTACGGGCAAACTTTCAGGGCAATTAGACCAGGTTATTCAAGAGGGGTTTACATTCGTAAACTGGGGGCTTGTCAACGCCAGTAGTATGAGTTTATTTTACAAATTCAATGGTATTGAGCAGGCCGAGGTTTACGTCAACGATGTTAAAAGCACGGAATTAAAAAACAATACAAGTTCAAGTGCGCGGATCAGCGGTCTGAAGCCAGGTGAGAAAAATATCATTCGACTCGCATGGGCAAGTCATGCAAATCCGACTCAAACAGATTCTCTGGAGTTTATTGTTACACCGCCTGCTGTAGACGCTTATACGTTAGGGGATTCGAAAGCAGCTTTTGGCTCTGTGGTGGATCTGAAACAGTTCGGCAAATGGTATCTTGTTGATAATCAAACACTGATCTCCCAGAATACCGTTTCAAAATATATTGATATTCAGGGTGAAACGGCAGTATGGAGAGTGGAAAGTTACTCCAATATAAACCCGGATAGTCTCGGTTATGAGATGGTTAAAATGAGGGCAGATAAACTAACTCCTTTTCACCTATTGTCATGGACAGCTAACGCGTATGACAATGGCGAGTACAACTACAGTTTCTCTTCCCCTATGGGCATAGTTACCAAGGACGATATGGAGAAATATACGGGTATCGTGCTAAGTGATCCTAAGGATGCGAATCGAATGGTTTCCAGTTTGGCTTTGGCTGATCCAAGTACATATGAGAGTGCATTTGGAAAATCGGGCAATCAGGGAGTTGCTTTTTCAGAGACGGCTTCCGACCCGCTTACATTTCCAGGCGGTCATATGAGCAATGTCGCGGCAGGAACGTTACAAAATTTTAAATATAAAGCTATATTAAAGTATAACGGTGAGTATAAAGGTCAAGGTACGGATGAAGATCCTTACGTTATTCCTACTTTGGCAAATGGGGAACCGGTGCCCCCGAAAGTTGTATTAGAGAAACCTGGGTATTTTGAAGCGAAAGTGGTAGGTAATGACTTGTATTTAGCATGGAAGTCTGTAGAAGGTGCTGAAGAATATGTACTGAAACGTGATGCGGAAATTATCTATGAAGGCCCGCTTTTGGAGTTTTTAGATGTCGGTGTAAATATAAATTCGGGGCATAAATATACGATCGTTGCTCGTAAGGGTGATGTATATGGTGAAGAAAAGGAGCATAAGGTTGCTAATACTATACACCTCTCCTATCCAGCCGACTTTCAAGTCGAGGCTCTCGATTCAACCAAAGTCAGACTTTCATGGCGTGCAGTAGACCAGGCAGAAGAGTATGTCATTACACGTAATGATCTGCCTTTGGCGGTGATCAAATCAACGACGTATGAGGATGTGAACTTAACACCAGATAGCACGTATACCTACAAAGTAATAGCTAAAAATGGAAATAATGAGAGCCCTCCCGCTGTCCAAAAGGTAAAAATGCCCAAGGTGACCGAGGACGTTGCTCCCAAAGGTCAGATTAAACTAAGAGTAAATCGCATATACGATGACAAAATAGATTTGCAGTGGAACATGGTTGAAGGCGCAACGCAGTATGAGGTTTACCAGGATCGGGTGAACAAAGTGTGGTCTGGCCATTCGAATACAATGATTGCCTATACTCTTCAGCCAGGGAGAACATATACGTATCACATTGTAGCCAGCAATAAATATGGGAAGATTGAATCCGGCATTCTTGAGGTGCAGACGGCAGGAGTACCTGTACCGATGAATGTCTCTCCAGTGAATGCACCAAATGCAACGATTGCGTTTGATTATCAGCCGATTGAAGGAGCCATTCATTATGTGGAGCGGAACCCACAGACCAAGTATGTTCCTTTAGGAAATGGAGTTTATCGCAAAACCTATCTGAACACCGCTACTGGAGAAACACGGGATGAGGGTATGGTTACTGCGGTTAATGGCCGATTGCAATTCAGTGAAACAGGCGTCGAGCCGAACAAATATTATGAATATAACATCATTGCTGTTCGTGTCAAGCCTGACGGATCGGAAGAGGTTATCGGAAAACAGACCGTTGCTGTGACAACACCCCCGGATGGAAGGGGAGCAACCGTATACGGAAATAATTACGATGTGCCGCCTTACTACAATCCTTACTATAATCCATATGCATACCCTTATCCGTACCAGGTTCCTTATTCAAATTCGAGTACAACTTCTGGAAAGAGCGAAAGTGTGACCATTGATACTCAGATTTTGCCTTCTAATAAGGGAAATCAGGGACCTGATGTTGGTTTTGCAGATATCGCCACAAGTTATGCCAAGGATGCAATCCTTGAACTGGCACAGAAGGGGATAGTAAAGGGTTATTCGGACGGAACGTTTGGTGCAAATGAGAAGGTGACAAGAGCGGAGTTTGCTATATTTTTAACGAGAGCCCTTGAATACAACACCAATGTACCGTATATCAACGAATTTACTGATGTTCAAACGAACAGCTGGTACTACAACGAGATCATGCCTTCGCTGCAGCATGGTATCCTTAAAGGGTTCAGTGATGGTACGCTCAGACCCAATGCTAACGTCACAAGAGAGCAGGCTTCAAGCATGATTGAAAATGTGATGAAGAAACAGGGCTATGTGCTGTCATCCTTCATACTTTATGAGGACAACGCAATGTTCTCCAATTGGGCAAGAAACAGCATTCATCTGGTTACACAAGAATCTGTGATGAAGGGCTACCCGGATCGCAAGTTTATGCCCAAAAAGCAGTTGACGAGACAAGAGGCTGCCATGATTATCTATAATCTGATGAAAAAAATAAGATAGATTCACGGTTGCGGGAGTAAGCTTCTCTCTGCATGGAGGAGCACATTAACACCGGAACGTATTACGGAAGAGTCACTATGGAAGAGTTCACTATGGAAGAATCATTACGAAAAGAATGGATTACGGTATAAAGCAAAAGCACCACACTACACTATAGAACAAACCGGACTCCATTCGTCCATTTTACAACTAAACACAAGCTAACGATTCCACAGAACCTTATTTCACCTTTGATGCGGGTTTTAAAAATCTAACGATTCACAGAAGCGCTATTTGGGCTAAAACGCAGAAATTTCGGTGAAAATCGGGGCATTTCAAGTAAATAAGGTTTCTGGAGATCGTTAGAATTTCAAAGTGACTCAAATGTGCTAAATAGCTTCTCTAGGAATCGTTAGAGATTGAAATTTAAAAGGTACTGATTGTTATTTTCCGCACAGACCTGCTCACTAATATGGGGCGGGTTTTTGTTTTGTATATAATAGTTAACAATCCCCAAGTAAATATTGATGATAATTACATAAATATTGTATGATTTCATTGATCGAGCTTAATTTTCATGGGAAGGCGGTGTCCCTTTGAACTCAAAAGCCACAATTTGTGAACATTTAGAACGATATTTGCAAAATAATCGGATGACCATTAATCGTTTTTCAGAGATTTCAGGTGTTAATTCCGGGACACTAAGCGGCACATTGAAAGGACTTCGTCCAATAGGCTTGAATCAGTTGGATCGGATTACTGCTGGAATGGGCTTACCTGAAGGCTACTTATATGAACTATACATACACGAATATTTAATTGATGCCAATCTGGATTGGCGAAGACTGAGGCCCTTTTTATATCGTTGTGCGGAATTGGGGCATGTCTCTTATATGGAGACGGCGGTCAGATACGTGGTTGATCATCTCTCGTATGTTCCCATGTTGTTTGAGCTGGCTGAACAGTTATATAGCGAGGGAAAGCTGGAGGCTTGCATACCTTTATACCGCTGTGTTGCCGAGAGTGAGAAGTTGCAGCATTCGGAGCGTCTGGCTTTAAGCCAGTACCGTTTGTTTTCCATTGGGCTTTCTAATGACCAGAGCAACAATTTGACATTAGCTACTCAATTCGAGCTATTTGTTCAACGGCTTGACGAACCTTACCAATTCGACGCACTGAATGACCTAATTAATGTGTACGCTTCCTTGCGCCGTTGGGACAAAGTGAAAGAGTTTGCTGATCAGTTACAGATCAAAGCTTTTATTCAATATGAGGCCAAGAAAACATTAAGAGAAGTGGAGACTAAAACCAAGAAGAAGATTGTATTTTATGCTTTGTATTCTTACCTTGCTCTTGCCGAGGTCAGTTATCAACATGGAAATTATGAAGAAACGCTTCAATATGTTTCAAAATACGCTGACTACAGCTGGATCAAAGATCCTACCGAAGAAGAAAAAATCGTAATTCTTCAATTTCAGGATTGGTCAGAAGGAAATAACTACTATTTTAGATTGTTGTCAGGTGAGACAGAGTTGATTCAAGATTATTTAAAGTATATCTCTGATCGAAAAAAAGAAGTATTCCCTGCACTATGCGCGATTGTGACCGCAGCGAATCGGTATAATATCAATATTGATTCTGTTCTTGATGAGTATCAGTCCTATCTGGTATACGAGGAGCAAAGCAGCCGCTTGGGAAAAATGAGCAAGCAATACACCAATGATCAATATGGTATTTTGCTGGCAGGACTGGGTACGTACTATTTAAGAAATAACGATTATGATAGAGGCGTAGGGTATATCCGTAAAGGCATGGAATTTGCAATTGAAAATATGAATAAGGATGGTCTGCTGGATTGCTTGGGGTTATTTGAGGATTTGCAGCACTATGCAACCGGACGGGGCGCTAAGCCAAGCGCAGAACAGCTTATTGAGAAAATTCAGAGATTATATAGTCCGAATGTTAAAGCGTAAAAAATCGAAAAGAAACTTAAGAATAACACCACCTAAGTAAAGACAGACTCTTATCACAGTTGACGAGAGGCAGGTTTCGCGTGGATACATCCTCAGCTTTCGAAATGCTCTTTGAATAGACAATCGTCACAGATTGTTCAGAGGCCTTTCGGGTAAAGGGTGTTTTTTTTGCGATCCTATGTTGGGGATTATTTGAATTTTTACTAATTAGCAGGATGTTCTAAAATGGTACAGCAGGGAGGGGTGTTATGGATCGTGACGAACTCAAACTGCGAATTGAAGAAGCAAGGCAGAAACTCCATCAATTAAAAACGGAGTACGGCGACCTTCTTCACCCTAAGGTCATCCACCAGTCCATGGTGCTGGACGAGCTGATTAATCGGTATAATCATGTTAAAAGGGTAAAGCCGATGGAATAACCCTTCGACCTCTGGGCGAGAAACTTTGGCCGGTCGCTCGCCCTTATATTTTAACATAAGTAGATATGGAAAAAAGAGAAATGCCTAACTTACATCATCAGGGTACAATACAATTAGGGTACAATAGACCAAGATCAATTAGCTGACCAATTATACATAAATATTACACCTAAGTGATCACACCCAGATGAGGAGGAATACAGCATGGAACTGTTGCCAATGAACGGAGAGCAATTTGCGAGTTTTCGCAGTCGTTCGATTGCAGATTTTGCAGAGGAAAAGGTAGAAGCAGGCACGTGGGCGCCGGAGGAGGCACTGGAACGGGCAGAGGAATCCTATGAGCGTTATTTGCCACAAGGTTTGGAGACGCCGGGGGCATACGTGTACAATCTGGTGCATCCGGTGGACGGCATTGTCGGGTACATCTGGTTTAATGTTACGGAAAATCGTCGCGGGAAAGAAGCCTTTTTGCTGGATATTGTGGTGGAAGAAGTACATCGCGGCAAAGGGTACGGCACTGAGACAATGGAAGCCCTTGAGCGGACAGCATGTAGTCTTGGGGTGGACCGCATTGGTCTGCATGTGTTTGGACATAATGTGCGGGCGAGCAGCCTGTATCGCAAAATGGGCTATGAAGTGACGGATTTGACGATGTATAAGGAGATCAAAGACATAGGCTAAGGTTGATCCTGCAACGCAAACGTATTTTTACTCGGGCTGAGTGAACGACTTTAAACATATGACTCGAATCAGAAGCACAATTAGACGTAGAAACCAAAGATTCACAGAATGAATGGCTGGTGATGGCTATGGCTAGGAATCAGCGAAGTTCCTTGATGCCTTGGGGTTTGTCATATATAATGGTTAGGATTATCCATACCGAACAAGTAATGAATGAGGAGTTGTCATATACATGGCTTTGAAAGCAGGAATAGTGGGGCTTCCGAACGTCGGGAAATCTACGTTGTTTAACGCAATTACACAAGCAGGTGCCGAGTCCGCGAACTATCCGTTTTGTACGATTGACCCGAACGTGGGGATCGTCGAAGTACCGGACGAGCGTTTGGACAAATTGACAGAACTGGTTGAACCGAAAAAAACGGTTCCTACTGCATTTGAATTCGTAGATATCGCAGGTCTGGTGCGTGGAGCTTCCAAAGGTGAAGGTCTGGGCAACAAGTTTCTTGCCCACATCCGTGAAGTGGATGCGATTGTACACGTGGTACGCTGCTTCGTAGATGAAAACATCACACACGTGGATGGCAAAATCGATCCGATCAGCGACATCCAGACGATTAACCTGGAGCTGATTCTGGCTGATATCGAGAGTGTGGAGAAAAAAATCGAACGCTCCAAGAAAAACATGAAGGGCGGCAACAAAACGGCTGCTCAAGAAGTTGAAGTATTGGAGAAAGTCAAAGCGGTTCTTTATGAAGATATGCCTGCACGCAGCATGGAGTTGTCGGATGAAGAGCGCCTGATCGTACGTGATCTGCACCTGCTTACGCTGAAGCCGGTTCTGTATGCTGCCAACGTGGCTGAGGACGAAATCGGTGACGTAGCGAACAATGCATATGTGCAAAAAGTTAGAGAGTTCGCTGCTGCTGAAAATGCAGAAGTGGTGCCAATCAGCGCAAAGGTTGAGGAAGAAATCTCCGAGCTGGAAGGCGAAGATAAACAAATGTTCCTGGAAGAGCTGGGTATTCAGGAATCCGGTCTGAACCTGTTGATCAAAGCGGCTTACAAGCTGCTTGGCCTGTACACGTACTTTACAGCAGGTGTACAAGAGGTTCGTGCGTGGACCATCCGTAAAGGAACAAAAGCACCAGGTGCAGCGGGTGTCATTCACACAGACTTCGAGCGCGGTTTCATTCGTGCAGAGGTTGTTTCTTATGAAGACCTGGTTGCAGCAGGTTCCATGAACGGCGCCAAAGAACGCGGTCAACTGCGTCTCGAAGGTAAAGAGTACGTGGTGAATGACGGCGACGTGATGCACTTCCGTTTCAACGTGTAATTTAAAGTTTAACTTATAGTCTAAATTTCAAGATGCAATCCGCCGGGTTAACGGAGACATAATTACAAGCTGAAAGCTTCCGATTACCAGATTAGATCACGATCTAAACAGGGATAATGGAACTTCGGACGGGATTATTTTTCGAAACGGTTTTGGATTAAAATAAAGAACGGCACTGCTCTCTGGTACAGAGAACGGTGCTGTTTTTGTTTGGTATTTTATTTAGCAGCAAGGGGTTAGATTTATGCTCATATGACTGCGTTTCCACTGGATTGTTTCCCCGTGATGGATATAATAAAAGAAAGAAGTATCTTCGGAGGAGGTGGCAAGAGTGGAGATTACGTCCCGATTGGTTCGATATAATCCTGAGCTTGTAGAGAAGGCAGGGTTGCCCGAAGAAACGCAGGAGTTATTGATTGGGTCCGGCTTGCCACAGTTCACCCTGGATGGTGAACCTGTACTTGGGATTAGGTTTAATCCTGTGTCGGATTGCGAGCTGGTACGTACATCGGATAATTCCAAAACGCTGCTACCCATCGGATATGAGTGGGATGAGAATACGGCTGCACTCGGACTGGAATCTGGAACGGGCATACTGTACAGAGTAGATGTGCAGACGGAAGAGTATGCAGTAATGAACAGCAGTCTGCACCTGTTTCTGGCGTTTCTGAACAGGTATACGGCAATCGTGAAGGAGCATTCCAAACCTGATGAGCCGAGTGTTATGACGCTGGAGCAAGCGCAAGCAAAGCTGGAAGCATTTCGACGTGGAGAGATTAAACCTCGTTCCCAGGTAAACGAGCAATTCAAAAAAGATGAAGCGGTGAAGCAGCTCCGTTTATTTTATACTGAAAAAGACCCTGTAAGTATGCTTGATGAGGAAACATGGTGGAGTGTTGTGCTGGAACAGTTGGAGGATGAATTGCTCTAGCTGTGAACTCTTGCTGTTCAGGAGCATAAGAATATGCTATAATAAAGAGTCGTATACCCATGGTAAACTGTTCGTTCTAATCGTTGAGATGGGACGGGGAGCTTCAGGAGGTAGACGATTTATTTATATCACTTTACAAGTAAAGGATTTGATGACGTTGTAGCGAGGTTATACGTCGATCATATAACACGGAAATGGAATGACATGCTGCGGTCAGGGGATTCGGTCAGAATCCTGAGTATTGTGGAATTTTGAATTATAGATATATGTGGTGCGAAAAGAATGAAGTATAGGTGTGCAAATGGAACGGTATGGAAATGCACATGTACGTGGACAAAATAAAACGTGAGGTGACTATACATGTTGGATAAATTGCAGGCGTTAGCCGATCGTTATGACAAGCTGAGCGAGCTTTTGTGTGACCCGGATGTAGCGAGCGATAACAAAAAGCTGCGTGAGTATTCCAAGGAGCAATCCGATCTTCAGCCGACCTATGATGCGTACAATGAGTACAAACAGGTGAGCGAGGATCTGGAAGCGGCAAAGGAAATGCAAAATGAGAAGCTGGATGACGAGATGCGCGAGATGGTCAAGATGGAGATCGAAGAGCTGTCTGCTCGCCAGAAAGAGCTGGATGAACTGATTCGTGTGCTTATGCTGCCGAAGGACCCGAATGACGACAAAAACGTCATTGTGGAGATTCGCGGTGCGGCTGGCGGTGATGAGGCGGCATTGTTTGCGGCTGATTTGTACCGCATGTACACACGTTATGCGGATGCACAAGGCTGGAAAGTCGAGCTGATGGATGTGAATACGAACGACCTCGGCGGGTTCAAAGAGGTTGTGTTCATGATCAACGGACGCGGTGCGTACAGTAAAATGAAATACGAGAGCGGTGCACACCGTGTGCAGCGTATTCCAACGACGGAATCCGGCGGACGGATTCACACGTCGACTTCAACGGTTGCGGTCATGCCGGAAGCGGAAGATTTTGATATCGAAATTCATGATAAAGACATTCGTGTAGATACGTTCTGCTCCAGTGGGGCAGGCGGACAATCGGTTAATACAACGAAATCGGCGGTACGGGTAACTCACGTGCCAACAGGTATCGTAGCGACATGTCAGGATGGGAAATCGCAGAACTCCAACAAGGAAAAAGCGCTGCAAGTGCTGCGCACACGTATCTTTGATATGAAACGTATGGAAGAAGAAGCGAAAATCTCGGTAGAACGTAAAAGCAAAGTGGGCACAGGGGATCGCAGTGAGCGGATCCGTACGTACAACTTCCCGCAAAGCCGTGTTACCGATCACCGCATCGGTCTGACCATGCACAAGCTGGATCAGGTGATGAACGGGGAGATTGAAGAAATTCTGTCTGCACTGACGATTGCACAGCAGGCAGAAATGATGGAAAGAGGAGAATAATCTGTGACGCGCGCGCAGTTTGTGATGACGCCGGAGCAGAGTTGCCGGGAAGCCTTTGTCGAGGCTTCCTCTTTTTTGGAGAAGTGCGGCGTGTACGAGCCGCACAATAATGCCCGGCTGCTGCTGGAGCACGTACTGGGCGTCTATGGCGCCCGGTACTACATGATGCAGCCGGAGCCGTTCCCCGGCGAGCTGCGCAGCCGCTGGGAAGACGCCGTCACGCGCAAGGCTGCGGGTGAGCCGGCGCAGTACATTATCGGCAGCCAGGAATTTTACGGGCTGCCGTTCGAGGTCACGCCGGCCGTGCTGATTCCGCGGCCGGAGACCGAGCTGCTGGTCGAGGCTGTGCTGCGCGCAGCGGACCGCGTGTTTGCCGGCGGCGGCGATGCGGTGCGCGCCGTCGATATTGGCACGGGCAGCGGCGCCATCGCGGTAACGATGGCTTCGCTTCGCCCGCAGTGGCAGGTGGCCGCCGGGGACCTCTCGGCGGATGCCCTGCAGGTGGCCGCGTGCAACGCGGCCGCGAACGGCGTACAGATCGACTTCCGCGAAGGCGATCTGCTGGCCCCGTTCGCCGGGGAGCGGTTGGACATCCTGGTGTCCAACCCGCCCTACATCCCGGCGGGCGATATCGCCGGGCTGCAGCAGGAGGTGCGCGATCATGAGCCGCGCCTCGCACTGGATGGCGGTCCGGACGGGCTGGCCCCGTACCGCATCATGCTGGAGCAGCTGCGGCTGCTGCCCGCGCCGCCGCAGGTGATCGGTTTCGAGCTGGGCATGGGGCAGGCTCGGGACGTGGCGGCACTGCTGGAATCGGCGGGGCACTGGCCCGAGATTATTATCGTTCCCGATCTTGCCGGAATTGAGCGGCATGTCCTGGGTGTTCGACTTTCGGAACAGATGACAAAAATGTAAGGCGCGTAAGTTTTCTTTTTGCCGTGAAATCCTCTACAATGGGGTATGCCGAAGATTTTCTGAATGCTTGGGGGAACATAATTACATGCTGCACAAATTCAAAAAGATCGACTACTCCATCGTTTTTATACTTTTGATCCTGATGGTCATTAGTATTTTGTCCATTCATAGCACAACGTTTGGCCGTCCCAAGCTGGGAGGACTTACACAAAGTGCGGTTCTTTATTATATTTTAGGGTTTATCGTGTTTTTTGCACTATCCATGATCAACTATAAGTTTATTCTGAAAAACTATTTGTATATTTACGGCGTAGGCATGCTGCTGCTTGTCTTTGTCATGTTTTTTGGTAAAGAGTATTATGGCGCCAAAGGCTGGCTATCCATCATGGGTGTAAGCTTGCAGCCTGCCGAGTTATTCAAGCTGTGCCTTATCGTTTTTTTATCCGCTATACTGGCGCGGAAGAAAAATCGGCCGCTGTATTTCGGGCGTGATGTGATTCCGATCTCGCTCTGCGTGTTGCCGCCGCTGCTGCTTGTGCTGCTGCAAAACGACCTGGGGAACGCCTTGAGTTATATTATTATCCTCATCGGACTGTTGTGGATTGGCAATATCAAGTTTATGCACGCTTTTATCGGCTTTATTATTGCGGTCGTGGCTTTTGTCGGCGGGATTCAGGCTTATATTCACTATCATGATGAAATTGTAAAATTTCTGAAGGACATTGGCCGTTCGCACTGGGCGGATCGGTTCGACCCGTGGCTGGTGCCTGATCAGACGTCGAGAGACGTATTGTGGCAGACGTATAATGCCAAGCTTGCGATTGGCTCGGGTGGCATCACAGGTAAAGGCTACATGGAAGGCACAACGATTCAATCCAACCGTGTACCACTTGCTTATGCGGACTCGATCTTTGTGCAGATCGGAGAAGAGTTTGGTTTTATCGGTGCCTCGGTGCTGCTGCTGCTGTACTTCATTCTGATTCACAGGATGGTTCTGATTGCACTGGAGTGTAAGGATCGCGCGGGACCTTATCTGATTGTCGGGGTCATTGCGATGCTGCTGTATCAGATATTCGTAAACATCGGTCCATTCATCGGTCTGATGCCGCTGACAGGTATTACACTTCCGTTTATCAGCTCGGGAGGAACCTCGATCATGATCAACATGATCAGTATGGGTATTGCGATGAGTATCAAGGTGCATACGGAGGAGAACGAGGACATTCTCGGATCGGCGGAACAACCGAGCATTACGGAACTCGTAATGAAACTCTTCAGACGCAAGCCCGCTCAGCAAGAACAGACGGAACAGTGAATATGAAGGCCAGCATTCGGCGTTTGAATTCACAGTGAGGCTTGTCTGCAAGTCCACGCTCGAAAATAGTTCGTTAAATAATCCATAGTAACCTTGGAACCACTCCTTCCAGCTTTTGATGGAGAGAGTTTCCAAGGTTTTTTATTTTTGTGTATAATCCATGTTTCCCGATCGTCACCCGGATTTCCATTCATGCTTTCAATTAGATACAATGGTAATATTGATCTTTATTGGAAAATGAAAAGCGGGATTAGGGGGATATTCAAGCATCATGTGGAAAACGGTAAAAAAGCTGGATGGTGTCATTCTGTTTGTACTGTTGTTGCTGATGGTTACGAGTGTGTTAGCGGTATACAGCGGAACACGTTTTGATCCCAAGCTGGATAGCCATCATGTGAAAACGATATATTTCTATATCGCTGGATTTATCGCTGTCATCGGCATTGGATTAATCAATTACAAGTTATACGTGAAATATGCCTTGCTTCTGTATGGGATAGGCATCCTTTTCCTCATCCTTGCGAATGTGCTGGGAAGTAAGGTGAATAACGCAAATGGCTGGCTGAAGATCAGCGAGAGCATTTCTTTTCAACCGGCCGAGCTGTTCAAAATGATTCTAATTCTGTTTCTCGCCCACCTCATCGTGAAGCGAAAGCGGGGGGAGTTGGGTTTTTGGCGGGATGTGGTGCCGATCGGATGCTGGACGTTTGTTCCGTTTGCGCTCGTCATGGCACAGAATGACCTGGGGAATGCACTGGGGTATGTGGTTATCCTGGTGGCTGTCCTGTGGATCGGGAACATCAAGCTAAAACATGCGATCATCGGGGTGACGATAATAGGTGCGATTTTAATCGGTTTTATCAAATCCTATACGTTCTACCATGATGAGGTATTTACCTTTTTGGAAAAAATAAAAAGAGAACACTGGGCCGAGCGCATTGATCCGTGGCTTGTTCCCGAAAAGGCGACAGCCAAAGCGATGTGGCATACGAAAAACGCAGGGCTTGCGATCGGATCAGGCGGGATCACGGGCAAAGGTTTTCTGGAAGGAACCTCTGTTCAAAGCGGACGTGTGCCGTATACCTACTCAGATTCGATCTTTGTGGTGATTGCGGAAGAATTCGGTTTTGTAGGCGCTTCGCTGCTGATCCTGCTGTACTTTATCCTCATTCATCGGATGGTGCTAATCGCGCTAGGTTGCAAGGATCGTGCAGGGCCTATAATCATTGTGGGCATTATTGGCATGCTGCTCTATCAGGTGTTTGAAAATGTAGGTGCGTTCCTTGGTTTGATGCCGCTAACTGGCATTACCTTGCCCTTTATCAGTTACGGGGGTACGTCTTTGCTGATTAATATGGCCTGTATCGGATTAGTCATGAGCATTAAGCTATATGGGGATGAGGACGAGGATGAACTGCTGCCGGAGCAGCAGGGTCCCACGCTGATGCAGCGAATCCGGAGTCTTGTAACACAGGGCAAAGGAAAAAGTCATGATGTATCTTAGACGAATCATAGACGTATTCTGGAGTATTTCGGTTTTTATGACACACACGCAGCTGAGATAGGATAGCAAGGAGGCTGGCAGGTTCGGAAGCGAACGTGTAACAGCCTCTTTGGATATTCGTTAAACGAGTTGTTGAGGTGTGACACATACTATGAAATTTTAATAGATTTGTGCGTATATCAGGTTTACTTCCTTCTCTACCGGGCATACTGATAGACATGAGAGAGTTGGCACCGTGATAGGATACCGAGCCGAGGGGGAGAACGGGATGAGCAGACCAATTGTGAAGCAAATCGGACTTATTATTGTATGTCTTATGATGGTCATTATGATGTGGGAAGGTCAGAAAACAGATGCGGCTGTAGCCGCTGCAGCGATTCCGGAGCAGTCGATCCGTTTGCGGATTCTGGCGAATTCCGATGCGACCGGAGACCAGCTTGTGAAACGTGAGATTCGGGATGCTGTCGTTGCGCAGATGGGAGAATGGGTTGGAGAGCTGGAGGACCCGCAAAGCCTGGAGCAGGCACGTCATGTGATTCGCGAGCATCTGTCCGAGATTGAGAATCGGGTGGGAGAAGAATTAAAACAACGCGGCCTGACCTATGATTATCAGGTGGAGCTGGGTAAGGTTCCTTTTCCAACGAAACTGTATGGGGGTACAGTGTATCCTGCGGGTGACTATGAAGCGGTGCGCATTACACTGGGAGAAGGCAAGGGGCAGAACTGGTGGTGTGTATTGTTCCCGCCGCTGTGTTTCATTGATGCAAGCACAGGAGATGCGCTGGCGAAGCCGTCCACAGTCTCTGCCGCAGCAGCGGATTCGGTAGAGGTGAAGGCATCCGTGCAGGGGGAGACGCCTGAAGCGAGATTTTTCCTCTGGGATGTGGCTGTGAAATTGTGGGATTGGGCAACAGGATTGTTCTCATAACAAGGTTAATAGTATACTTTTATGTGGGCATGAAATAGGGTGTTCGGCGGAATAAAGGGAGAAGCTTTGCAGCAGTTGTGCGGGGGCTTCTTTTTTTGATTTATGTTTGTTTGGGAGAGGCGCATCATGACCAGGCCAAACCTGAAATGCTGGAGATATGATATAATGATATGTACTGAAAATGAACCTACTTGACGTTTAGGGATGATGATATAGATGAACCGAGAGCATGAGTATAATGAATTACAACGCACCTCGTTAGAGGACAAACGCAGTTATATGGGGGCAGCACCGAATGAGAGTGAACAACGCACAGCCTATTGGGATGTCAGAGCGTTGTTGCGCTCGCAGGGTCAGGAAGGCATAACGCAAGACATAGAGCAAGACGTAGTACAAGAACAAGAGCATTCCCCGATTGCTGATGTGAAAAAGGGGAGCGCCGATCGTGAGGCGGCGCTCGTGGACTTGCAGGCAGCCGCGGCCTGCCTACGTCAAGGCGAGACGGTAGCCTTCCCGACCGAGACGGTCTACGGTCTCGGCGCAGATGCGCGCAGCACGGAAGCGGTGGAGGCGGTATTTGCCGCCAAAGGACGGCCGTCCGATAATCCGCTGATCGTGCATATCGCACACCGTGACCAGCTGCATGAACTGGTCACGGAGGTGAATGAGACAGCGGAAGCGCTGATGGCAGCCTTCTGGCCGGGTCCGCTGACGCTGGTGCTGCCGGTTAGGCCGGGGGCGGTATCCCCGCGGGTGACCGCCGGGCTGGATACGGTGGCCGTGCGCATGCCGGACCACCCGGTGGCTCTGCCACTCATCGCGGCGGCGGCCTGCCCTGTGGCTGCGCCAAGCGCCAACCGCTCCGGGCGGCCCAGCCCGACCCTCGCCGCACATGTGCGGGAGGATCTGGATGGCCGCATCGGCGGCATCGTGGACGGCGGCCCCACCGGGGTGGGCGTCGAGTCCACTGTGGTGCAGGCCGGTGACGACGGGACCGTCACCATCCTGCGCCCTGGCGGCATCACGGCGGAACAGCTGTCCGCCGTGGCCGCCCGTGTCGCCACGGACCCGGCGCTTCTCGCCGAAGGGGCCGCTGGCGACAGCACCAGCCCGGCGCCGCGCTCGCCGGGCATGAAGTACACGCACTACGCACCCGCAGGGGTGCTGTGCGTGGTGGAGGGGCCGCCCGCAGCGGTGGCGGCATGGACCCGCGCCGCCCTCGCCGAGGCGGCGCAGCGCGGAGAGCGAACCGCGGTACTGGCATTCGCCGAGCACGCGGAGCAGTACCGCGCCGATGCTGTGTTCTCGCTGGGCAGCGCCAGCGAGCTGCAGGAGGCTGCGCGCAGGCTGTACGCCGCGCTGCGCAGCTGCGATGAGCAAGGCGCCACATATATTGTGGCGGAAGCCTGCTCACGCGAGGGGCTGGGAGCAGCCGTCATGAATCGGCTGCTCAAGGCGGCGGGCAACCAACTCATCCAGGTTGATTGAGCCGCCGCTTCACCCCTGGCAATTCTGGCTGCTCAATTAGAAGATGGAAAGCTAACGATCCCCAGCGAGCTTATTTGTCCCGATTCGGGGATATTTGAAATCTAACGATCTCCAGGAAGCTTATTTCATTCAACATCTTGAAAAATGAGCCTCATCAAGCTGATTTCAGCAGAATAGCGTCTCTGGGAATCGTTAGCATTTTTCAAAGCCCAAAATTGCCGGAATAAGGCTTTTCCTGATCGTTAGCACTCCAAGTAAAGGGTGGTGCACTTGCACTAGCCATGGGTGTTTATATTTTATTATATTATTCATAACACGCTGATCCCATTAGACAGTTTGTTGTCAGGACATATAATCATGTCCAACGTTTATTTTCTTAGTACAAGACAGTGGTCATCGGGGGATTTTCAATGAAAGGAAAGAAATACACAACGACAGCTGAAGCTGCTAAATTTAGGAGATGCAGGATATCCATTTGGGTTGTATAAGCAAGCGTAATAACTCTGGCCAATTTTATATTAATAAAGACAACTCCCGAAATAAGGAAGATATTAGGCTTTGGCTGAGTGATCGTGTTTTCCCAAGGGACGTCAAGGGGCGAATCAAATATTAGAATCTCTTGGGTTATTCACGTATGATTCATGGGAGATTGCTAAAAAAAACACATGCCATAAGTCTGAACGATTTTTATTGGATGAGTGACAATCTGGAAGATACCTTTGAAAATATAAATAGTTACCATGCTGCTTTGGAGCATTTTAACGGTTTTGAAGATTTCGAAGAGACCAATGAAAAACTGCCTACACAGTGGGACAAATAATTTTTCTCATCATAAAAGGCTGTATGGGATCTCCGTTGTCTTCGTTTCCCCGCAAAGGTCATGTTTAGGTCCTTGTCCGCATATCGTGTACAAGAACCTTTATGCGACTTGGGGGAATGAAAATGTGGGATGTGTCTGCCCATGTGGGGCAGTTGGTAACCATTCTGATTATGGCGGTTGCGCTTGGTCTGGATGCGTTCTCGCTGGGTATCGGAATTGGCATGAAAGGCATACGGCTGCGGGATGTATTGAAGATTAGTACCGTTACCGCACTGTTTCATGTCATCATGCCGCTGGCGGGCATGTACATGGGCAAGTATGTCAGCTCCTTGCTGGGTGATATTACGAACTATGCGGCAGGAGGTCTGCTGGTGCTGCTGGGCGGTCACATGATTCTGAATGCGTTTCGCGAAGGGGAGACCAAGCTGGTGGATCATCGGTCCATGCTGGGTATTATTTTGTTTTCGCTCAGTGTCAGCGTGGATTCCTTCTCCGTTGGTGTCTCGCTGGGCATGTTCAGCAGTGATCTGGTCCTGACCATTCTGGCCTTTGGCTTCTGCGGCGGCTTGATGTCGATCATGGGTTTGCTGCTGGGACGCCGGGTAAGTCAGAATCTGGGCGATTACGGTGAGGCTGTAGGCGGGGCCATCTTGCTTGCCTTTGGACTTTTGTTTATATTTTAAAAATAAAACGGTTGAACGATAAGATAGGCATATCACATCTGGATCATATGGGGAGGCTATCACAATGAAACATATTTTGTTTGTATGTACAGGTAACACGTGCCGCAGCCCCATGGCAGAAGGGCTTTTGCGTAAACTGGCGGCCGAACGCGGCATTCAGGTCAATGTTCGTTCCGCAGGTGTGGCGGCATCCACAGGCATGCCGATATCCCGCCATGCTGAAGCTGTATTGAAAGACCATCAGGCAGAGGGACCGTCACAATCTACCCAGCTCAGTGCAGAGCTGATCGAGTGGGCGGATCTTGTACTGACTTTAACCCGGAGTCACAAGCAGCATGTCATGCAGGTGTTTCCCGATTCCATTCAGAAGACCTATACGCTGAAGGAGTATGTTGAAAATGACGAGCAGGTGCTTCATGACTTGGAAGAATTGGACAGCCTCTTTGCCGCACTGGAGATGAAGCGGGCATTGGGCCAGGAAATTCTGGCATCCGAGCGGGAGCGTGCAATCGAGATTCGGCAGCGCATTCCGAGCTTTGATATCTCGGACCCGTTTGGCGGCAGTCGGGACGATTACAATATTACGGCGGCAGAGATTCGTACAGCGTTATCCAAGCTGCTGGATAAGCTTGAATAAATCAGGCAGACAGAGGAACGATAGAGAAACAGAACATGGAATGTAAATTAATCGTTGATTTTAGAGTGGCGTTGATTTATGATGAAGGGGAAAACAGGGATTCGGTGTAACTGGCGACGAAGTGGGCACAACCACAATGGAGCACCGAAACAAACGGCCGGTCGCCTGGGCAAAAGAGCAATTCTGCGTTACCCGCAGACTGCTCTTTTTTTCGTCTTTCATCTGATTTTTCGCTATAATAGAACCTGAAATGCCATGCAGCGTATATGTAGAGCAAACAATTACTATATAAGCTGAACTCTTCATTTACAAGTTAAGGTTATTTTGTCATTGGAGTGGACTGTGTAAAATCTTTAGTTCAACTTGTATAGGTAGCGGGCATGATTTTATCGGGAGGCGATGGGATGACGATTGAATTGGATTCAGAACAACCCGGATTGCAGCAGCAAACCGCATCGATCCTGCGTGAACTGGCAATTGCCGGGAAGCTTGGCCCAGGTCACATCGTTGTGATTGGTACAAGCACAAGTGAAGTAGCAGGCAAACGCATCGGCACCAGCGGTGCGGTGGATGTCGCGCAGCAGCTGCTTGCAGGCGTTCGCGAGGTGCAGACGGAGTTTGGTTTCGACACCGTATTTCAGTGCTGCGAACACCTGAACCGTGCATTGGTAATGGAACGTGCGCTGCTGAATCGGCTTGGACTAACGGAAGTCGGGGCTGTACCTGTGCCTACGGCTGGCGGATCGATGGCTTCTGCGGCCTACCGTTCATTGTCCGAACCGTGTCTTGCTGAACATATTCAGGCTCATGCGGGTCTGGATATCGGGGAAACGATGATTGGCATGCATCTTCGCCATGTTGCCGTTCCTTTCCGTACAACACTTCGATACATCGGTGAGGCGCGTGTTACAACAGCACTTACACGTCCGAAGCTGATTGGCGGAGAGCGTGCGGTATACCGAATGGAAGAGCAACCAGATGCTACTTTCTGTGACTAACGTATAAAGCGTAATGATGTTTACACGTAAACGGAGAGTGCAACACCAATCTGGAGAAGTGGAGCGTTCACGTTTATCACCGGATTTCCCCTTTTTCAAAAGGGTTCAAAGAAATCCGGGGATAACAGTGATCGTAAGATGGTGATGCAATCGAAGTCAGGCGTGTAACCTGAAAGCTCGCTTTATAACTTCATTATAATTTAGGAGGAATTTAAACATGGAACAATTGCGCAAGAATGACCCTGCAGTACTGGAAGCGATGAATCTTGAATTGAAGCGTCAACAGAACAACATCGAGCTGATTGCATCCGAGAACATCGTAAGTGAAGCGGTAATTGAAGCACTGGGCTCCGTTCTGACTAACAAATACGCTGAAGGATATCCTGGCAAACGTTACTATGGCGGCTGTGAGCATGTGGATGTTGTTGAAGATATCGCACGTGACCGTGCGAAAGAGCTGTTCGGTGCAGAGCATGCCAACGTGCAGCCGCATTCCGGTGCGCAAGCGAACATGGCAGTATATCTGGCAGCATTGAAGCCTGGTGACACGGTACTGGGTATGAACCTGGCGCATGGCGGTCACTTGACGCATGGTAGTCCGGTTAACGCTTCCGGCTTGCTGTACAACTTCGTTGCTTACGGCGTACAGGAAGATACATTCCTCATTGATTATGATGAAGTTCGCAAAGCAGCCTTCAAACATCGCCCTCGTCTGATCGTAGCGGGTGCAAGTGCATATCCGCGTACCATTGATTTTGAAAAGCTGGCTTCCATCGCCAATGATGTTGGCGCTCTGTTCATGGTAGATATGGCGCATATCGCAGGACTCGTTGCAGCTGGATTGCATCCTAACCCGGTTCCGCATGCACACTTTGTAACAACAACAACACACAAAACGCTGCGCGGACCACGTGGCGGTATGATCCTGTGCCGCAAATCCTGGGCAGCTGCCATTGATAAAGCGGTATTCCCGGGTTCCCAAGGTGGACCGTTGATGCACGTGATCGCTTCGAAAGCTGTAGCATTTGGTGAAGCGTTGCAGCCTTCGTTTAAAACGTATGCACAAAACGTGGTGAAAAACGCACAAGTTTTGGCGGAAACATTGATCGCTGAAGGATTGAACATCGTATCCGGCGGTACAGACAACCACTTGATGCTGATCGATACACGCAGCGTGAACATCACGGGTAAGGAAGCTGAGCATGTGCTCGATTCCATCGGCATTACCGTGAACAAAAACGCGATTCCGTTTGATCCGACAAGTCCGTTCATCACCAGCGGTATCCGTATCGGTACACCTGCCGCAACATCCCGCGGTATGGATGAGAAGGCAATGGTGTCCATCGGTAAAATCATCGCTAAAACGCTCAAAAATCCAAAAGACACAGCAACACTTGATCAGGCACGCGCAGAAGTAACAGCCCTGACTGACCAATACCCGCTCTACACTGACCTTAAATACTAGTACTGTTACTTCAACTGCTAAAAAACATTGCTCGTGCTGTTTGTATTTGAAGGTTGTTAAAATGGAATACAAAATAACGAAGCGAGCAGAATGAGGCCGTAGAAGCGGAGCGTTCGCATTTATCCCCGAATTTTCACCTTTCCAAGGTGATTCAAAAAATTCGGGGATAACGGCGATCGAAGGAGCATTCTGGTGGCGGAGTGCCATTGTATTCAACATTTTACTATTCAAGTGACATAACAGCACGAGCAAACAGGACCGGATGGATCATTTTCCGGTCCTGTTTTTGTAGGATTTGCTTTTCTGTAATGATTAGTGCCCTTTGATGGTGTAATTCGGTGTGGGTGATGATATAATATACAGGATTTATCGGGCCTGTGAATGACGGCAAGGTATATTTGGAAATGCTTAACACATGAAGAAATTACCGGAGGGACAAAGGAATGGGAAAATTAGTAATATGTGATCACCCCCTGATTCAACACAAACTGACGTTTATACGCGACATGCGTACGAATACGAAAGATTTCCGTGAACTGGTTGATGAAGTAGCTACGCTGATGGCTTATGAAATTACAAGAGATGTGGAACTGGAAACGATTGACGTGCAGACACCTGTAGCAGCAACACAAGGAAAAGTCATCTCTGGCCGTATGCTTGGACTGGTGCCTATTCTGCGTGCAGGACTTGGTATGCTGGATGGTGTTGTGAAGCTTCTGCCAGCGGCAAAAGTTGGACATGTTGGCTTGTTCCGTGATCCGGAAACACTGCAGCCGGTTGAATATTACACCAAGCTGCCTACAGACGTGACGGAGCGTCAGCTGATTGTGATTGACCCGATGCTCGCTACAGGCGGATCGGCAATCGCAGCCATTGATGTGCTCAAAAAACGCGGCTGCACTCAGATCAAAATGATGAATCTCGTAGCAGCACCGGAAGGTGTCAAGGCAGTACAGGATGCTCACCCGGATGTAGATATCTATGTGGCAGCACTGGATGACCGTTTGGATGACCATGGATATATCGTGCCAGGATTGGGCGATGCAGGAGACCGTTTGTACGGAACGAAATAAGCATATTACATGCTGATGAGAAAAGGGGCTTTGCTTGAATGTCCAAAAAAATTAAAGTCATGACCATTTTCGGGGTGCGCCCGGAAGCCATCAAGATGGCTCCGCTGATTCTCGAATTGCAGAAACATCCCGAGTCGATAGAGTCGATTGTTTGCGTAACTGCGCAGCATCGACAGATGCTGGATCAGGTTCTTGAGGTTTTCGACATTCATCCCGATTATGATCTGGATGTCATGAAGGACCGCCAGACCCTGAACGAGATTACCATTCGCGTTCTTGGCGGCCTGGAGCCGGTTTTGCGCGAAGCGAAGCCGGATATCGTACTCGTTCACGGCGATACACTTACGACATTTGTAGCCAGCTATGCAGCGTTCCTGCAACAGATTCAGGTAGGACATGTGGAAGCGGGGCTGCGGACGTGGAACAAGCTGTCGCCGTATCCGGAGGAGATGAACCGCCAATTGACGGGTGTTCTGGCAGATTTGCATTTTGCACCAACGGATTGGTCTGCCTCCAACCTTGCCAAGGAAAATAAACCGGAGTCTAGTACCTACGTCACAGGCAACACCGTAACAGATGTGTTTCAATATACAGTACGGGAGGATTACAAGCACCCGGTACTAGATTGGGCACAAGGCAAACGCCTGGTGTTGATGACTGCTCATCGCCGTGAATCTCAGGGCGAGCCTCACCGCAACATTTTCCAAGCCGTCAAACGTATTGCTGACGAATTTGAGGATATTGCCATCGTGTACCCGGTGCATCCTAGTCCTGCTGTGAAGGAGCCGGCTCACGCGATATTGGGGAATCATCCCCGTATACAGTTAATCGATCCGCTAGACGTAGTGGATTTGCATAACTTTTACCCGCACACGCACTTGATACTGACCGATTCAGGCGGTTTGCAGGAAGAAGCGCCTTCGTTTGGTGTGCCTGTTCTTGTTTTGCGTGATACAACAGAGCGCCCGGAAGGCATTGAAGCCGGCACCCTGGAATTGGTAGGGACGGACGAGGAGCGTGTATATGAACGGACCAAAGCTCTGCTTACAGATGAAACGTTATATGCAAGCATGAGCCAGGCCGCCAACCCATACGGTGATGGACATGCATCGGAAAGAATTGTCAATGCGATTTTGCACCATTTCGGCGTAAATAGTGAGCGTCCGGAATCATTTCACAGAAAGTTCAAAAAATAATTCACATTTTCTGTTGGATTTATAGAGGGGATAGCATACAGTTAAACTGTACGGTTTACGCGGGTTTATGGGCTTTGAACGTCCATAAACCCGGCGTTTGCCCCTTTAAAACGCTAAAATCAATCAATTGACAAAGGCTCTCATCATTCAGTAAAATTAACTGGGATTGCAAGGGTGGCGTGGAAAATGGCCGATTCGAACAAACCAAATTCATCCCGTAACCATGATGATAAGGTATGGAAAGCAATGGGGCTCGTGACAGCTTTTGGAATCGAGATTGCTTTGCTCGCTGTTGCCGGATATTATGCTGGCTCGTGGTTGGACAAGACCATTGGAGGAAGCGGAATATGGATCGCCGTAAGCGTTCTCTTTTTTCTCGCAGCAGGTGGAGTAAGCATTTACTTTATTGCTAAAAAATTCATGGGGGAAAGTGATGAGTGAACTAGCCAGATATCGCAGATGGATGACCGTGTGTATTTTGACCATCCTCATGATCTGTTTTCTGATTGCTGCGTTGTTTCCCGCTATACAGACCATCGGGGTTGGAATTGCATTAGGCGCTGTAATCAGCTGGATTAATGCCTCGTATCTGGGACGTAAAGTGAGAATTATGGCAGATGATGCGGTCGGAGGTAATTTGAAAAGGGTGAATCTGGGTTTTTTGACAAGAGCAGCGCTTGCAGTGCTCGGTGTTTTTCTGGCGATGCAATTTCCGCAGTACTTCAATACATATGCGGTTGTAGGCGGCCTGTTTCTTGCACAATTTTCCCTCCTTTTTATAGGGATTATATTATCCCGTAACACAGAAGTTTAGGATTTAAACCGTATCGCGCGCGAGAAAGGGGTGAGAAAAATATGCATGAAGCTCCCATAATTGATTTGGGTGGATTCAGACTGGATTTATCAGTATTACTTATGCTGGTGGTGACTAGCTTAATTGTCTTTGTGATCTGTAAGCTGGCAACAAGAAACTTGTCCGTGGAGAACCCGGGTAAGCTGCAGAACTTTTTGGAATGGGCTATCGAATTTGTACGCAATCTGATCTCAAGTACGATGGACATGAAGAAAGGTCAGCACTTCCTTACTCTGGCAACCACGATGATTATGTTCATTTTTGTTGGTAATATGCTGGGGCTTCCTTTCGGGGTAGTGACTGGTATTACAGAACCAGACCAAGCCAAGATCGCGGGACAGCCGCTTGTTAGTGTAGTTGAAGCTTACAACACGGCACATGAGAAGAACCCGGAAGCTCACCCTCACATTGAAATCGCATGGTGGAAATCTCCAACGGCAGACTTGTCTGTCACAATGGGACTCGCAATCATTGCCTTTTTGATTGCTCACGGACTGGGATTGTTCAAGAATACCAAAGCGTATCTTAAACACTACTTCCAGCCACATTGGTTGTTCTTCCCGATTAATATCGTCGAGACGGCATCCAAATTGCTTACACACGGTATGCGTTTGTTTGCAAACATCTTCGCTGGTGAGGTGTTGATCTCTACCATCATGAAGTTGACGGCGTTCAAATGGATCGGTGCCATTGCGGCGATTCCGTTGCTGACAGCTTGGCAAGGATTCAGTATCTTTATCGGTGCGATTCAGGCCTTTGTCTTTACCGTATTGATGATGGTATACATTTCACAAACAGTTGAGTCACACGAAGAACATTAAGATTCAAGTCCAGACGGACTAGCTCTGCAGGACTGAACTATAAAATTTTACGATTATTCTAAGGAGGATATACAAATGGGAGCAATGGCATTATTGGCAGCAGCAATTGTTGCAGGATTGGGCGCACTTGGCGCAGGTATCGGTAACGGTTTGGTAATCAGCAAAACAGTAGAAGGGATCGCTCGTCAACCAGAAGCGAAATCCACACTGCAAACAACAATGTTTATCGGGGTAGGTTTGATCGAGGTATTGCCGATCATCGGTGTGGTACTCGCGTTCATGTTCTACGGCGCGGCTTAATATTAATGCAGGTTTGGCGGGGAAGGCCACAGCCCTCCGCGCCTTCTTTTTAGGTAGCGTCCGTTATATTTCGGAAGTGCAGCCTGAGGATATCTCCAGGAAGGAGTGAACAGATTGAATTTCGTATGGGAAAATACAGTTCTGGCGATTATCGCTTTTGTTATTTTATACTGGCTGCTTAGCCGTTATGCGTTTGGCCCGCTTTTCTCTATCATGGAGAAACGCCGTGAACTCGTAATGACGCAGATGAATGAGGCTGCGCAGACTCGTGAACAAGCTATGGCGTATGTTGAGGAGCAGAAGCAGGCTCTTGAGCAGGCGCGCAAGGAAGCCTACGATATCATCGAGCAGTCCAAACAAACAGGTAACAAACAAGCTGAAACGATTTTGGCAGATGCAAAATCTGAAGCAAATCGCTTGAAAGACGATGCGGTTAGAGAGATTCAAAGCGAGAAAAACAAAGCAGTTGCGGCACTTCGCAGTGAGCTTGGTTCTGCTTCGGTACAGATCGCTTCAAAACTGATCAAAAAAGAAGTTGAGAACGGTCCTGCACAGGAAGAGCTTGTGAACCAATACCTCAATGAGGTAGGGGGCCGACAATGAGCCGCGATACGATTGTTGCCAAACGTTACGCCAAAGCACTGTTTGAGGTTGCGCTTGAGCAGCAGCGAGTGCTTGAAGTTGAACAGGAACTTCATGCCGTTGTCCATGGATTGATCGGTGATGCCGATATTATCAAATTTATCGTATCTCCTAATATCTCGGATGAAGCCAAAAAATCAGTGATTCAGGCAAGTCTTGATGGCAAAGTGTCTGAGCCTGTCCTGCGTACGGTGCAGCTCCTCATTGAGCGTGGCCGTGTCGAGTTGCTGGAAGAGTTGTTGAGTGACTATGTGAAGATTGAAGGGGATTCCCTTGGAATTGCCGATGCTCACGTATACTCGACATATGCATTGAACGATGAAGAAAAAGAAGCGGTGGCTCGTGAATTCGGAAGCCGTGTGAATAAAAAGATTCGTATCGAGAACATTGTCGATCCTGCTCTGCTGGGCGGATTGAAAGTCGCCATTGGCGATACGATCTATGACGGCAGCTTGGCTGGCAAGCTGGAACGTCTTGAGCAGTCTTTTAACAGACGAGTACAGTAGATTGGGGTGAGGACACTTGAGTATCAAGCCAGAAGAAATCAGTACATTAATTAAGAGCCAGATCGAACAATACAAGACCGATATCGATGTAGTCGAAGTCGGTACAGTTATCGAGGTTGGTGACGGGATCGCCCGTGTATACGGACTCGAGAATGTCATGTCCAACGAGTTGGTTGAGTTCCCAAGCGGTGTAATGGGTCTTGCCATGAACGTTGAAGAGAGCAACGTCGGTGTCGTTATCCTGGGACCTTACTCGGATATCCGTGAAGGCGACCAAGTAAAACGTACAGGTCAAATCATGCAGGTACCCGTTGGTGAAGCATTGATTGGTCGCGTTGTGAACCCGCTCGGTATTCCAGTGGATGGCAAAGGGCCAATCGCTACAACAGAATTCCGTCCGGTTGAAGGTAAAGCACCTGGCGTTATGGATCGTAAATCGGTTCATGAGCCGATGCAAACAGGGATCAAAGCGATTGATGCAATGGTTCCAATCGGTCGTGGTCAACGTGAGTTGATCATCGGTGACCGTCAAACAGGTAAAACATCGATCGCAATCGATGCGATCCTGAATCAAAAGGGCAGCGGTATGAAATGTATCTATGTAGCGATCGGTCAGAAGCAATCTACCGTAGCTCAGGTCGTAGAAACCCTGCGTCGCAGAGGTGCGATGGAATATACGATCGTCGTAACGGCATCGGCTTCCGATCCGTCACCACTGCTTTACATTGCACCATACTCTGGCTGCTCCATGGGTGAGTATTTCATGTACAAAGGCGAGCACGTGCTCGTAGTATATGATGACTTGACCAAACAAGCGGCAGCATATCGTGAATTGTCCTTGCTGCTTCGCCGTCCTCCGGGCCGTGAGGCTTATCCGGGTGACGTATTCTATCTGCACTCCCGTTTGCTGGAGCGTGCAGCGAAGCTGAACGATGAACTTGGTGGTGGTTCTTTAACCGCTCTGCCATTCATTGAAACACAGGCTTCTGACGTATCTGCTTACATTCCAACGAACGTAATCTCCATCACAGACGGTCAGATCTTCTTGGAGTCCGATCTCTTTAATGCCGGACAACGTCCAGCGATTAACGTAGGTATCTCGGTATCTCGTGTAGGTGGTTCTGCACAGATCAAAGCGATGAAAAAGGTTGCAGGTTCCCTGCGTCTGGACCTCGCTCAATATCGTGAGTTGCAGGCGTTCTCCCAATTTGGTTCTGACCTGGATAAATCCACTCAGGCCCGCCTGAATCGTGGTGCCCGCATGATGGAAATCCTGAAACAAGGTGTTAACCAGCCGCTGCCTGTAGAACAACAGGTTGTCAGCTTGTACACTGCAGTTAAAGGATATTTGGATGAGATTCCAACAGGTGATGTAACTCGTTTTGAGCGTGAATTCCTTGCGTTCATGGTAAGTTCCAAACCGGAAATCCTTCAATCCATCGTGGATAACAAAGACTTGACTGGGGACAACGAAACCGCATTGAAAGCTGCGATTGAGCAGTTCAGAAAAAGTTTCGCTGCCTCACACTAATAGATAGATGCGGCTGCGGAGTTGGCATACGATTCCGCATGTCTGCATGTGCGATTTCAATTGAAGTCTACAGAAGCTTACGAAGAACTTTGGTTTTGCCAAAGTTTGGTATATGCTTACGAAGTAACTTTGGCTTTGCCAAAGTTTTGAGGTGGTGAAATCATGGCAAAAGGCATGCGCGAAATCAAGCGGCAAATTAAAAGTGTGCAAAGTACAAAGCAGATCACCAAAGCAATGGAAATGGTTGCAGCAGCCAAACTGCGTAAAGCACAAGAGAAGGCTGAAGCAGCACGACCTTATTCAGAGAAACTGAAAGAGGTTGTCGCGAGCATTGCAACAAGCACAAAAGGCATTAAACATCCGATGCTCGAAAGTCGTCCGGTGAAAAAGACAGCTTATCTTGTGATTACATCGGATCGTGGTCTGGCGGGTGGATACAATGCGAACATCCTGCGTTTGGTGAATCAGACACTGAAGGAAAAGCATAACTCCAAAAATGATTACGCTCTGTTCGTCATTGGCCGTAAAGGTCGTGACTACTTCAGAAGACGTGAGATGGATATGGTGTCTAATACAACGGACCTGTCCGATTCACCTGAATTTGCAGATATCAAGTCCATTGCACACGAAGCTGTACACGGTTATGAGCTTGCTGAGTTTGATGAAGTATTCATTTGCTATAACCGATTTGTGAATGCATTGACTCAGATTCCTACGGTGGAACGTCTTCTTCCGATGGAAACTCCAGAGGTATCTGCTTCTGAAGGTTTGACTGCCAGCTACGAATATGAGCCGTCTCCTGAAGCCGTGCTTGAGGTACTGTTGCCTCGTTATGCGGAAACGTTGATCTATGGAGCTCTTCTGGATGGCAAGGCGAGTGAGCTCGGTGCGAAAATGACAGCCATGGGCAACGCGACCAAAAATGCGTCCAAGCTCATCAATGACCTGTCATTGACGTATAACCGGGCTCGTCAAGCGGCAATCACGCAGGAGATCACGGAGATCGTAGCGGGAGCTAACGCGCAAGGTTAACGGATGTTTTATACGGTGAAAACTGGCTGTGAACGGTTATGCAATGTACGTGTTTATATATGAAAGCTTGCAATGCACTTAATGAGATAACTCATTTCATGCAAAAAGTAGCAGGCTTGTAGGAGGGGAACGTTAAGATGAACAAAGGACGCGTTGTGAGCATCATGGGTCCGGTTGTTGACGTCGAGTTTGATCGCGGCGGTCTGCCGGAAATCCTCAATGCCATTACGATTAAAACGCAGAATGAGAGCGGCGTTTCAATCGACCTTACGCTTGAAGCTTCCAAACATCTGGGTGACAATCGTGTTCGCTGTATCGCGATGTCTTCCACGGACGGTCTCGTACGTGGTCTGGAAGCAGTAGATACAGGTGCTCCGATCTCTGTACCTGTAGGTGAAGCTACACTGGGCCGTGTATTTAACGTACTGGGTGAAGCGATTGATACCAATGGTGAAGTAAAAACCGAAGTAAAAAACCCGATTCACCGCTCTGCTCCTTCATTCGATGAATTGACGACTCAAGCAGAAATGCTTGAAACAGGAATCAAAGTTATCGACTTGCTGGCGCCTTATGCCAAGGGTGGTAAAATCGGTCTGTTCGGTGGTGCCGGTGTAGGTAAAACGGTAACCATTCAAGAACTGATAAACAACATTGCGCAAGAGCACGGCGGTATTTCCGTATTTGCCGGTGTTGGTGAGCGTACACGTGAAGGTAACGACTTGTATCACGAGATGAGTGATTCCGGCGTTATCAACAAAACAGCAATGGTCTTCGGACAAATGAACGAGCCACCTGGCGCACGTCTTCGTGTAGCCCTCACTGGTCTGACAATGGCGGAATATTTCCGTGATGAAGAAGGCCGTGACGTGTTGCTCTTTATCGATAACATCTTCCGTTTCACCCAAGCGGGTTCAGAAGTATCTGCCTTGCTTGGACGTATGCCTTCCGCGGTAGGTTACCAGCCTACGCTGGCTACAGAGATGGGTCAATTGCAAGAGCGTATCACATCTACGAAAAAAGGATCGGTTACATCCATCCAGGCGATCTACGTACCTGCGGATGACTATACTGACCCGGCTCCTGCAACAACGTTTGCTCACTTGGATGCAACAACGAACCTGGAGCGTAAAATCTCCGAGATGGGTATTTACCCAGCGGTAGATCCACTCGCATCCAGCTCCCGTATCCTTGCTCCTGAAGTTGTAGGTGAGGAACACTACAACGTTGCTCAAGGCGTTAAACGTATCTTGGCCCGTTATAACGAGCTTCAAGATATCATCGCAATCTTGGGTATGGACGAGCTCAGCGAAGAAGACAGAGCGCTCGTTTATCGTGCGCGTAAAATTCAACGTTTCTTGTCCCAGCCTTTCCACGTTGCTGAAGCATTTAACGGTATTCCGGGTAAATACGTTCCGGTTAAAGAAACGGTGCGCAGCTTTAAAGAGATTCTCGAAGGCAAGCATGACGATCTGCCGGAAGCAGCATTCCTCTTCGTGGGTACAATTGAAGAGGCAGTGGAGAAAGCAAAAACACTGGTATAATCTGAGTCCAGGATTGTCCTTATGAAGCGAGCTATCCTTCGGATAGTTTCAGGAGGGATGGAATTGAGCACCTTTTTGTTGGAGATTGTAACGCCGGAGCGTCTTGTCTATTCACAGCAGGTGGATAGCATTATCGCAACCGGGGTTGACGGGGAACTGGGGATTTTGCCAGGGCATATTCCTATGGTAACCCCATTGAAAATTGCACCGATCATTATCAAAAACGGAAAAGAGAGCAAGCAGGTTGCCATTGGCGGCGGCTTTATCGAAGTCCGCAAAGATAAGGTTGTTGTACTCGCAGAGAGTGCCGAATTCCCGGAAAGCATTGATGTGGATCGTGCGCGTGCGGCCAAAGAGCGGGCAGAACGCCGGCTTGCCAGCCAAAGCAATCAGGACCACTTTGATCACCGCCGTGCAGAGATTGCATTGCAAAAAGCGGTTAACCGGATCAATGTACACGGCAAATAATGTGATTTGTAGAGCCCGGCAGCACAGTCTGCCGGGTTCTTTTACTTTGTTTGCTGATACTAATGAATTAGAAGACTAGAGGTAAACCTCTTTATATAGTATAAATGTTCTAATCGATCACCGTTATCTTTCAGGATGAATAACGTATAGGACTAAAGAATTATAGGCGGATACCGCTACTATATAAGTTGAACTCTTCATTTACACGTGAACGGAGAGGACAGAAAAAACCTGAAAAAGCGGAGCGGTCGCCTTTATCACCGGATTTTCCCCTTTGGAAAAAGGGATCAAAAAATCTGGGGATAACAGCGATTGGAAGGTTATTCTGTCATCGGAGTGGGCTGTGTAAGATCTTTAGTTCAACTTATATAGAACCATTTTTACGATAAAAAGTTGAATTATTTCCGAGGAAATGACAGAATCGATATCGATATAACGTTCTTTTATGTCGGTTTAGTCACCCAATTCTCATCAATTAAAATTAAAATGTTTTTGAAGTGGAAATCAATGTAATTGACAAAAGATAGTGAAACAGCCTATATTCCTTAGAGTCAGCAAATGATGTTTCAAAACAGGAGTATAACTGTCAGCTGAACCGGCATTCATACATGCCCTAAACATTCTATCTACTAACATGTTATGGGTGTTTGGCATATGATATGCTGAATCGCTGCAACAATCGAGGTGGAGGTAAGAAGGTATGGTTAATGATCTGGCGAATCAGGTGAACCAGACGTTGAGCACAAATAGCCTGATCTCAATGGTCGTCTCCCTTTTATGTATAGCGATATCATGGTGGGCTCTGCAAAATCTGAAATTGGATTTGGTCATCCGACAACCAAAAGGTGCTCAGGGAAGACTGCTGCATTTGCTGCTTGCCATTATTTTGGGGCATGCCGTTGCTGGCTTTGTCATTGACTATTTGTCATGGACCCAAATGCTGAAAAATTTGTTTTAATGTTGAGATGGTTGGTTAATCATCTGTTAGGTTCTTCAAGCGGCTCAATGTCGAATAACATCGATTAATTGTGTTAACAATTAGAGTATGAGTTGACGGCCTAAGAAATTAAGAATGAAATGTGAACATTTATTTTGATCAATTTGTAATGTTTTATGTAAAAATGCTTGTATCGTTCAATTCAACAATGTTATGATGGAAGTTAGGGAATTCACAATTTTTCATTAATTATGCAGGTTATAAACGGGATACCCGGTAGCAACCGGCTAAAAATCATCCCAATGGGTCTGTTTCGATGCTTTGATGGCCTGTATGATGTTTTACAAGCCATAAAGCAGGTTAAGCAGTACGCATGGTATCATTGATCATGAATTATACAAACCAATTCTTTTCTGAACAGACATCTGAGCAACCATGCCAGAATATGTCGAAATTCCACACACAGCAACAGTCCTTTCTAACACAGTGGGGCTTACGTATTCCGGAATGAGGAAAAGGGAATAAAAGCGCGGAGGGAACCATGATGAGCAAATTTATCGTCCGCGGTGGCAAAAGATTGACCGGAAGTGTCAAAGTTAGCGGCGCTAAAAATTCTGTTCTTCCGATCATCGCTGCCTCTCTCTTAGGGGAAGAAGGACAAAGCGTTATTATTGACGCACCTCCTCTAGACGATGTGATGACGATTAACAAAGTGTTGGAATCGCTGGGAGCGGGAGTTACATACCGGGACGAAGTGATTACCGTGAATGCGGAGAATCTGACTTCTTGTGAAGCCCCGTATGAATGGGTTAGTAAGATGCGGGCGTCTTTTCTGGTCATGGGGCCTTTGTTGACGCGTTTGGGTCAAACCAGAATCTCACTGCCTGGAGGATGTGCGATCGGTACAAGGCCGATTGATCAGCACCTCAAAGGTTTTGAAGCCATGGGAGCCGAGATTAGCTTGGGCCAGGGTTATATCGAAGCACGCAGCCAAGGGCGGCTGCGCGGTGCAAAAATTTATCTGGATGTGGCTTCCGTAGGTGCCACTCAAAATATTATGATGGCTGCAACATTAGCCGAAGGTGTAACAGTGCTGGAGAATGCTGCCAAGGAACCTGAGATCGTTGATCTGGCTAACTTCCTTAACGGAATGGGAGCCAAAGTTCGTGGTGCAGGTACGGGTGTGATCCGCATCGAAGGTGTGGAGAAGCTGTCTGGTGTCAAACATACGGTCATCCCGGATCGCATTGAAGCAGGCACGTATATGGCAGCTGCTGCAATCTCTGGTGGAGATGTTTATGTTGAAGGTGCGATCTCCGACCACTTGGGTTCTGTTATTGCCAAGCTGGAAGAGATGGGTGTAACCGTAGAGCCGGACGAGAATGGTGTTCGTGTAATTGCAGATCGTCCTCTCAAAGCAGTGGACGTCAAAACATTACCATACCCAGGCTTCCCGACAGATATGCAATCCCAGATGATGGCTTTGCTGCTTGCTTCTGAAGGAACCAGCGTAGTAACCGAGACGGTGTTCGAGAACCGCTTCATGCACGTTGATGAGTTCCAATTGATGAATGCCGAGATCAAAGTTGAGGGACGTTCGTCCATCATCACGGGCAATGCCAAGCTGAAGGGTGCCAAAGTGACAGCTACAGACCTGCGTGCAGGGGCTGCTCTGATCATTGCTGGCTTGGTAGCTGAAGGTACAACCGAGGTGGGCGGTGTGCATCACATCGACCGTGGTTACGTACATTTGGCAGAAAAGCTGAATGGTCTGGGTGCAGATATTTACCGCATTTCGGTGGATGAGCCTAAACTGGATGTTTCCAAAGAAACTTCAAAAGAAGCTTCCAAAGCTCCTAGTGAGAAGGTTCAGGAAGAAGCACCAATGTTCAAAGTACAGCCGACCTGGGTGTAAAAATTCTGTTTACCTGATCTGTTTGACACTAGTCAGAGGTCTGGTCTGCAAACGATAATAAGGCTAACAGAGTATTACCTCGTATTGCCACAGCAGGCTGTGGCTTGCGGATACGTGAGGAAATGCATACGTTGGAATTGTCATAAGCTAAGCCTTCGGGCTTGGCTTTTTTTGTGTCCTGTTTTTCAATGAAATCTAAGAAAGCTCACCTTCTAAGTACCTGATTCTATTAATAGCTGGTCCTAACTTGAATAGCATAACAAACTATTCTGTACGGATTCTGAACGAAATGAGAGGGCATTCGCGAAGTGTCAGTGAGTGGGGATTCGGTATGGAAAAGGGCGCTGCATTCATGTTTAGTGGGCATTGTTATATCATGGCGGGGGTTGCCAGATCCCTTCCAGAAAGCCCTCGTTTCTCTCAAAACTGGTTCTATCAGATCGAGCAAACTCATACCTTAAACTATGGATTAGATCAAAGAGGAACCGGCCACAGTCCGGTGATGCTTAACGGAGGGTTAGCTCAGATGAAAGAAGCTCGTGTACAGGTGAAAATACCTGTTGTCCCGCGATCCGGGATGCAGGAATGGGGAGATAGCCCAGCAAAGCATGTTGAGAAAGACAAGCCCGTTCCACCTTTAGCCCCAGCTCTAGCGAAGGAGAGAAGGTCAACTGTCCAGAACATGAAGACAAGCCGTTCCGGGATCGTGTCTCTTCCAAATGAGGCTGATCTTGCAGCAGGAACGAAGCAGAGAGCTGCTGAGCAGCAGGTGCATACACCTGTCATTGAATTAGATGCGTTCCAAAAAGTAAAAAAGCGCCGTATGCGAGCTTTTGGTCGCAAGCGATGGGGACGTAACCCCGGACGCTGGCAGCCTGTAGCCGCAGTATCTGTACTGCTCGTGCTGGCTTTGGCAATCCCCGTCATTCTGGTCTGGCCGCGAGCGAGCGGGCAGGTTGATCCTGTACCCTCTCCAAGCTCCGCAGGAGAAACAAGTACACAAACGCCAGCGCCTGCCATACCTGCAACCTATCCCGAGCCCTATGTACGAGTATACCTGTCAGCTGCAAATACAACGATGAAACTGCCACTGGAGGACTATGTGACTGGAGTTGTTGCAGCAGAGATGCCGGCAGAATTCAAGCTGGAAGCATTGAAGGCACAAGCGATTGCAGCTCGCACCTTTATTGTAAGAAGGCTGGCTGCGAACGATACAAGCGGAGTACCGTCTGGTGCGGCAGATGTTACGGACACGGTAAGTCATCAGGTGTTCATTCCACCAGATCAGGTGAAGGCGGAGTGGATCCGGCTGGGCAAAGAGAAGGAGTGGGAGAAGCTGCAGCAGGCTGTCCGCGAAAGTCGCGATGCCGTCATGACCTATGAAGGACGGGCGATTACCGCTTCTTTCTTTTCCACCAGCAATGGTTATACGGAGAATGCAGAGGACGTGTGGGGCAGCGTGGTTCCGTATTTGAAAAGTGTGGATAGTCCGTGGGATAAACAGCTGGCACCAGGCTTCAAAGAAACGGTTACGATGAAGCGCAGTGAAATTTTGCAGAAATTAAACCTGGATAGTGTTCCGGCGAGCGTACAGCAGGGTGGTTCATGGATGCAGGTGTTATCTACTACAGAGGGGCATCGAATTAAAGAGATACAGATTGCAGGCGAAACATTCAGCGGCCCGGAGGTTCGCAAGCTGCTCGGATTGAGATCTAGCCAGTTCAGCTGGAAGGTAGAAGGTGATGAAGTAGAGATCACAACGTATGGATACGGACATGGTGTGGGCATGAGTCAGTGGGGTGCGAATGGCATGGCGCAGGAGGGACACACGGCTACCGAGATTTTGAAACATTATTACACGGGGATCTCCTTCGGACAGGCATCCAGAATGCTCGCCTCAAAGTAGGGGCTAACAATTCCCAGAAGCCTTATATGGGCCCTGAACGTATATTTCCCAAGCTAACGATCTCCAGAAACGCTATTTTTGAAAAAGTTGATCATCTAAGGCGTAACAGTAGCCCATTAGTAAAATAGAGTCTCTCAGAATCGTTACAATCCAAAAGTTGTGGGAAATGATGAAATAGAGCTTCTGAGATTCGTTACAACTAACACTCACCCCCAACATATATAGCACTCTTTGAAAGCTGTGTGAAAATTTTTAGAGTCGCGCGTGTATAAAAGAGTTGCACCCGGTAACACTTGTTACTGAGGTGATCAAGATGAATGAACAAAACAACAAAAAAACAGTCCAAGAAGAAACTCCTAAAACAACGCAGGGAGTACCGGCAGCTCAGCCCTCTTCATGGAGAAAAGCAATGTCCAAACGTTGGGTTTTCCCGGCAGTTTACATCGCAGCAGCAGGCATTATACTAACTCTAGTGTGGGTCTATCAGGGAACAGGCGACAAAGCGCTCAACCCGGACTCTGCTAAAGAAGTAGTAGAAACAGGCGCAGCGAGCACCGAGGGAACGACAACTGGCGGCGAGGAAAGCGTAGAAGTGGTTGCAAAGTCGGAAAACTTCGTATGGCCCGTATCCACCCCGTCCGAAATTTCAGTTGTGAAGCCATTCTATGACAACGAAGCTTCCAGCGAGGAACACGAGGCGGCAATGGTACAGTACAATGACACATTTATTCCAAACACAGGCGTGGATCTGGCTCGTGGTGATAACAAGACATTTGAAGTCAAAGCAGCACTCAGCGGAAAAGTTACACGTGTTGAGCAGAACCCGCTCACAGGTCAAGTGGTGGAAATTACGCACGGCGACAACCTGAAAACGGTGTACCAAAGCCTTGCCGACGTCAAAGTAAAACAGGACGATGAAGTGAAGCAAGGAGATGCCATCGCATCTGCTGGTGTGAGTGAGCTTGGCAAAAACCTGGGGAACCACCTTCACTTTGAAGTGTATGAAGATGGTCAGCCTGTGAACCCGCAAGGATATCTTCCGGAAAAATAAATGATTTTTACCGCAGCAATTACATGAGCAGGGGTGAGTAACCTCTGCTTTTTTTATGCTTTTCAGAAAATTATGGGACCTTCGAAGCTTGTCACACCTTTAAACCGCGAATATATAGGCATGCTCCTCATATAATGTACCAAACTATCCACACAGTAGGGAGGCGGGAGCGTGCACGATTACATCAAGGAACGGACCATCAAAATTGGTCGCTGCATTGTTGAGACGAGAAATACGGTCCGTACCATTGCCAAAGAGTTCGGTGTATCAAAGAGCACTGTGCATAAGGATCTGACGGAGCGTTTACCGGAAATCAACCCTGATCTTGCTGACCAGGTCAAACACATTCTCGAGTATCACAAGTCCATCCGTCATTTGCGGGGCGGGGAGGCGACCAAAATCAAGTACAAAAAAACGAGTGGTAAAAAACGTGAGGTGCTGGCTTCCGCTAAATCATAGGCATATTCTTCAAGAACTAGGCCAAAAAGCTCACAGCATGGATTGAATCCCTCCCCTGAAGTATGATATGTTAAAAGCTGGTACAGGATCGAATTATGACATCTTATCAGCCCGATTTTTACATATATATGTTGCACTTTGTCGAACGAGCGGTGACGTGATAAGAGACTCTTTTTCACAGGATACGCTGACCAAATAATATCACTTTGGGGGCTCTTTTATGTTAAGCAAGGATATCGGTATTGATCTTGGCACGGCGAACGTGCTTATTCACGTGAAAGGAAGCGGAGTTGTGCTCAATGAACCTTCCGTCGTGACCATTGAAAGCGATACGAAGCGGGTCCTTGCTGTCGGGGAAGAGGCGCGTCGGATGGTAGGGCGTACGCCGGGTAACATTGTTGCCATCAGACCGCTGCGCGACGGCGTTATTGCGGACTTCGAAATTACGGAAGCGATGCTGAGACATTTCATTAATCGTGTAGGGGCAAGAAGCTGGTACAGCCACCCGCGAATTTTGATCTGTGCACCTACGAATATTACTTCCGTAGAGCAGAAGGCCATCCGTGAAGCGGCCGAGCGCAGCGGTGCCAAAGAAGTATTTCTGGAAGAAGAGCCGAAAGCGGCAGCCATCGGCGCGGGAATGGATATTTTTCAGCCGAGCGGCAATATGGTCGTGGATATCGGCGGCGGAACGACTGACGTTGCAGTCCTGTCTATGGGCGACGTAGTCACCGCCTCTTCTATTAAAGTCGCAGGGGACAAGTTCGACGAAGCAATTACCAAGTTTATCAAAGCAAAATACAAGCTCATGATCGGGGAACGCACTGCAGAGGATATCAAAATCGCGATTGGTACCGTGAATGCAGCTGCACACAAGGCCGAGATGGACATTCGCGGTCGGGATATGGTAACAGGTCTGCCTGTGACCGTAACCGTGTCGGCAAGTGAAATACAGGAAGCGCTATGGGATTCCGTGCAATCTATTATCGCTGCGGCCAAGTCCGTATTGGAACGCACACCGCCTGAGCTGTCTGCGGATATCATTGACCGTGGGGTTGTTCTGACGGGTGGCGGCGCATTGCTGAACGGACTGGACGAGCTTTTATCGAATGAACTGCATGTACCGGTATGGGTTGCAGAGGACCCCATGCATTGTGTCGTTAAGGGCACAGGCATTATGTTGAATAATTTGGATCAAGTCGTTAAGAAAAAGTTCTAGTCTGCCGATATAAAAAGCAAGCAGGTTCACTTTCAGGTGAACAGAACGGACAAACAGCGGTCTGCGATGCAGGCGAGGCGTTTGAGGAGAGGGGTTCATTCATGTTAAGAGGTCTGTACACTGCTGCTGCGGGAATGATTACAGAGCAGCGCCGCCATGACACAGCGACACAAAATATCGTCAATATGAACACAACGGGATATAAACAGGTGAACAGTGTGAACCGTGCATTCCCGGAAATGCTCATTACGTTGATGGGCGGGGATGCCAATCTGCCCACGAAGCGGCTCGGCAAGCTGAACTCGGGTGTATTTGCCGAAGAGAGCTTGTCAATGAATGTTCAGGGTGCTCTTATGGAAACGAAGCGCAAAAGTGATTTTGCGATCTCCTCGAATCTGAGTGTGAATGATCCGCAGACAAGAGAACCTATACAATTTGATGCTTCCGGCAAATTCGTAAGGGCAGACGGAACCGTAATCTATCAGCCACAGGCATATTTTACGGTTCGGGATGCGAACGGCGACACACGTTATACACGTGATGGTCACTTTGATGTGAACGGAACAGGACAATTGCTCAGCTCGACTGGCGCTCAAGTGCTGGATAGTAATGGTCAACCCATTGTATTGACAGGCGCTGTAGAGCAATTTAAAGTGGATGAGCAGGGCCGCCTTCTTGATGCTGCTACGGGTGCACCGACAGGGGTGACGCTGGGCATCAACATTATCGACCAGCCGAACCAGCTGGTTCGTCAGGGGGATGGTAACTTTAGCCTGAATGAAGATGCTGGTGCAACTGCACGGGGCATGGGCGCTACCGATGTTGTGCGGATTCAACAGGGGTATCTGGAAGGCTCGAATGTAGATGCTTCTCAGGCAACTGTTGACATGAACGCCGCATTCCGTGCTTATGAAGCCAACCAGAAGGTGGTTCAATTCTACGACCGCAGTCTGGATAAAGCCGTTAATGAAGTTGGACGTGTATAACGAAGCGCAGCTTAATGATATATATGTATAGCGATGGGTTGCATGCCCCTAGCGAAGCATACCGGGAGGTTAGACGATCGCATGAACAATTCCATGATTAGTGCCAAGGTGTCCATGACCGCGATTCAGCAGCGGCTGGATGTCATTTCCGATAATATTGCCAACGTGAATACGGCAGGCTATAAGAGCAAGCAGGCAAGTTTTGAGGATGCGCTGACGCGTGTGCAGCAGCAGGATGACAAGTACAAGCAGGATGGACGCTCGACGCCAATGGGATATAACCTGGGCTTTGGTGCCCGTCTGGTTAATCTCACCAGAGATATGTCCCAGGGAAGCATGAAGGAAACAGGCAATCCAACAGATCTGGCAATTGAAGGGGATGCATTGTTTGCTGTGGAGGCCAATGGTCAGAAGGTGTGGACACGTCAGGGCGCGTTTCATTTTGTGCCGGATATGCGTCCCAAAGCCAATCCTAATGCCCCGGACCAGATGGTGCTGGTGAATGACCAGGGTTACTTCGCACTCAATCGTCAAGGACAGCCGATCACGGCTCCTAAGGACAGCACGGTTGCTTTTGATGAGAAAGGCAATTTGCTGGTGCGTCAGGGTAATGCGGCTAACGCTGTCATTGCTGGACAACTGCAAATGGTAGATGTGGAACGTCCTGATGGGCTGGTACAGCTGTCAGATAATCTGTTTGGACTGGATGCAGGATTAACCGAGGACGATGTGTTCGGGGCTAATGCGGCAACACGTGAGCCTCAGGCGTCGATTCGCACCGGATTCCTTGAACAGTCAAATGTAGATTTGACGCAGGAGATGGCGCTGCTCATGCAAGGACAGCGAACATATCAACTGGCTGCACGGGCGCTGACGTCCAGTGATTCCATGGCGGGTCTTGCCAATAATATGAGAGCATAAAGGTGGATGGGATGACAGAAACACAGCAGCAGAACAGCAAGCCGGAACCGGAGGAAGTCAAGAAGAAAAAGAAGAGCTGGTGGCGCATCGCAAGATGGTTCCTGATTCCGATTCTGCTTGTTCTTGCCCTCGCTGGCGGAATGGTCGCTGGATATGTGGTACTGGGCAAACAGGATATCGGTTCCGTATGGCAATGGAGTACCTGGAAGCATGTCTATGATCTGGTATTTGCTCCATAAGATAACGAGTTCAGCGAAAACTCCTGCGCAGGCAGGAGTTTTCTTTTTGGTGTTGAAAACAGTATAATGATTGATGACGTTTAACGTCAGAAGAGGCCTCCCCTGCGAAAGACTTGCTGTCATCGCGAAGAGAGACCCCTTATCTCAACCTTCACTACTGCAGTCATGAAGGATATAACTATTGTTAACCCTTAAACCACATTTCATACAATTAAAAATGAAAAGAAAACGAAAACCACTTATATGAGGCTCGACTTGATCATACCTGTTTTTTGTTATCACGATCTGTTCCCGGAACGACCTCAGTGAGTACCTGAAAACTTTATGATGGAGAGCCCTCGTATAAACACCCCGAGAGGAGATTATATTGTGTTAGATATCAAACAAATTCAATCCATTATTCCGCATCGCCCGCCTTTCCTGCTGGTGGACCGCATTCTGGAGATGGAGGATGGCAAGCGTGCTGTAGGTTTGAAAAATGTAACGATCAATGAACCGTTCTTCGTAGGACATTTCCCTGAATACCCGGTAATGCCAGGTGTATTGATCACCGAAGCTTTGGCTCAGGTTGGTGCAGCAGCAATGCTTAATCTGGAAGCAAACAAAGGCAAAATCGGCTTTTTGGCGGGACTGGATAACTTCCGTTTCCGTGGACAAGTTGTGCCTGGAGATACGTTGATTCTTGAGGTGGAGATCACACGTCTGAAGGGCTCGATTGGCAAAGGTCAAGCGACAGCTCGCGTAGATGACAAAATCGTCGCTGAAGGCGAAATCATGTTTGCACTGTCAGACCCAAGCTGATTTAGTTCTACTTATGAACATGCAGAACAGCTAAGCTGATTACAGAATTTCTTATAGACGGAAGGGGCTTATTGGATATGGAACAGTTAAGCGCAGCAGCAGCCGAGACACTACAGCAATGGTTGGAGGATGCTTCTATTGACGAAGCAACGAAACAGGAGCTTCGTGATCTGAAGGATCAACCGAAAGAGCTGGAAGAGCGTTTCTACAGAAACCTGGAGTTTGGAACAGGTGGATTACGCGGTGTGATTGGTGCCGGCAGCAACCGGATGAACAAATATACGGTCGGTCGTGCGACACAAGGCTTTGCCCGGTATTTGCTGGAGCAGCATGGGGACAAGGAAGGCAAACCTTCGGTGGTCATCGCTCACGATTCCCGTCACTTCTCACCTGAATTCTCGCTGGATGCGGCGCTTGTACTGGCAGCGAACGGTATCGTAGCCAAGCTGTATCCATCCCTGCGCTCTACACCGCAGCTCTCCTTTAGCGTGCGCCATCTGCAAGCTACAGGGGGGATCGTTGTAACGGCGAGCCATAACCCGCCAGAGTACAATGGATATAAAGTGTACAACCACCAAGGCGGTCAGCTGGTTCCTCATGAAGCAGAGAAGGTCATTCAATATATTCAAGAGGTTCCTTCTCTGGCTGATGTGAAAAAGCTGACCCGCGAAGAGGCAGAAGCACAAGGTTTGTTAATCTGGCTCGGTGAAGCAGAAGATCAGGCCTTCATCGACACGGTGGCAAGTCGCAGTCTGAGCCGTGAACTGATTCAATCCGGCATCGGCCGTGATTTCAAAATCGTATATACTCCGCTGCACGGCACAGGCAACCTCCCGGTTCGCCGCGTACTGGAGCAGATTGGATTCGAGCAGCTATACATCGTTGCCGAGCAGGAGCAGCCGGATGCCGAATTTTCCACAGTAAAATCCCCGAACCCGGAAGAGCGCGAGGCGTTCACACTGGCGATGAAGCTGGGTGAGTCCGTTGGCGCAGACATTCTGATCGGTACAGACCCGGATGCTGACCGCATGGGTGCGGTTGTGAAGGACAAGGATGGCAAATATTTCGTCTTGTCTGGCAACCAGTCTGGTGCCATTATGGTACATTATCTGCTAAGCCGTTTGCAGGAGACAGGTACGCTGCCTAGCAACGGTGCGGTAATCAAAACAATTGTAACCAGTGAGATGGGGGCAGTGATCGCTCAGCATTACGGTGCAGAAGTGATGAACACCCTGACAGGCTTCAAATATATCGGTGAAAAAATGAACCAGTTCGAAGCCACCGGAAGTCATACCTTCCTCTTCGGATATGAAGAGAGTTATGGCTACCTCTCCGGCAATTATGCCCGTGACAAGGACGCTGTCCTTGCTTCGATGCTGATTGCTGAAGCGGCTGCTTATTACAAGAGCCAGGGCAAAACACTCTATGATGTGCTGCAGGAGCTGTACAGCCAGTTTGGCTACTTCCTGGAGAAGCTGGAGTCCCGCACACTTAAGGGCAAAGACGGCGTAGCGCAGATTCAGGCGAAAATGACGGACTGGCGCAGCAATCCGCCACAGGAAGTGGCTGGCATCGCGGTTCAGGATGTACTGGATTACTCTTTGGGTCTCGATGGCCTGCCTAAGGAGAACGTATTGAAATTCATTTTGGCGGACGGTTCCTGGTTCTGCCTGCGTCCTTCCGGTACAGAGCCTAAGATCAAAGTTTACTTTGCAGTACGTGGTGAGAGCCTGGAAGATGCAGAGGGCAGAGTGGAGCGTCTGGCATCAGCTGTGATGTCCCGTGTAGACGCACAATAAAATCGATTGTGTTGCAATAAAAAGATGAGAAGGCCTCTCCGCACCGTAAGGTTGGTTGGCGGAGGGGCTTTTCTTTGAAATAAAAGAGCAGGTATGCTGGCATATAAGAGGGCATGTTAACACATGCTGAGACTAATCCCTTCGGGGCATGCAAAAACAAGTTTTGGTTCCAACAACTGAGGAGGTACATGTAGTGCGTCAAAAATGGCTTTTATGGAATAATGCTTCCCGGAAGTGGTTGTGGCTCATCGTTATTATCGGTTTGGTAGCATCCATTCCTGTCATCCGTGATCGGGTGCAGACGGAATCTTCGGCAAATAAAGTGGAGCTGGTCTTCAACTATCGAGGACTGCTGGATATTTCAGCTTATCAGGCTCATCCCCAGGATTTTATTGATCAACAAGCAGCGCGGCTCAAAGAGGCTGGCGTGACAACGATGGCCGTGTTTGAGAGCACGCTGGACGAGCTCAAGAAAACACGCCGCTTAATGGTGTACTCTGGTCAGGATATTGCCAATATGACGAAAAGCAACATTCCTTCCAATGCGAATTATACGTACGTGTTGTTCACGTCGGAAGAGAACGCAAAGACCTACACCCCTATCATTGAACAAACGTTCGCTGAGCGTCAGATTCCTGTTGAACCATGGGAATATGAAGGTCGCAGCGGCTTAATATTGCAGACACCACCTGAGAATGCCAACATGCAGCCGATGCAGCCCGATCCGGTCGCGGTGAAAATGCTGCGTGATAAAGGTTTTCATATTTTACCCCGTATCTCGGACAGTGTGCCATACAACCAGCAATCGATGGAACGTTTGCTTACCTTCTTCGAAGAGAATGGTGTGACACGTATACTGTTTGATGGAGATGCAGTCAAAGGGTACAATGATAATGCAGAGATGAAAAGCCTGGATCAGTTTGCTGAACTGCTTAACAAACATCATATCGGTCTGGCAGCTATTGAAAATCTCAAGAAACCGCAGGCTGGATTCCAGACGCTGGCTTACAAAATTGATTACAACGTAGCTCGTCTGTACTCGTTAAGTGATGCAGATGCGAATCTGACGGTGGATACGATTGCAGACCGTTTCGTGCTGGCAACGAAGGACCGCAACATTCGTATGATCTACATGAACGCTTCACCAAGCCGGAATACGGCAAAAGCGGCGATTACCGATCCGATTGAAAATCTGATCAACAGTCTGGGTGAGCCGGGACATGCCGTTGAGCGTATGGCCAAGCATGGCTTTGAGCTCGGACAAGCCGAAGCATTCACGGTGAAGGATTCATCCATTCAGCGGTATGCCAAGCTGGTTGCGCTCATTGGCGCTATCGCTTTAATATCACTTATGGTTTCTTATTTTGTACCTGTAATCACGATTGCGGTATTCCTTCTTGGATTGGTGGGCAGCGCAGGTCTGTTCCTGCTGAAGCCAACGCTGTTAGAGCAGGCGATTGCCTTGCTGGCGGCGATTGCTGCACCTACCATTGCAATGGTGCTTGCAGTTCGCACTGTTAATGCGCAGCAGCTTCGTCAACCGGATGCTTCTGCGGGTCGCCGTTTGAAACAGACGATTATTCTGTATGTAAGAACTTCAATTCTTACATTCGTAGCTGTACCTTTTGTGATTGCTTTGTTGAATAACATTACGTACAGTCTGGTGATTAACCAGTTCCGTGGTGTGAGCCTGCTGCACTTTGCCCCGATCGGGCTGGTAGCACTCTATATTGTGTTCTATCGCGGCTCCGGTTCAATCTCTGTGAAACAGATCAAGGATTTGCTCCGTATGCCAATTACCGTCATTATGGTGATACTGGCACTTGTTGCTGCTGTTGTTGGATATTATTATTTGAGCCGTACAGGCAACTCCGGTTCGGTTACGCCATTTGAGATGTTCCTGCGTACAACGCTGGAGGATACCTTTGGTGTTCGGCCGAGATTTAAAGAATTTGTGCTGGGACACCCACTGTTTATCGTTGGCGTGTTCGCCGCTTTAAAATACCGTAAAGTCATCTTTGCGCTGATTATCGCTACGATGGGTCAACTGTCTATGGTGGATACATTTGCGCATATTCATACACCGGCTGTACTGTCACTGATTCGCGGTGTGATGGGACTCGGACTTGGCTTGATCATTGGTATCATTGCTGTGGGTGTGTGGCAAGTCGCGGAAGGATGTTGGAAAAAATGGTCCCCACTACTAAAAAGCTAGTCATTTCAGGGTACTACGGATTTCGCAATAGCGGAGATGAGGCTGTACTGAAATCCATCCTGACCGCATTGGAGGAAGAGAGTCAGCGATCCAATGTGACGATTGAACCGATTGTGCTCTCGATCGACCCTGCATGGACAACCTCTATGTATGGCGTTCGTGCGGTACACCGAATGAAGCTAAAGGAAGTTCGTGAAGCGCTCAAGGAGAGTGATGGACTCATCAGCGGCGGAGGCAGTCTGCTTCAGGATGCAACGGGTTTGAAGTCCATCCCTTATTATCTGGGTGTGATCAAGCTGGCTCAGTGGTTGAAAAAGCCTACATTTATCTATGCTCAGGGCATTGGCCCTGTGAACCGTAAAATATTTAACCCGATGATCAGATCGGTATTCAAGTCCTGTACCTACGTATCGGTACGAGATGAGCAGTCCGCCGATTATTTACGCAGACTCGGGCTGAAATGGAATCAAATTCATGTTGTGCCTGATCCGGTGATGGGACTGCCGTTGCCGGAGAAAGCTTTTGTACAAAGTGTTGGAGGAAATATTACTTCTGATACTGTAGATGCAACTGCTGCTGATGGTGGTAACAGCACTGTGGTTGCCCATGATGCTTCTGGTGTAGATGTTGACGCTAATATTACGTTGGAGCGGCAGCAAGTAGGCTCGGATACATCAGAGACGAAACATGTCAAGCTTCCAGTGATCGGTGTGTCCGTTCGTTTCTGGGAAGCAGATCGCAAGGAGCTGACGGCTATTGCTGCCGGATTGAAGAAGCTGGCTGCAAGGAAGGCAGTGCACCTGCGCTTCATGCCATTCCATCTGCCCGATGATGTGCAGGCCTCGCGTTTTATTATGGAGATGCTCGATGATATAACCCGTAAAGGCAGTGAGATCAGTATCACAGAGGACCTTACCGATCCTCAACTGATGCTGGAGGAAGTGAGCCGGTGTGATCTCATGATCGGTATGAGATTGCACAGTCTGATCTACGCCGCTTCCCAGTACGTTCCGCCAGTCGGCATTTCTTATGATCCCAAGATCGATCAGTTCCTGCTTCGACTGGAGAGTGAACCAGCGGGAGATACCGGCTCACTGGATGGCGACAAGCTTGCCGAGCAGGTAGCCGGATTGCTGGACCAGCGTTCCCAATGGTTGAAGCAGCATGAGGATCGCATTACGGCGTTGAAGCAGGAGGCCAGAGAGCCTGCAAAGCAAATTATTACCTATTTAGGCCGCAAAGGATGAGATAACAATGAGTCAGACGGGATCTATTCCTACCGTTTCGATCTATGGTATTCCTTTTTCCAAGTTAACGATGAAAGAAACGGTCGAGGTGCTTGAGCAAGCGGTGCTGTCCAAACAGCCGCATCAGATCATTACAGCCAATCCGATAATGGTCATGGCCGCACTGGAAAATCCGGCGATGATGCAGGTCATGCAGGATGCCGAGATGATTGTTCCAGACGGAACCGGCGTGGTGTGGGCTGCCAATTATTGCGGTGATCCTGTAGCCGAGCGGGTACCTGGGTTTGATCTTTTACATGAATTGCTTCGAGTTGGAGAAAACTATCGGTGGGGCGTGTACTTGCTTGGCTCCACATCTGAGGTGATTCAAGCTACGGCAGATCGGTTACAACAGCAATATCCGGCTATTCGTATTGTGGGTTATCGAGACGGTTTCTTTGGTCCGGCCGAGGATGAGCAGGTTGTCGCTTCTATTCGGCAGGCTGCACCGGATCTGTTGTTCGTTGCTCGCGGGGCGGATACGCAAGAACCCTGGATTCACAAATACAAGCAGGAGCTGCAGGTTCCTGTCACCATGGGGGTTGGCGGCAGCTTTGATATCATCTCAGGCAAAATGAAACGTGCCCCCAAGTTGTTTCAAAAGCTGAGGCTTGAATGGTTTTATCGTTTGCTTCGTGAGCCTAGCCGGGCTGGACGTATGCTTGCGCTCCCGAAATTCGCTCTGAAAGTGATGCGGGACAAAGAAAACGTGACAAAAGCCCGTTAAAAACAGGTAATTGCGAGATAATTGCGTGTTTTTGCTAGAAATTGAAGATAGCTTTTCACAGGTGATCAGCGTATAATTCATTCCGGCACACGTGTGCCACTCCATGAAAACCGGATTTGTTGCACATAACCACTCCGGCTAGAACTGGAGTTGTTACACTTATTACTACGATTGCAAGGCAACCTTCCGATCGCCCTTATCCCCAAATTTCTATTTATCCTTGTTCAAGGATGAAATTCGGTGATAAATGCGGCCACTTCGTTTCTACAGGTCTTCCCCTGCACTCTTCGTAGCGTGTAACTAGTGATTACCTGCAACAGGAACATTTTCATCAACAGTGACAAACAATATTTTTTATATATAGAAAGAAAAAGAGATCAGGGGATTTATAATTTTTGTACGGTATTATAATTGGGGGTCGAATGTTCAAATGGTAGCGATCTTTATCATTGGATTTCTTGTGTCAATGGGACTTGCTTTAGCTCTGACACCACTTGTCAAAAAGTTCGCAGTCCGCATCGGTGCTATGGATAAGCCAAACGCACGTAAGGTGCACACCCGGATTATGCCTCGTCTTGGCGGTCTCGGGATTTATCTGGCATTTATCGTTACGGTTGCAGCGCTGCTTCCATTTGTATCGTCATGGTTTACGACCAGGGATATGAGCTTTGTCAGTGCATTTCTGATCGGGGGTACCATCATTGTCTTGATTGGTGCACTGGATGACCGCTTTGAATTGTCAGCCAAAGTCAAGCTGCTTGGCCAGATTGTAGCTGCGTCAGTTGTTGTGTTCGGTTTTAACATCCGCGTAGACTTCGTGAACATTCCGTTCCAGGATGCGTATTCTTCCCTTGAAACGTGGGTATCGATTCCGCTGACAATTCTATGGATTGTCGGGGTAACGAATGCCATTAACCTGATTGACGGACTGGATGGACTGGCTGCTGGCGTGTCTGGTATTGCCATTGGTACGATCGCAGTGATGTCTTTCCTGATGGGTAATACGATGATTGCTCTGATGTGTCTGGTGCTGCTTGGCAGCATTATCGGATTCCTGTTCTTTAATTTCCATCCGGCCAAAATATTCATGGGGGATACGGGCTCGTTATTCCTTGGTTTCTCTCTGGCTATGCTGTCGATGCTCGGATTTAAACAGATTGCCGTGGTGTCCTTCATTACACCGCTGATCATTATCGGCGTGCCGCTGTCGGATACGCTCTTTGCCATTATTCGCCGTGCGGTACAACGGAAGCCGATCTTCTCACCGGACAAAGGTCACTTGCATCACTGCTTGCGTGAGCTTGGATTCAGCCACCGTCAGACGGTGCTGATCATTTACGGTATTGCTGCTTTCTTCGGTGTACTGGCGATTATCCAGTCCTCCGCAGCGATGTTTGAAGCTAACTGGGTGACCTTTGTTGTCATCTGTATCATGATGTTTTTCCTGCAAGTGGGCGCGGAGGTCATCGGTCTCGTGAGCAAAACGAGAAAACCGGTCATCAACTTCCTGATGCGTATGCGCGTCAAGCTGAATCCGCAGACCCGTTCGAAATCTTAGATCTTAAATACATTCATATTGATTACCGCTATTGTTGAATATCATTTCAGCCCCAAGTCTTATCCTCTGTGGATAAGGCTTTTTTGTTTTTTTTGAGATTTTTACTAAATAATTGGAACCTAATTGCCGATAAATAACGGTAACTGACTTAAAAAGAGGAGAGATGATTGCATGCAACGTACGAAGAAGCCGATGATTTGGCTGATGATGGTGGCTCTGATTGTATCTCTGATACCAGCAGGCCTGGCACCAGTCGCATCGGCGGCGGGACAGACGAGCTATTTTACTCCAGATAATACAGCCAATGTTTCATTGAAGAGCACTGTGGGGCTAGACTTGGACAGTACCCTCACAGATGGATTAAAAAGAGAAAATGCGTACAATGTAACCAGTTCGGAGCAGGAAATTACGGGTACCTTCACTAATGTTACTGGTTCTACACTTGGCGTGAATATACAATTGATGAACCTTAAAGATGGCAAGTGGGTTGCAGATGCTACTCGCGTAGCCCCAGGTGTAGTTACTGTGGATCCTAATCGTCCCGATAACCGTTTCAGATCAACCATTACGTTGTTCCCCGGAATGAACAGAGTTACGTTTACAGGATCACAAGGGCCTAGTGAGCGTTCAGAAAGCTTTTATATTCTATACGATTCTGTGCCATATATTGAAAAGCTTCAAGTCTTGGGTGGTCCTGATAACCTGAACCTGAATGAAGGATCTCAAGTTGTAGTGAATTCAGGTGAAGTTACACTTCAGGGGGTTGCCAAAAACTCAACTAAAGTAACGATTTCCCTAAACGGGGGTTCAGAGCTTCCAACGTCACTGCTGCAGGATGGTACATTTTTCTCGCCTGTGCTCACTTTAAAACCAGGTGAAAACAGTCTCAAATTAACGATTGAGAGTGGCGTTGACAAGAAAATATTCAATTATTCCTTGTTGTACTATGATGAGACAAAACCATTCACGAGACTCGACCTGATTGAAGGAGCGAATGGCATTCCGCAAAGCATGTTATCATCAGCCAGACCGACTTATGGCGGCGCTCCTAATGATGCGAATGTCAAAGCACAATTATTGTTACCAACGACTGACACATCAATAACTCCCACGATCAGTGTTGATGAAGGTGGACCTACGGGCGTTGCGAATGTCGACATTGAGCCTATTCCGAGTGTAGGGAACAACACCCCTTCATATGTTTTGATCTCATTTGATATTAATAGTATTGCATTTAAAGGTGCACCAGATCGATTGCAGAACCATAATCTTTCCGTAACGTATGGCGATAAAGTTGTTACATCCAATATGAACTTTGAATATGTTCAAGATGCTGTTGTAATTACTGGTTTAAAATATCTTAAAGATTATGATGGAACCGGTACAGTTCCGGATGGAGTATCGCTGGATGGCTCCAGTGTTAGTAGTTCTACATTTTATATTCTGGTGGAAACCAGCAGAGCACCAGCTGATGCAGGGACATTGGGAGCGGAGTATCTACCAAGAGGAACAAGTTCGATTACGATTGATCATATAAGGTCGCTTACTCCAACCGACACAACCAAAAATATTTACAAAATCACAGGCTTTAAAACAGGAAATCAGGTTGTGCAATTCAAGTATGCGGGTTCCAATACAGGCAAAAACGCCACAATTTCCTTTGCTTCCAAGAGCTTCATTTCTGTTGAGAATCTTACAGACGGTCAGACACATGATCTGAAGGATAATGCCACTGGAGTGCCTATTCAGGGTAAATATATCGGTTTTGACACCCTGAAAAGCCCATATTTTGTCGCTGAGATTTTTGCTAATGGTACCAAAGCGTATTCTACAGACGCTACGGGTGCTGCGAATGGAGCTTTCCCACGTAAGCTTGATCTGAGTGATGATGGAACAATTAACAATGTTATCATTCCAATCGGTGAGCCGGATGGGTTGTTGTTCTTCGGTGAAAACCGAATCGTCTTGACGGGTACAACCAAGGATGAGAACGGGCAGCTTAAAGAAGTTACTAAAGAACTTCGTATTTATATTAACGACAACAATATTTCAACTATTCAAAACTTTCAACCGGCTATTACGAAAGGACGCCCGGAGTTTGTTGATCCATTAGACCCGAATGCACAATGGGTAAAAGATGCATTTAATATGTCGCCAGAGTTTGTCGTTGCCAACAATAAAATAACTACAAGTCTCAAGGAATTCGATATTGTTATACGTGGTGCTGGTGCGACTCGAATGAGTTTGAGCATGGGTACGCAAAATATTTTTAAACAGGAAATTCCTGATGGAGCTACTGCAACTTGGGACAATGCAACTATTGATCCTCAATACGCGTTGGATAATGGCAATGTCACAATAGACAAGTCTGGACGCCAGCAAGACTTTGTTATTCGACTTCGTAATCTGAAGATAGAGACACCAGGAACTTATATTTACACACTGGATCTCTTTAATCGTACGGGAGCCAAGACGAGTCAAAAGCTTGAAATTGTCAAAGAGGTAACGGGCTATCGGATTCTGTCGCCTAAACCAAACTCCGGGAATAATATCGTTGTCAATAAAAACTTTGTTCGATTTGATATCGAAGCTGAAGGGGCAACAAGTGTTGTTATTGACAAAGATAATGCAACGAAATTGCAAGGTGTAGAGACAGATCGTTTTGTACTCGATTATGTGGGTTTAAAAGCGGATAAATCCAATAAAATCAAACTTACCATTGACCGTGATGGTGTAAAAACTACAGATACAATTGATGTGTTTTATACGACAAGTCCAGGTGTGGATTCACAGTATATGGCACCTAAAGTAGCCAATAAATATTCGGCGTTTAATAAAAAGCTTGAATTGAGTTTCCCGAAAGGTACTGTTATGGAAAGTACCGATATTCGCGGGATCAAAAAGTTTTATCCAGATAACAAGCTTTTATTCGGTATTGCAGATCCGAACAACGGCATTGTTGAACGGCGTAATGATTATGGAACGGTTATGGGGGTAGGTTCTGAAAGAGGCGAAGGCGATCCCGTAACGTTTGACGTTCAGGAAGAGTATTTCAGAAGATTCTCTGCTACTGTAGGAGATGCACTGAATTTTAGCCCAATCTCTGATATCTACTGGATTAATGGCGGACTGGGTGAATATGGATCAAGAGATTCAACAACGTATAAGGCACCTACAAACGGTGTGGGTCCATATACGCAGGAGGCATTGTATGGTGATCCATCGACTCCTGCTGAACGTAAAATTAAACCTTCTCAGCGTGGAACGTTAACATTGGCATATGATTCTAATGTAGTGGATGATGCCGGAACTACGATCTCCGTGTTTTATTACACGCCAGGTCGTGAATGGAAGCGGATCGGTGGGGAAGTGGATTCCAAGAAACACACCGTTACCGTGCCATTTGATCAATTTGGTTATTACAAAGTCATGAAGTTAAGAAGAAGCTATAACGATATTACCAACCATGGCTGGGCAAGAAATATTCTGAATGCGTTGTATGCTAAAGGATTCATGCAGCCTATTCGCTTCGAACAATTCGGTACCGATGATCGCGCTTCTCGTGGGGAATTTGCTACGATTCTGGTTAAAGGTCTGAATCTGCCAATTACTGCAGATGGCAATCCAACATTTACGGATGTCGGTTCAGGAACAAGCTCCTTTACCTGGGATTATGCAAGTATCGAAACTGCAGCCAGAGCGGGCATTGTATCAGGACTGACGGATGGAAACTTTGGTCCGGATCAGCCTCTCACACGTGAACAGGCAGCAGTGATGATCGCAAGAGCACTTGAATTGAAGCTGGCCAACAATGATGATAAGTTGAATGCTACACTGGCGAAGTCCTTCATCGATTCTGGTACAATGGAAGCTTATTCGAAACCATCTATACTGGCAGTGACTAAAGCCAAAATCATGGAAGGCTCTCCGGTTAACGTAGCTGGACAGAAGAAGTCACAGTTCGCATTTAACCCGAAAGGGAACCTGACTCGTGCAGAAGCAGGTAAAATTGCTGTTGAATTGCTCAAGAAGAGCACCAAGGTATTCCCTAAAAACTTGAGCTAGATTTCATCAATATCGATTCTATTCGGAAAGGACCTGTCCCTTTTGTTAAAGGACAGGTCCTTTTTATAACGGTTAATCGAATTGACATCGGACTCATTTATAATAGAAGGAAACGAATTTTTACCAATAACTATTTTTGTAATTTGCTAGAGATTAAGATACAATAACAACAAATACACAATGATCTAGAGGGTGAAGTTAGCTAATGAAACCGATTTATTCGAAGTCCCAGTTGGGATACATGAAGGCAAAGACACAGTTTGAGAAGCAGGCAGTCATTCTGGAGAAGAAACTGGAAGATACACGTAAGACTCAGGAGATCACTCAGGAAGTCATGGAAGAGCTTGTTCAGACGACCGGCTTCCATGATGCCTATAATAATCTGGTTCTGGCTGAAAATGAACTTATTGAATGGTCTCATACAACGATGAAGCATGAGAAGACATATCGGGAGAACAGACTGGCAATTGATGATATGTATCTGAGATTGAACAGTGATCCGAATATGCGTGCACAGATTATCGAACTTGCGATGAAAATTCGCTAGGACAAGTACAAGATTTACACCAAAAGCATCCTTAACGGGGTGCTTTTTATTTTTTATTTTCTGAGGAATTTGTCGCTTCATGCGTCTCTGACGTGGGTATTAATAAACGTTGGCATGAGAATGCAAACGAGACAGGGTATCCAGAAATGCTGATATATCAAGGGTTTCCACATGTTTTGAATGACGTCCAAACCCGCACAGCTTCAATACATAAATAAATTCAAAACTTTTTTTGTGGAAGGCGCAACTTTTTGAAATCTACTGCGTTTAAGATGTAGAGTCAAAAACATTGGGGAACTTACCAAGAATGACCTCGTGAAGAATCTTGTCTATTTATTAGAAAAAATTGCTTTACGACTCGGAAGACCCATTGTATAATACGTAGGTAGGATTAGGAAACTACTCTATTTACGTGTGGACCTGATTGTTGAACTAGGTTACAAGTTTCTGTGATATGCTCACAGACATCATTTATATTAACTTGCTCAGAACTCTGGAAAGGGGGTGCAACAATATATGAGGAACACGAGCGACCCTATTAAAGAAAATTTAAATGTTATGAACACCCAAGGAGGAGAAAAAAAGGTTATGAAGAAAATTTTATCCGTAGCATTGTCTACAGCAATGGCATTCTCAATGTTTGCTTCTGTAGCATTCGGTGATACAGCAGTTTCCCCGCAACAACAGTTTGACGCATTGAAAGCTAAAGGTATCTTCAACGGATATCCGGATGGCACAGCTGGTCTTGATAAAGAAATGACTCGCGCTGAGTTCGCGAAAGTAATCACTAAATTGCTGGGTCTGAAAGAGATCACTGGCCAATTGTCTTACACAGACAAAAACTACACTGCTAAAAACTGGGCTGTACCTTACATCGAAGCAGTAACTGCTGCGGGCATCATGGAAGGTAAAAACGTTGAAAAGAAAATCTTCGACTTCAACGGTAAAGTAACAGTAGCAGAAATGGCTACAATCCTGACTCGTGCATTGGATCTGGAAGTTCCAGCTGAAACTGACAACACAGCTCCAGCATGGGCTAAAGGTTACGTTCAAGCAGCAATCAACGCTGGTCTGGTAGACGCTAAAGCTAACTTCAGCGCTAACGCTTCCCGCGAATTGCTGGTAGGCGCAGCTTATGCTGTTGACCAAGCACAAAACTTGAAAGTAACTAAATACGAAGTAAGCGAAGCTGGTAAAGTCGTTACTTTCACAATCAGTGACGGCGAAACAGTAAAAGTAACTTTGGATAAAGCTCTCGAAGCTAACAAAGAAACTGAAGTGAAATTCACTTACAAAGATAAGCAATTCACTGAAAAAGTTACTTACGTTGTAGAAGCTGCAACTAAAGTACAATCCGCTTCTTCCGTTAACCTGAAAGAAGTAGACGTTGCTTTTGACGGTAAAGTAGACAAAGCTACTGCAACTGACAAAAACAACTACAATGTAGATAACAACTCCCGTAAAGTTAAATCTGCAACTTTGTTGGAAGATGGTAAAACAGTACGTCTCTTGTTGGATACAACTTCTGCAGGTGCATTCACACAAGGAACTACTTACAAAGTAGTTGTTAAAAACGTGAAATCTTCCACAGGTACAGTATTGCCACAAGGTGAAGTTTCCTTCTCATCTGCTGACAACACTTTGCCTACAGTAACTGAAGTTAAAGCTTTGGGAACTAAAGCGATTAAAGTAACTTTCTCTGAGCCAGTTAAAGCACCAACAAGCAGCAACTTCCAATTGGATGACAAAGCATATGTTGGTTCAGTAACTCTGGGCGCTAATGAAAGAGAAGTAATTCTTCGTGATTTCACTGGCACAATCTCTGAAGGTGCTCACAAGCTGACAACTTCTTTGGTTGAAGACTACGCTGGTCTGAAATCATTGGCAGCAACTACTGACTTCACAGTGGCAGTTGATACTGAAGGTCCTAAAGTAACTGAAATCTCCGCTACTTTGGAAAAAGTAACTGTAACTTTCGACGAAGAGATTGATCCGAATTCTGTAACTAACGACAGCTTCTACTGGAAAAATGGCGATAGCAAGAAGACTGGTAAAGTAACTCAATTGTCTTCTAATGTGTTTGAAGTTGTATTTGATTCCGGTAACCGTCTTCCAGGTTATGAGTCCACTTTGTTCGTAGAAGTGAAAGACTACTCCGGTAATGCTAATGCTACTAAAGAACATAAAGTAACTGCTTCAGTTGATCTTGTTCAACCTAAAGTAGTTGAAGCAACTTATGGTTCTAAGTATGCAGACAAATTGACTGTACGTTTTGACAAAGCAGTAGATGCTAATGACATTAAGTACTACTCTGTTAAAAAAGATGGTAATAATATTCCAGTGAAAGCTGTTGAGCCAGTTGGAAATGACAACAAAGAATTCAATGTAGTATTCTTCAGCAAACTGTCTGGTACGTACAATCTGAAAGTTTCTGATGTGAAGGATAGAACAGCTCTTTCTAACACAATGGTTACTTATGAAGGTACTTTCTTGGCAAGTGATAGCGCAGCTCCAAGACTGACAGGTTACGGAGTAGATGTTAAAGGTGGATCTGATCGTAAAATCGCTCTGACATTTGACAGAGAAGTTGATCTTACAGCTCTGAACAATCGTGCTAACTACTACATCGCTTTCCAAAAAAATAACTCTACTCAAGTACAAAACATCTCTCTTCCGAGCGATGCTACTGTAAATGTAGTAGATAGCGGTAAATCTGTTGTAGTTATTCTTCCACAATACATCGAAGGAACTGAAGTTACTTTCAACGGTGGTTCTGTAAAAGGAATTAAAATTGCTGGATTGAAATCTAAAACAGGTCAAGCAACTGATTGGGTTGAAGCTGACACATTGAATGAAGTTGCGTTGACAGCTAATACTGCAACTCTTAAAGATGCTAGAACAATCGAAGTTGAGTTCAACAAAGCTATTGCTAATGCTTCTGCTGGTGACTTTATCGTATCTGGAACAGTAATTAATTCTGTATCCATTAGCGGAAACAAAGTGACTTTGAAAACTAATTCCGATGTTACATCTTCTAACAGAGTTAGCACTGTAAGCAATAATGGAATTCAAACTTATGCAGGCAACAAAATTGGTTCTGTAGAAGTTACTCCAAACGGCAATGTTGCACCAAAAGTTGATGAAAATGGAGCAGGTTTTAACTCAAACAAACAATTGTATCAACAAGACAGAACAGTTAAAATTCCATTCACAACTACTTTGGAACAAACTAATGCTAATGGTGTAGCAGGTAACCTTACTGTTAGACGCGCTGATAAAGCAGATGACGAAATTTTATCAGCTGCTAAAGGTGATTATACTGCAAAAATCTCCGCAGATGGTAAGTCTGTTGAAGTGAAGTTTGCAGATGAGAACAAAGATAACAATCCTTATATCATTAAAGTGAACAAAAATGCAACTTTCATTCACTTGCTAGGTGACTCTAGCAAATTTGCAAGCGAGTCTTCTGAATACAGAACAACTACTAATGTATCTACACCTACTGGTGTAACTACATCCGCAACTACTACTGTTGATGGAGCTGTTGCATACCCAGGTGAAGCACAAGTACTTGAAGTTGAAGTTACTGGTGTTCCAGCTAATGGTAACTTGCAATTGGCTTTCAATGATGGTGTGACTCCTATTTCTAAAACTGTTGCTGTTTTGGCTACTGACAGTTTGGAAACAGTAACAAATAACATTGTAACAGCAATTGGTACTGATTTGGATACAGATTACACTATTGCAAGTGATGACAATGTTATTACTTTGACTTCTAAAGCTGTAGGAGCTAAGGCAACTAGCATCCTGTTGAGCGGTGCTGGAGTTAAAGGCGAAGTTAAAACTGTAGTTGAAGGTAAAGACCAAGTTACAGCTAAAGGTCAGGAAGTTACGCTTAAAGTTACTCAAGGCGCTTCTGCTGCTGGTAATAACACAATTACTTTCAATGATGGTACATTAAGTAAAACATTTACAATTACGGTAACTGGCAATGAAACTGCTGTTCAAGTAGCTGGATTGATCAGAACTGCTTTGACTGGTAAACTGCCAGGGTATACTGTTGCTGCTGGTACAACTGCTGACGTTGTGATCACTGCAAATACTCCTGCTCCTAACAAAAACATCTCAATCACAACTTCTGCTAACTAATAACAGTGAGTTGTAGAAAAGCTTACCCTTATGGGTAAGCTTTTTTCTTTTATACAACAACATCGTAACTTTCTTTCTCTCTCAAACGTTTATACTATAAAGCAACAAGCAACTTATGGGAGGTTTGGAAGTGGATCATAAAAAGGTCATGACGACTTTGTTATCAAGTGTGTTGTTGATCAGTTCAAGTGGGGGATATATTACGGCTGCGACGAATCCGGCGAATGCGGATAAAAATGCTTCCAGCAGTGCGAATAAATCGGCTGCGGATAAGAAGGCTGCTGCTGCCAATAAAGTTGTACATACTTTGGCGAATGTGCCTCCGGTGAAAGTCACGGCTCGGAGTACGGTGAGTTTGACGGATGTAAATATACTATCTCAGAATGACGGAAATACGGTCACGTATACCCTGACGTATAAGAACAACGACAGTAAACCGATGATGATGCTGGATTACTGGAGTAAAGTGAAGACCAGCGGAGGCACAAGCTTCTCGCCTAAGCTGATTGCGAAGGATCAGGAGAAGAAGTCGGTATCTCCGGGTTCTACGGTTGATCTGACATATGTTATGAAGGTTGGACGTGAAGTGAAGCTGAGCGATCTGAACTTCCTGATCGTGAAATGGGATTTCAGTAAACCGAATTATGAAAGTACGATTGGCAAATTTGTTGTTCCTGCTGCCTACAGCATCACAACACCCGTAGGCAAGACAAAGACGGTTCGTCTTAGTGATTCGGCTGTAAAGGTTAAGGTTTCCGGTATTAAGGTGTACCCTGGGGAAAACAAGAAGCAGTATGTGAAAATTGGTGTGAATCTCAATAACATTAGCTATAAACTGCTGGACAATCCCAATGTGAAGTGGATTCTGCGTGCACCAGGGGGCACAAACTATCCGTTAACTCTGGATAAGGACAGCACGAGCATCAGCATCCAGGCACAGGCCAACAAAACGTTAAGTTTAATGGCTTCTTTACCTACAGCAGTCAAGCTAGAAAAATCAGAACTGCTGCTTGTGGAAGAGCAGGGAGAAGAGAAAACTGCACTTCCTGTGGCTTCATTACAGCTTCCTGAAGCAAGTCAAACGAATGTGAATACGGAAGTGAATCAGCCTAACCTGATTTCGATTGATGGACAGACCGTATCGACTCTGCTGGAGTCCGCTCGTGTGCGTGCGGAAGATGAGGAATATGAGCTGACGATGCAGTGGGTTCTGAAGAATCAGGGGAAGAAGGAAGTGAAGATTCCGAAATATGCTTTGGAGATTCGAACCGAAGATGGTACTTCATATCCGATCGAAACCAAGGCTTTGGATGATCTGAAGTTAAAACCGGGATCAACCAAAACGATTAAGCTGACCTCTACGCTTCAAGGGGATGGCGACACAAGCAAGATCAAATTTGTGGTGATGACCCCGTCCTCCAAGGACGAGAGCAAAGAAGACACGGGTTCAAGTGCAGGTTCTGCCGCCGGATTTGAGTTTTCCTACCCTGTAGGCATCTATGCCATTCCTGAATCGGTGACGAGCGGGGATGGTCTTACTACGGAGACGGTCATCAAAAACAGTAAAGGAACATTCGGTGTGTCTGTAGGTTCCTTGCAGCGTCTTCCATGGATGGATAGTGATATCATTGCTGCCAAGGTCACGATTCGTAACGCATCGACGAAGACGGTACAACTGCCGGAGCTGGGAGCGATGTTCACGATTGACTCGGCCCGTATAGACGGAGATACGAAGCTGATTCAAGCTCAAGGCGGGAAGCTGCTGGGTCCAGGTATGGTTACGGAGGGATATCTTTTGACGAAGATTCCATCAGAGCTTAGCATGGGCCGTCTGGAACTGACCTTGCTGGAAAAAGTAAGCGAACAGGAGACCAATGACTGGATTACGCTCAGTACCTCTGGATTGATTCAGCCGCTGGCTTATGTTGCCGAAGGAAAATCCTTCACACAAGGCACTTCGGAGAAAGAAACAGAGCTTGGCGTACGCAGAACGTTCGTCTATCCGGGATCGTCTTCCGATATCGTATATACTGAGTTTGAGATGACAAACAAATCGCTCAGACAGAACGGTCTGGGCAAGCTGGTAGGTTACTACAAAACAGCCGATGGTATGTATTACAAAGCAGAGGCGAAGCAAGCGAACCGTGTTCCAGGGCCGGGGCAGAAGAGTATTGTAACGTTCTGGGCGAAAGTACCGAAGAGCGTCAAAACGTTATCTGATATGCGTCTGATTGTGGGTGAAGGGGTCGCGGATAACAAATTCGTTACCGGGGATGGCGATGCTACAGCTTATGTTAATGCTACTTCCTTCGAAATTCAGCCAAAATCGCTGCCTGTACTGTCATCCTTGAATGATATTGATCTGTATCCGTTCAAATTCTCTGGTGCCAATATCAGAGGTTATCTGAGTGGCGGTACATCCGTTCAATTCGAAATGGTCTACTCCTTAACTCAGGAAGAGGCGGTTGATAGCGGCGAAAGTGGACATAAATACATCCTGTCCGTGACGGACGGTTCAGGCAAAGTGTTTGACAAAGAGCTTGCATTAGCCACTGACCTGAAAACAGGTATTAACCAGACGTTAACCTGGAGTATTGATGACAGGGTGTTTGATAAAATCCGTGGCGGCTCCTATCGTGTTGCACTTTATGATGTATTTGAAGGACAACGTATCCGCTTGGCCGAGCAAGGTTACAGCTATGACACATCCAAACTGCCAAAAGAAGAGCCGGAATTCCCGGAAGAGGGTTCAGACAACAATAACGGTAACAACAAATAACAATAATTCTAACCCTAATCGCTAGGCAGACCTCGCTTCCCCATTGCAAAGGGAGCGAGGTTTTGCTTGTCCCATCACTCTTTTTTCTCTATAGTTAAAGTTAATAGATTACCAGAGGAGGAACATATCACACATGAAACCATATATGAAAGTATCTTTGGCCGCACTGGCAATTGGTGCCGGTGTGTGGATTGGGGCCGTATATAACGATACAGCCACCGGTGCAGGCACGATTCAGCCGGGAACCGCAGACGATCCGGTTGTGACGAAGAGTTATGTCGATCAGCAGATCCAACAAGCCTTGGGTGGAAAGCTTCCATCCGGAAACAGCACTAGTAATGGAACAAGCAGCAATACTGGCTCTACGCCGGGCACATCCACGGGCAACAATGGATCGGCAGGAACAGGAAGCACGGGCGTTTCCAGTACCGATCCGGGGCTTCCTCCGCTGGTATCAGGTGCAACCGATGCCGTGGAGATTGTAACCGTGAAGCCGGGTCAACAGCTGCTCGGCAAATCGGGCGCGGAGTTCATTGTACGCAGCGGCAAAGCGGTGATCGTCAGTGAGGGTACGAATGGTGTAGCCGATCTGACGGACGGGGTAGACCTGACGAATGGACAGGCGGCGCCGACCAATCACCTGCTTTCTTTTCCAAAGGATGGACGGGGCATTACGGTTCTGGACGGTAACAAATACAGCCTGACGGTCATGGTACGCGGTGGATATACGTTGAAATAGGTTGTGCAGCGACCTCAGCAATTATTCATTATTATTGTACGGGATTGTTCAGATTAACCAGTTCTAACAAACATTAATACGGCTAGCCGGATATGTTCCTGCTCACTCTATATTTGTAGACAACTAATCAATGGAGGTGCAGGAACGATGGCTAGAAGCAATCGGAAGGTCGTACCGGAAAGTCGTCAAATGCTCGATCAGATGAAGTATGAAATTGCTGCGGAGTTTGGTCTGAATGTGGGTTATGGCGGACGTGGAAGTCTGGCTGGTGCAGATACCGAGTTTGGCGGGGAGCTTGGCGAGATTACAGATCATTCATATGGGCAGTATAAAGGGTGGGGACATCTTACTTCCCGCGAGAATGGTTCGGTTGGTGGAGAGATTACGAAACGCCTGATTCGCCAGGCAGAACTGCACCTGTAGCACTCATACGTTACGTGTCCCTGAATTGACACCACTTGACAAATACGATAAGATGGCAGATGAGGTATGCAACCTTTTCCACTAGGGAAAGGTTGATTTTTTGTTGAGGCAATTACCTGAAAAATCCTTGTCTTCGTGAATGCGGATCAGTATCCTTATTATGCTGTAAAGCGCCTTCGGGAGCATAGTGAACGAATCGTCGTTATGTTTTGTTCGGGCAATCGCCATACTATATAGTTATGGGAGGTTGAAACTTCATGTCTATTAAAGGCCGACATCTTTTTACATCGGAGTCTGTAACTGAAGGACATCCGGATAAAATCTGCGATCAGATCTCGGACGCCGTGCTGGACGCATTTCTGGCGAATGATCCTAACGCTCGCGTAGCGTGCGAAGTTTCGGTGGCAACAGGCCTCGTGCTTGTTATTGGCGAGATCAGCTCCGCGTCTGAATATGTGGACATTCCTGCCATCGTGCGGAATACGGTGAAGGAAATCGGGTACACACGTGCCAAGTACGGATTTGATTATAATACATGTGCGGTGCTGACGTCACTGAACGAGCAGTCCGCTGATATTGCACAAGGTGTCAACGCTGCCCTGGAGCATCGTGATCCAGAGCAAATGGCACGTGAAACAGAGAACATTGGTGCAGGTGACCAAGGTTTGATGTTTGGTTTTGCAACCAACGAAACGCCAGAGCTTATGCCGCTGCCAATCGCTTTGTCTCACCGTATCGCTCGCCGTCTGGCGGAAGTACGTAAGAACGGTACGCTCGATTACCTTCGTCCAGATGGCAAAACACAAGTGACGATTGAATACGACGGTGACAAGCCGGTTCGTGTCGATACAATTGTAGTGTCTACGCAGCATGCGGAAGAGACAACATTGGAACAGATTCAAAAGGATATCAAAGAGCAGGTCATCCTACCGGTCGTTCCAGCTGAGCTGCTGGATGAGCAAACGAAATATTTCATTAACCCGACTGGGCGTTTCGTTATTGGCGGACCTCAAGGGGATGCAGGTCTGACTGGACGTAAAATCATCGTAGATACATATGGTGGTTATGCACGTCACGGCGGCGGTGCGTTCTCGGGTAAAGATCCGACTAAGGTGGACCGTTCTGCGGCTTACGCGGCTCGTTATGTAGCGAAAAACCTCGTTGCTGCGGGTCTGGCAGATAAAGTGGAGATTCAGCTCGCTTACGCGATTGGCGTAGCGAATCCGGTATCCATCAACGTGGATACTTACGGAACAGGCAAAGTCAGCGAAGAGAAGCTGGTAGAGCTTGTACGCAACAACTTCGACCTTCGTCCGGCTGGCATTATTCGTATGCTGGATCTGCGCCGTCCGATCTACAGACAAACGGCGGCTTACGGTCACTTTGGCCGTACAGACCTCGATGTTCCTTGGGAGCAAGTGGACAAAGCAGAATTGCTGAAGTCTCAAGCGGGTCTGTAAACCATTCAACGACAATGAAGCTCTTGGTTCCGTTCAGGAATCAGGAGCTTTTGTTATGTATTCTTATCTAAAATATATTGGGATTTATATCCAAATCGCTAACAAATATTTCTTTAGTAGCCGAAATACATATAGAGGTCTGTATATCAGACATATGAAGTCATGGGAATAAGGGGGAACGTCAGTGAACATGAGAAAAATAGCCCAAAAAAGCATGCTGGGCTTGTTGATTGTACTTTTAACTGCTCAAGGCTGGTTTACTGGCTGGACTGGAGCTGAACAGCGCTCCTATGCGGCTAACGCATTAGTTGAAGGGGTTAAGGACACCGTACCGTCAGTGAACGCAACAAATGTAGATACCACGGCCCCGCTTATCATTGATTTTGATAAACCGGTGAAGAAGGCAGATACTCCGAATAATATGATTTTGGTGAAACGTCTGGATGATGATTCGGTTGTCGACTTTATCCTCTCAACCGGTAGTCAAGTAACCATTGATCCGCAGCAGCCTATTACCGATCCTTCTACTCCGGATACTGGAGCGGGCACAGATTCTTCGGTCAGCGGGTATCGTGTAAGCATTACACTTAGCAAGCCGCTTCCAGGCGCTACATACTACGTAGAAATTAATGATAAAACCTTTGTATATGCTGATGATAATACACCTTTTGCAGGTTTGACCAAGAAAGAGTGGACGTTCAGCACACAAGGCCTGGGCTCGGCTGCAATGGTTAGCAGGGTTCCAGATAATGCAACGATTGTAACTCCATCCACTGATATCGTGATGACGTTTAATAAACCCGTGAATGCTGGCAAAGGTACGATGACGATCTATCAGGGCCGGGTTGGCGGCACGATCTTTGAACAGATTCCGATTAATGCAGGTGCACCTCGGGTAACAGGTTTGGGAACAACCCAGATCAAGATTGATCCATCCAAGGATTGGAGCAATAATACTACATATTACATCGTCATGCCTGAAGGATATTTGCAGGATGCAGATAAAAATGATGTTAGCGGCATAAGCGGTAATGTGTGGGGTTTCAACATTATTTCTGATCCAACTGCATTAACCGTTACATCGCTTTCGCCTGTTAATGGGGCTACCAATGTACCTGTATCTGGAAGCTTGACGGTGACCTTTAACAAGGAACTTGATACAAGGTATTTCACAGCGCCTGTTCTCAAAAAATCGAATGGCACCATTGTTTCAACCCGAACGGTCTTCAATAGTTCAAACAGCAGACAGCTGATTATTACTCCATCAAGTGAACTGGAGAGTAACACAACTTATGTGGTGGACCTGCCTGCCAATGCATATCGGGATCGGGCGGGAAATATTTTTACAGGCCTCAGTGGTTCAACCTCATGGACATTCAAAACCTTGAGCAAAGACACCACTGCCCCTGTCCTGAAAACTGCTAAAATGCATAACAATACTACGATTCGTCTGACATATGACAAGTGGTTGTCCAGCATCAACCCGTTTAGCAGCGCATATGCGGTAACGGTGAATGGAGAGAAGCGCAATGTCAGCCAGACCTACGTCTCGGGTGACAGTGTGTATGTTGTGCTGGATACAGGTGTAGCGGCAGGACAAGTGGTTCGTATTGCATATACGCCAGGAACCGGCAACCGGGTAACGGATCAGTCTAACAATGCGGCAGCCGCATTTGGTGCACGTGATGTCGATAACGGGCTGGACTCCGTAATGTCGAAGCCGCGGGAAGGAAATGTTTACTACAGCACAATCACATTGTATTATCCTGAAACGGTGTACGTTAACTCACAGGATGCGGCAAGACAGTTCAGTGTAACTGCTGATCAGATCGCTGTAGGGGTAAATAGCATCTCTGTAAACAGCAGCTCGGTGGTTACTCTTAATCTGAGCCGCTCAATTACGGATGGCGAGGTCGTTCGTGTCACGTATGCTCCGGGATCATGGCCTGTAAAGGATAGCCGTGGACAGGCACTTGCCGGATTCACCGGCTTCTATGTCCGCAATTCAATTGACACCAAGCCGCCTGAATTCAGAAGCGCGGAGGTGAGTGGCAACAAATTATGGATGCGGTACAATGAGCCGTTGAATCCAGCCAATAAACCACAGAACAGCCAGTATTCTGTGCTGGTTGATGGTAAACCTGTTTTTGTAACCAACTCAGACATTGAAGATGATCTTGTTACGCTGACCCTTGCTTCTGCGGTCAAAGATACACAAAATGTCACGTTATCGTATGTGCCAGGAGCCACACGCCTAACCGATCTGAACAATAACCCCGCAGGTTATATTAATCTGACGCCAGTCGCTTACACTTATGGTAACGGGAGAATTCTGGCTGCTGTAATTCAGGGGGATACCATCCAGATCCAATTCCGTGAAGCGATTCAGCCTGAAACGGCTTTAACGTTAGCTCAATTCAGCGTATTGCTTAACAGCGGCAGTCCCAAGTTATTGTCAGCATCTGCTTCCGGCTCTGTGGTGACCTTGAAATTAGATTTATCCTCCACTACGGGGACTGACAATCCTACAGGTACGATTAGCTACATGCCTGGAGCGGTACCCCTGCGAGATGCGTCTAATACAACGGTGCCGGCGTTTGGGCCGTTAACATTGCAGCAGACCAGCAGCAGCTTGCCTGTAAACAATCAGACGGGAGGACGTCCGGCTTGGATAAGTGAGCTGGATGCGTCCAATTATGGTCAGCCGCTGCTCGTCATGAGCAATAGCACGGCATCCCCCGTGTCCGCGATGTCGCACTACAACCGTACGACTCGTCAATTTAATGTAGATGCGGCAAAGTTAAGTCAGGCTTTTGAATATGCATCTGCATCCGGTAAGCTGAGTCAGCCTGTTGTATTTGAGGTTCCAGACAGTGAGTACTCTGCGTATGTTGGATTCCCGATTACGACGCTTACGCAAATTGCCGGAAATTATCGCAACGGTACAGTTGGAGTGAAGTATGGTGACCGTCTCTGGACCGTAGCGCTGTCCAAGCTGGATCTGGCAGGCATGAGCCGCAGTGTGGGTACGATTGCAGCTTCATCGGTGGTCACGCCAATTAATGAAAGCAGTTCTTCCAGAACGGTAGTACCTTCTTTGTACGTTCAATTGGAAACTGTGCCGTTATCTGATTCGGGCACGGTAGAAAGTTTAATCGCTGGAGCGGGCGCGCAGAAACTTGCCAACTACACAGACGTACGTGTGTTTGCAAGTAAGGGTGCTTCAGAGCAGCAGATTGAACAGCAGGTTAAGAGTGAACTGTCCATGCAAGTGTCACTCAATACACCAATGAACACATCAGGCATGACGGCACTGGATATGTCAACGTTCCAGCTGTCCTATGTTCCGAGCTCTTCCAAGAGCATGCCAGGACGGATCGTTATTCAAGGCAAGCTGAATGGCAATCAGGCTGTTGTTCCTGTCAATCATGTGGTGAGTTATCCAGATACCGATTCGCATTGGGCTAATGATGTGATTAAGGAATTGTCCGCCAAATGGATTATTAGCACACCTAACGGTACCTATTATCGCCCTAACGAGAATATCTCCCGTGCGGAGTTTGCTGAACTGGTAGCAAGAGGACTCGGGTTAAAGGCAGAACCTAGTGCAGCCAGCCGTTTCAGGGATGTTCGGGGCGGAAGCATCACAAGTGCTTATATCGGTGCAGCCGCGGAAGCAGGAATCATCACGGGGAATACGGACGGTACGTTTAAGCCGGATCGTGCGATTACCCGCGAACAGATGGCGATTATGATGGTTCGTGCCATGAATTACGGGGGGCAGACATTATCGCTGCAAACGTCGGCCAATTCAAGCTTATCCAAGTTCAAGGATAACAAAAAAATTCAATCCAAAGATTCCGTTGCCAAAGCGGTTCAAGCGGGCATTATTCAAGGAATGACAACGAATACGTTTGTACCCCAAGGCAATGCAACTCGGGCACAGGCAGCGGTTATGCTGAAAAGAGTTCTGGATAAACTCGGTTACCTGTGAGGCGATAGAGTCAGTTATATAGCTTTATACTTTGGTTATCATATGGGGGCGCTTCGAGAATGCATATTTCTTGAAGCGTCTTTTTCTCGGGAATTGCAGATTACACAGAGAATAGGAGTCTTATGCATTAAACAATAGCCAATTTATGTCTGATTGTTGGCTTTTGGCGTAACTTTTTCCACAAAAAACAGTCTATTAATAGAAGAGTATACTAGGGGTCGCTCTATGTATTGCTGTCTGGCAGCATAGATGTGATATCTAAGATTGATATACAAGATGGGAGAGACGTTTCGAACATGCTGGGGAAACATGGGAAACAGCTGGAAGACGTAAAGCATAGCAAAGCAAAGAAGTGGGCGATCGTGACATTGGCAGGTGTGATCTGGATTGCACCGGTGATGAGTGCGGGTGGACAGATGTGGTCGGGAACATCCTGGCAGTCTGTGGCAGCGGCAGCATCAACCAATACAAGCAAGCTGAGTGAGGAAATTTTGACTTCGGGTGCGAAGCTCATGAAATACAGATATACAACGACACGTTCTGGCTCGAAGGTAAATGTACTTGCAGATGTCGTGCAGGTGGATTTGCAGAATCCGTATGTGAAGCTGGACGTGATGACGGGTAAGGGCGGCAACTTGAATAGCAAACAAAGCACAGGCGGCATGGCCAAGGAAAACGGTGCAGTCGCTGCCGTGAACGGGGATTATTTCAACGTATCCGGGGAACTCGCGCCGATTGGCGGACAAGTCTCTGACGGGGTATTGGTGTCCACACCTTCAGAGCTGAAAGGCATGTATGCCCTCACCGTAACCAAAGATGGCAAGCCGATGATCGACGAATATTCGTTTGACGGCACAATTAAGGCACAGGATGGTTCAACCTTCGCTCTGCGTGGGATAAATAAGGAGGACTATACAGTTGAGACGGGTTCAGGTACATACAGCCATGCCAACTCCATGTATATTTATACACCTGCCTGGACGTCAACCAAACGTCCGAACGATCCATCCACCACACCGACAGAGGTGCTTGTACAGAACGGAGTCATCACACAGATTTCGGATAAAAAAGCATTAAATATGACTGTACCCAAGGACGGCTACATACTGCGGGCACATGGTACTGCAGCAACCTGGGTGATGAGTCATCTGTCGGTTGGCCAGACACTGGGCGCGGACTACAAGCTGGTTGCCAAAACGACAGGACAATCTGTTGATCCAAGCAATCTGGAGATGATGATCGGCGGTCATACGATTCTCGTCAACGGCGGACAAGCGACACCGTTCTCACGGGATATTGTTGCGTCCGGTATTGGCGGCGTTCGTGCGAGAACAGCGGTAGGTTATTCTCAGGACGGGCGTTATGTGTACATTGTTGCAGCGGAGAAAAACAGCAACAGCAGCGGGTTGTCACTGACCGAGCTTCAGTCGTTTATGACGAGCATCGGGGTGTGGAAAGGTATGAATCTGGACGGCGGCGGCTCAACGACGATGGTAACACGTCCGCTTGGGGAGCAATCTGCAAGTCTGACGTTTAATACCGAGTACGGCACAGAGCAGCGCCAAGTGGTGAACACACTCGGTGTATTCTCGACAGCACCGGAAGGCAAGCTGAAGGGCTTTGCGGTAAGTGGCAGTCAGACACTGCTTGCCGGTCAGGAAGGCAAGTATACGGCGAAAGGGTATGACACGTATTACAACCCGATCGCCACAGGCAATATTCCGTTGACCTGGAAATCAAGCAACAATAACATTGTAAGTGTAAGCAACGGAACGGTTAAAGGTGTGAAGCCGGGCACAGCAACGTTGACAGCTACAAGCAGTGGCGCTTCCTCCTCCATCAAAGTCACGGTGCTGGGCGGCAGTGAGCTGGCGTCCCTGACGGCAGGATCAGGTCTTGGTTCGCTCAAGGCGGGTACGACAGTTTCGATTCCAGTGACCGCGACAACGAAGAGTGGGCAAAGTGTAACTGTACCGGCAGACTCGCTCACCTGGGAATTTGTAGGCTTCAAAGGCAAGGTGGCAGGAGATCAGTTGACGGTATCCTCTGTGAATGATGGAGCGCAGGTTGGTTATGCGATCGGTCGTTATGATGGCTTCAGTACGGTCGTTGTGCTCTCGGCAGCAGATAGCGAGACCATCTGGGAAAACTTCGAAAGCGTGAATTATCCGATTAATTTCACAACGAATGCGGCAGGAGTAACAGGGTCAGCGGCAGTCGTTGCAGGAACAGGTGAAAAGGCCGGCTCCAAGGTGCTGCAGCTCAGCTACGACATGACAGGTGGAACGGGCAAAATGTACGCTTACGCTCAGCTGAACGGTTCAACAGGCCGTGAGGTTTCTGCTTCTGCAACCTCCATGTCTATGGATGTTATGGGTGACAAGAGCCTGAACTGGCTGCGTGCCGAGTTTACCGATGCCAAGGGTAAAACGGTATATGCCGATCTGGCCAAAGCGATTGACTGGAATGGATGGAAAAAGGTGAATGTGGACCTGAACGGGCTGAACATGGCTTATCCGGCGAAACTGAAGCGTGTGTATGTCGTTAACGTGGAAGAGGGGCAGGATGAGCGCGCCATGACAGGAACGGTGGCATTTGACAATATTGCCTTCACGATGCCATCCAAGTCCAGCGAAGCCGGATTGCCAACGGGAACAGCTTCTCTCGTGCTTGGAAAGAAGTCGATGACGGTGAATGGTACAACCAAAGCGATTGATGCAGCACCAGTCATTAAAAATGGAACAACATATGTGCCCATCAAACACGTGCTGGACGCCTTCGGCGGACAGGCGGGCTGGGACAGCAAAAATCAGCGGATTACCGTGATTCGCGGCAGCAAGCTGATCGATCTGGTGGTAGGTCAGAAAGAGTTTGTTCTGAATGGCAAAAGACAGAGCGCATCAGTTGCACCTTATGTAAGCGGGGGTAGGACTTTAGTCCCTCTCAGACTCGTTTCGGAGCAGCTTGGTCTGACTGTAAAATGGGAACAGAACACGAAGACCGTTACCATCTCATCGTGATATGGTATGATATATACCGGAAACGATAGAAATGGAGTCGAACAAACGTGGATTTACAAGCCGATGCCATAGACCGCGTCATAAAAAACGCCATACAAGTCATGGAAAACAGCAAATATCAAATGTTTGAAATCATGGACTCCACTCGTGAGGAGCTGAAGACGCTCAACGAGGAGTTGAAGTCGGTGCTGAAGGAAACGGCGGAAACGATCGAGAAAGTAGATCAGTTAGAGCTGAATTACCGCCGTTCCCGGATTCGGCTTACCGAGGTGAGCCGCGACTTTGTCCGTTATTCGGAGCATGATATCAAGCAGGCGTATGAAAAAGCGACACAGTTGCAGCTGGATCTGATGATTTATCGTGAGAAGGAAATGTATCTAAAGGCCCGGCGGGATGATCTGCAGAAGCGTGCCAAAAATGTGGAGGCTTCTGTTGAGCGTGCCGAGACCATTGGTTCGCAGATGGGCGTTGTGCTAGAATACTTGTCAGGCGAGTTAGGTCAAGTGACCCGTATCATCGAGTCTGCCAAGAATCGACAAATGATAGGTTTGAAAATTATTTTGGCCCAGGAGGAAGAGCGGAAGCGGATTGCCCGGGAGATTCATGACGGGCCTGCGCAGATGCTCGCCAATCTAGTGCTTAGGACGGAAATTGTAGAAAGAATGCTCATTAAGCAGGATTTTAAGATGGTCCAGGCCGAAATAGTAGATTTGAAAGGCCAGGTTCGTTCAAGTCTTGAAGAAATGAGAAAAGTTATTTTCAATCTGCGTCCTATGGCACTGGATGATCTGGGATTGATCCCGACGCTGAGGAAGTATGTGCAGGATTTTGAAGTAAAAACAAAAATCCGGTCGCTTTTTGAAACAAGAGGCAAGGAACATCGTCTCTCTTCTGCAATGGAGGCAGCAATCTACCGCCTTGTGCAGGAAGGTCTGTCTAATGCTGCCAAGCATGCTTATCCCACGTATGTTGTCGTAGAAATTACATACCAGGCTCAGCTCGTCAAAATTGTCGTACAGGACAATGGGCTTGGGTTCAAACCGGAGCTTCTTGCGAAGAAAAGCAAGGACCACAACCACTTCGGTCTGATCGGGATGAGAGAACGGGTTGAACTGTTAGAGGGAAGAATAGAGATTGAATCCGCAGAGAACCAGGGAACCAAAATAGTCATTCATATCCCGACTAACGTGGATAAGGGAAAGGAGTAGCAGGATGGAAAACCGTGATACTGGAAAAACATCAATTAAAGTTCTTTTGGCTGATGATCATCAGCTGTTCCGTGAAGGATTGAAACGCATTTTGAATATGGAGGACGACATTGAGGTCATCGGTGAGTGTGGCGATGGCATTCAGGTGCTTGAATTCTGTAATCAGGAAAAACCGGATATCGTTCTGATGGATATCAACATGCCTGTAGAGAACGGTGTGGAGGCTACCGAGAAGCTGCGTGAGCTGTTCCCGGATGTGAAGGTTATTATTTTGTCCATCCATGATGATGAAAGCTATGTATTCGAGACACTCCGTAAAGGGGCAAACGGGTACTTGCTGAAGGACATGGAGGCAGAGTCACTGATTAATGCGATACGTTCGGTACATGAAGGACATGCATTTATTCACCCTAAAGTAACGGGCAAACTGATTATGCAGCTTCGCCGCATGACGTATCTGAACGAAACAGGTGCAATGAGTGAAGGCACTGCGAAGGAAGCCGGCGTTAAATTTGTGGCGGGTGACAACAATCCACTTACACGCCGCGAGGCCGAAGTGCTGCGTCTGATGGCTGAGGGCAAGAGCAACAAAATGATTGGTGAATTCCTGTTTATCAGTGAAAAAACGGTCAAAAACCATGTCAGCAGCATTCTGCAAAAGATGGAAGTGGACGACCGTACACAGGCTGTTATCAACTCCATCAAATATGGCTGGGTTACGCTCTAAACTATTTGTTCGTTTAATCCGTGTTCACTCGCACCCTTTCCAGTAGCTGGATTGGTTTGCGGGTTGATGGACTTTATCACTGCAAATGAACAAAGTGCGAGGGCGAGCTGAACATCTGTTCAAATCGGAGCACGGACCGGCGTTGGTTGTAACCCTTCGGAATACGCAGCATATACTGCTGTATACAGGGATGTTCGCCATGGGTGAGCATGACCTTCCGAGGAGGTGCAGTTGCCATGGTTGCTCATTTGACTATGATTCTGCTTATATACTTCCTGGCGGCAGTGGCCGTTCATGTTATGCACCAGCGCCATATTTCCCGCCCGGAGTCCGAAGGCTTCGAGCAGATTCTGCTCATTCCTTCCAATCAGGCAGGACGGATTGAGGGCATTATTCGAGCACTTTGCCGGGAATTATTATATCGTGGAAAGAGCTTTACATTAACAGTGGTCGCTGATCATCATGATGCAGAGACGATTACGATCATTGAGAAGATGATGCAGAAGCAGGGCCTGGAGCTTTCTTATCTTCCGGCTGTGCCATCAGATCTTGAACGCAGCAAGCAGGCGCATGGCGGTTATCGTCTCATTGATCTGCGTAAATCCAGTGATGAAGCCGGATTCAGGCAAGCAAGACAATGATATGATGCAGATGTTGATATGCAATTCATATGGAGAAAGATTACAGCGCAACGCTGTAGTCTTTTTTTGTAATTGTAGCCAAGTCTGCCTTTAAATTGAATATGGGTTTTATTGCAATCTATGGTTAAATACTGGATTTATTGCTTTGGTTAGAGCCCGAGAAGCATTTTGAAGTCAGAAGTCTTAACTTAAAAGTATAGACTGAGAAAATTGGGAAAAGTTGCGCGATTTTTAAAGAAAAAATCAAGAGCAATAGAATAAGATAGGGCTGGAATTATCGGTTGTATTGACTGTTATAAAGAATATCCATATAATTGAATTTAAGAAAATTTAAGTTTATATAGGTTTCGGAATAGGAAGTGAGGCGCCTTTGAAAAGGTTTATTGCAGGACGGGGCATTATCATAAAACGATGCTTTGCAAGGTACACCAAGTTGATGTTGCTGCCGCTTGTATTGCTATTGTCTGCAGGTACAGTAGCCGTTGAGGGGAATAAGGACTCTTTGGATATGTCATACTCAATCAATGTAGAGAATGCAAGCAGTAAGCTTGGCGCGAATAAAGAAAAGAATGCTGATGATCATATACAGGCGTTAGATGAACTGGGGGGAGAAGAAGAGATTCCTGATCTATATCGTACCTCGCCTGACACGACATTTACTTTTGAAGTAAATGGACGAGTACTGCAGCCAGGAGAATCAATCTATATCCAATCCGGCTCAGATCAGCTGTCAAAAGTCTGGGTTGGGAAGTAAACGGTTGTTTATGAAGTGGCAATATCGTTATACTGAGGCCAGATCATATCTGTGAAACGACAGGAACATGAAGCACATGCTCCGGCGAAGCCGCCGGCAGTATGTGCTTTTTTGCGTTTCTGGATAAGTCTTTGAATCGCACGAGAGAGGAGTTGGAGAGATGAAGGTGGCGTTGTATGTATGTCGCACGGATGAAAAGTGGAGTATGATCCTGTCTCTTGATATTCAGGTCGATGTCGTGTGGTGGCTGGAGGGTGTGAGTGGTAGGCAGGTTCATCAGTGGCTGGTTCTAAGCTTGCAGCTGCCGTTAAGTCAGGCCGCATGGCTCGTGGAGCAGTTTGTGCCTGTGCGCAGCATGACTCAATGGGATGTTGAAGCGTGGCAATGTTATCTGAACACAAAGCTGCTCGAGTACGAGCGGGACTCAGGTGAGATTGAGGCTAGAGAAGCTGTGACTGTGGCAATGGGAGCGAGCGGATGGGGGGAGAAGGGGAGTGAAGCAGGTGGGTGGATGACTAGTAAAAGAGAAGATGGGGGTGGTGAAACTGGAGTTCAAGGAAGAGGTGCAGCTGCACAGTTTATTGTGGGCGGGATGCCTGGGGCCTATCCCGCCGAGCATTGGGCTCAGCTGCAGCAGTGTGCTGCTCTGCTGGCTGAGCGCATGAGCGGCCGCCAATTGCTGGCGGCCGAGGCCGAGGCGCTGCTGGCGGCGGAGCCCGCCATGCCGCCCGGGGGCTGGCGCGCGGCTGCGCAGCTCGCGCGCTTGCATGGGCGGCTGCAGCTGACAGCCGCCCTCCAAGGGCCTGCCACGCGCCGCCGGCTCGCGTGGCTTGGCCGCGCGCGAAGCGCGCCCCGCTGCCACCGCTGTGGCAGCGAAGCCAGGCAGCGCGTGCCCTGCGCTGCCTGCGGCCTGGCGGCGTGCGCCTACTGCGAGGCATGCCTCGCATTGGGGCGCAGCCGTGCCTGTGCGCTGCTGCTACGCAGTGCAGCGCAAGGGGCCGTGCCCGCACGCGGCGAAGCACCGCGGGGCACGGCCCTGGCCCCCACCGGCGGCGGACTCGCCCGGTGGGGGCTAAGCGCAGCGCAGAGCGCGGCAGCAGCCGCGGCGCTTGCGTTTTTGGCCCGGCCTCCCGCAGGGGATGGGCCGGGGCGGTTCTTGCTCTGGGCCGTGACCGGGGCCGGCAAGACCGAGATGATTTTCCCTCTGCTCCAGCACACACTGGATCACGGGGGCAAAGCGCTGGTCGCTACACCCCGCAGGGATGTCGTGCTGGAGCTGGCTCCGCGCCTGGCGAAAGCTTTCCCGGACACCTCGCTTGCTACGCTCTATGGCGGAAGCGCGGAGCGCTGGAAAGACGCTCAGCTCACGCTGGCGACCACACACCAGCTTATGCGCTTTTATCACGGATTCGATCTGGTCATTATCGACGAGCTGGATGCCTACCCGTATCATAACGATCCCATGCTGGCTCACGCTGCCGCTTCTTCCTGCAAGCCGGATGGACATTTCGTATATTTATCGGCTACACCGCCAGCCCGGCTGCAGCGAGAGGCCGCTCTAGGCAAGCTCGCACATGCCAAGGTACCTGTCCGTTTTCATCGGCATCCGCTGCCTGTACCCAAGCTGATGCGCATGATAACCGTAGCCCAGTGCATCAAGCGTAAACAGCTGCCCGCTCCCATCGTGAGCAGCATTCGCTCTTCGCTGGAGCGTGATGCGCAGGTGTTTGTTTTTGTAACACGAATCGCACAAATCGAAGCCTTTGTGCAGCTGATGCGCCGAACTTTTCCGAATATCTCGATTGAAGGCACTTCATCGCAGGACGCGGACCGGGCGCCCAAGGTCATTGCTTTTCGCGAGCGCTCCATACGCCTGCTTGTAACGACCACCATTCTGGAGCGGGGGGTGACGATACCTCGCAGTGATGTGTTTATTCTGGATGCAGACAATGGGCTCTTTGATGAAGCTTCATTAGTACAGATGGCTGGTCGGGCCGGGCGCTCCCTGGATGATCCGGCAGGCCGGGTTGTGTTCGCCGCCTCACGCCGGACTCGTTCTCAAGTCAAAGCGGTATCCCAGATTTGCAAAATGAATGCCATCGCCCGCCGCAAAGGCTACCTGCACCCACCCGTCTCCAAATAACGATCATAACTCATCTTACTCTCAGCTGAACCCGAAAAGGCTCTCTACAGGATCATCGTTCATACAAAAGTGTCTTTTCGCCAACATTCATTTTTTTATTAAAATTAGCAGCCTCTTCCTCAAGCGTTAATGAAACATCGTACTAAACGCTCATTACAAACTTAGGGAGTTACATTGTAAAGAAAGGAGCCCTGCTTCATGTTGAACTACATCTCCCATCTCTTCGAACGTGCGCATCAGCTAACCAGAGGACTCCACCATCTGCTCGGTCCGCCCGGCTCCTCCTGCCTGACTTGCGGCACGCGAGCGCTGTTGTCCTCCCGCTATCCGGGGATATGTACACGCTGTGTGCAGCAGATTCCGTGGATTCGCGCAATTCGCTGCCAGCGTTGCGGACGGGGAGTAGGGTGCCCTGACTGTGTCCGTCCGCATATGCAGCGCCGCTCCTTCATCTGTAATCGCAGCGCCGTACAGTACAATGAATTAATGAGAGAATGGATCAGCATGTATAAATTTAGAGGACACGAGCGCTACGCCCCGCTGCTAACGGCACTTCTCATTCAAGCCTTTCAAGCGATGAGCGAAGAACTGACCCGTATATGTGGAAAAGAAACCCTAAAGCCGCTCTGGCGACCTGACGCGCTCACCTATGTTCCCGTGAGCGAGGAGCGCCTGGCCGAGCGCGGCTTCAATCAGGCGGAGCGGCTGGCAGCAGGGCTTGCCACCGCCGCCCGGATACCCGGTGTTGATCTGTTGCAGCGCCAGATCAACACCGGGAAACAAAGCTTCAAATCTCGCGCCGAACGATTCGAGACGATGAAACATGCTTTCTCTATTCATCCTGACGGGCTTGATCTCATTACAAAGATTTGGGATGATAAAGGCCGCCCAAGTTCTCAAAACCCAGAAACTCATCCACAGAATATCGCAACATTCTTCAGGAGAATGAATCATTCTCCCATGCCCGAATCATCCGATCAGATCAACAATGTAGATAAAGCTTTACAAATCCTTTTAATTGACGACATCTACACAACCGGCAGTACATTGGATGCTTGCGGGCAGGTCATTCTAGCTGCTGCAAATAATGCCGGTATTCCGTTGCGTATTTATACGTTGACATTAGCAAGATCCTGATTTGTAATGTTTGCTTTTTTAGATTCTTTCTGTTCACTCCGTTTTTCTCTAAAATACAGTTAAACGCAAATATTATTTTTCTCAAGGTAAATATTTATGTTTAATAGCAGAGTTTAGCTATAAAATAGATTGCGTATCTACGCAAACTGCCTGCGTTTTATATTTGCAAATAATATATGGACTTCATATGAGAAAATAAGGTAATCTATAGGTATTAGCTAGTCGGGAAAGAGAGATTAAGAGGGGAGTTTTGGCGATGAATCTAGGAAATTGTCCTCGCTGCGGCAGATTGTATGCATTGAATTTTCGTGATGTATGCTCGAACTGTATCAAAGAAATGGAGCAGGAATATCAGATCTGTGTAGACTATCTGCGCGAGAATAAAGGCGCCAATATACAAGAATTATCGGATGCGACCGAGGTGTCAATTAAAACCATCACCAAATTTATTCGTGAGGGACGTATTTCCATCGAAAACGCTCCGAATATGATGTATCCTTGTGAAGTATGCGGAACGTTGATTCGTGAAGGTCATATGTGTGATTCCTGCCGTACAAGACTAACGAAAGATCTGGCTAGTGCTGCTCGTGAAGTAGGTCAGAAGGAGAACAACCAAGTAGGCGGACGAACCTACAATGCTGTCGACAAACTACGGGACTAATAGGAACGTGGTCTTAAATCCGAATAATGCTATAACAAATGTTTTGGAACGTACCGATAAACTTATTAAAGATTATCGGTTTTTTTTATTATCCTACTCGTTTTAAACACATAAAGATAAAGAAAGAAAAACGTAAATCGTCACATTTTAACTGAAAGGAAGTGCACTTCGAATGAAAATCAATGAACCAAGTCGAATTGGAGCCATCAATTCATATCAGAGGAATGTTGAATCCAATCAGCAGGCTGAAACCAAGAAAAGCCGCCGTAAGGACGAAGTATCCATTTCTCCGGAGGCGATGAAGATGCTTGAAGAACAAGGACGTACGCAGGATGCGGGACGATTGCAGCGAATTCAGGAACTGAAGGAACAGGTAAGCTCGGGAACGTATCAGGTAGATAGCAGTAAGCTTGCCGACAAGCTGCTGCCGTATTTTAAGTCTTTTGATAAGGAATAGGTGATTATGTAATGGCAGCACTGGACAGATTAATTGCAGTTTTGCAGCAGATGGAGCAAAGTCACCGCGATATGCTGGCGCTCAGTCAGATCAAACGAGAGGTTATCGTCAAAAATGATGTAGACCAGCTTATTGCTATCATGAATAAGGAATCCAAGTTTATGAAGCAGCAGGAGCCGCTTGAGACGGAACGACAACATGCTGTTCACGAACTGCTTCAGGAGCGTGGCATCAAGTCCATGCTGCACCTGAATATTACCGAGATTTCCAAGCTGATCTTTGATCCGGCTGACAAGCAGCGATTGTTTGAAGTTCAGAAAAAGCTGGCGGGAACATTACAGGAACTGAAAGAAATTAATCAATTAAATCAAAAGCTGATCGAGCAGTCGCTCATGTTTATTGATTTATCGATGGACATTTTTGCTTCAAGGCCAGAACAGGATGCAACTTATCAGCATCCTGCTGATAAGCATGGCAATCCAGGGCGAATCGGCCTGTTCGACACTCGTGCCTGATTAAATTAGGGGGAAACCAGGTGACATCTACATTTCATTCCATTGAAACGGCTAAACGCAGTTTGTTTACACAGACGACCGCTCTTAGCACAACAGGCCACAACGTAGCTAATGCGAACACAGAAGGGTACTCCAGACAAAGGGTAAACATGCAGGCATCTATTCCTATGGAGCCGTTTGCATTCCTGCACAGTACAACACCGGGACAACTCGGTACAGGGGTAGAATTTGACTCCATTACACGTGTGCGCGAGAAATTTCTGGATGATCAGTACCGCAATGAGAACACCAACTTCGGAAGTTGGTCCATTCAGCGAGATACATTAGAGAAGCTTGAAGCGATTGTGAACGAGCCATCAGACACCGGTTTTCGAACCGTTATGGATAATTTCTATAAATCCTGGTCTGATCTGAGCAAAAACCCTGAGGATGTAACTGCACGCAGGATTGTTAAAGAAACAACACTTGCACTCACAGATGCAATGAACCAGATCAGCCGACAGCTGGATAATCTGAATAGAGACTTGAATAACAACATAGATGTGAAGGCGAATGAGATTCAAGGTTACCTCGGTAACATAGCTAATCTTAATAGTGCTATTGTAAAAGTGGAGTCACTTGGCGATAATGCCAATGACTTGCGTGACCAGCGTGACTTGATGGCAGATAAATTATCCAAAATAATAAATATTAGTGTGCTGGATTCTCCACAAGGCTATGAGATCCAGATGGGCGGAGAGACACTTGTCGCCGGTGCAGAGGTGGGAGTCGCTGTAGATGCTGCTTTTCTAAATGATGCATTTACTGCAGGTACACTTACCAATGGTGAAGTTCATGGGATGATTAAATCCAGAGACTCCTTAGTGACAGATTACCAAAAGCAAATGGATACCCTCGCTGATACCCTTGCAAACGGTGAAATGTCGATTACCATTCCAGCGGGTTCCGTTTTGCCTGATAACACCGTGTTGGAGGGCGTTACCTACACGGGAACAGCGCGTACACTAACGTCCGATCTGAAGGTTACAGTGAAAGGCCTCAACGGTCTGCATCAACTCGGATACAGTTTGAGTGGCGGTACTGCCCCGGGTGTTCCGTTCTTCACGGCAGCGGGTGGGGGAACGACCATTACGGCCGGGAATATTTCATTGAATGCCGAAATACAGGCAGACCCGAATAAAATTGCTACCTCGCTGCGTACAACGACAGATACCTCTGGGACGGAGAGTCTGGTAAAGGGGAATAACACCCTGGCTATTCTAATCGCCAATCTTAAAGATACCCCTATGAAGACAGCTGACGGTCTGCGTAATGCAACGATTGGTGCCCAGTTCAGTGCCATTGTTGGACAACTTGGTGTCCAGTCACAGGAGGCTGCACGCCAGACAGCCAATACGGAATTCCTCACTCAACAGGTCGAGACTCGGCGTCAGTCTGTAAGCGGTGTGTCTCTGGATGAAGAAATGGCTAATATGATAAAATTTCAACACGCATATAGTGCTTCTGCCCGTTTTATGACGACATATGATGAACTGCTTGATAAGCTGATTAACTCTACGGGTACAGTAGGTAGATAAGGGATTGGAAGGAGTGATTTCAAGCAATGAGGATAACAAATAACATGCTGAGTTCGCAGCTGCTGCTGAACTTGAATCGCAACGCACAACAGATGAATAATACCCAGACACAGATGGCAACAGGTCGTAAAATTAACAAACCTTCAGATGATCCTGTAGGCATTACCTATTCTCTTCGGTACCGTGCCGAGCTCTCTTCCAATGAACAGTACCAGAAGAATGTAGATAGTGCGACATCGTGGCTGGATTTTAATGATACCGTCATGGACCAGGCAGGCAGCATCGTACAGCGGTTACGTGAGTTGACCGTTCAAGCGTCTACGGGTACGAACCCTCAGTCTGCTATGGATAGCGTCAAAGAAGAAGTTATGCAGTTAAAAGAGCAGCTTATTGACGTAGCAAACAGCAAGCTCAATGGTAAATACATTTTCAATGGTGAAACCTATGATATTAAACCATATCAGTTCACCAAAGATGCGGACGGAGCTTCAGATACCACGGATGCAGCTTCGGTGATCACGGATACAGGAAAGATTAATTTTATTGTGGGTGAAAGTGTGCAACTGCCGATCAATGTAACGGGTAACGAGGTATTTGGCAGCGAAACGGAAGAGGATAATCTGTTCGTGATTTTAAATAATATTATTGATGCATTAAAAGACGGCGATCAAAAAGAGCTTTCCAGCCAACTGGGAACGATTGATAGCAGAATGGACAAGATGCTGGCGATCCGCTCTGAGATCGGTGCTAAAACAAATCGTATTGATCTCATGATGGGGCGTCTGGATGATTTGGGTGTGAACTTGACAGACCTTCAGGCCAAGGTTGAGGACGCGGATTATGCAGAACTCATTATGAAATCCAAAATTCAGGAAAATATATATAATGCTTCCCTGTCAGCGGGTTCCAAGATCATATCACCTTCTCTAGTGGATTTCTTGAGATAAAAGGGGGAGCAGTATGAATACTCTTCCTGTTGTTCAGATTAGAACGACACCTTCTATACTTAGTATTGACGCTGACCCTGGGCAGTTTTCGTTGCGTCAGCCCAAGGCTGATGTGCAGCTACATACAAGGCCTGCCCAGTTGAAGGTTCAAAGCCATGCTCCAGAGCTGAATGTAGATCAATCCAGAGCGTTTGCAGCATACAACGGCGGAAATATGATTGATATGAATGCTCGAATATACTCGGGCATGCAGCAGATTTTTTTGCAAAATATTGCGAACCGTGTGCAGCAGGGCAATCAACTGGCCGAGATTCACAAGTCGGGCAATACCATCGCTAATATTATTGGGGAGGATTGGCAGGGAACCTCTTTTCCCGAGATGAGAGGGCCGGCATCCATAGATAACGTAGATATACGATTCAATGTTCGTGCTCCGGAACTGGAGTATACACCGGCTGTTTCTGAAATGAATGTCACCATTAATCGGCCTGAGATCGAGTATCAAAGGGGTAAGCTGGACATTTATGTGAAGCAGTATGCATCGATTCAGTATACACCGCCTGCTATTGATATAGGAATGTAGACTAATATATAAGTAGAGCTGTAGACAGTCTTGAAGCAGACATCTACAGCTCTTTTTTACGTAAAATCTTCGTATGGGAGGCTTTGTTAATATGAATATGATTCAGACAAGCATGTGGGGAGAGATTGAAGTTCAGGAAGAGGATATATTCCACTTTCCTAAGGGACTTCCAGGATTTGAGGATGAGCATCAATTTGCATTGATCCCTTGGGAAGATACCCCTTTTGTTTACTTGCAATCGTTTCAGGAGCCTGAGCTTTCTTTTTTGCTGGTTAATCCCTTCTTGTTTGCATCGGATTACAGCTTTGAACTGCCGGAAGCTGATCGGGAGGAGTTAGAGATTACAGATCAAGTTCAAGTGTATTCTATGGTCACCATTCAGGAGCAAGTCAGCCAATCAACCATGAATTTACTGGCACCTGTAGTATTGAACCCAGAGAAAAGAACGGGGAAACAAGTGGTGCTTCATCAATCCGGCTATAAAACACGATGTCTGATCTGGCCAGAAGAACAGTTGGAATCTGCAAAGGGTGGTGTATGAGATGTTAGTACTTTCACGGAAAAAAGGCGAGTCCATCATCATCCAGGATCAGATTGAGATTACAGTATTGGCAGTAGAGGGAGATACCGTGCGAATCGGCATTACTGCACCTAAACATATTGATATCTATCGTCAGGAAATCTACGCATCTATTCAAGAAGCTAACCGGGATTCTGCTGCACCGCTTGCCGCCAATGTGGAAGCATTTATGGAACGGCTTCGTAATTCTGTACCGAAAAAAGATTAAAAATATTCCAGTTTGCTATAAACAGTTGCAGACCTCCTGTCGATATATAATTTAGACGCTGCTTCGGCAGGGCGGCCGACCTTAATGTCGCGGCGTTTACCACAAGGATGTGGAACTAACTTATTTCAGGGAGGAAACACTCAATGATTATCAACCACAATATTGCGGCGTTGAACACTCACCGCCAACTGAGCACTAACACTGCTAACACTAACAAAAACATCGAAAAATTGTCTTCCGGTCTTCGTATCAACCGTGCTGGTGACGATGCTGCTGGTTTGGCAATTTCCGAAAAAATGCGCGGACAAATCCGTGGTTTGGACCAAGCTACTCGTAACGCTCAAGATGGTATCTCTTTGATCCAAACAGCTGAGGGTGCTTTGAACGAAACTCACTCCATCCTGCAACGTATGCGTGAGCTGGCAGTTCAATCTTCCAACGATACAAACACAACTCAAGACCGTTCCGAGCTTCAAAAAGAAATGAACCAACTGACTTCCGAGATCAACCGTATCGGTAACACTACTGAGTTCAATACAAAGAAATTGTTGAACGGTGACTTGTCTGATAAATTCATGACAAAAGCAGCTGTAACTACACCAGGTGCAAAAGTAGACGTTACTAAAGCTGTTGATCAAACGATCAAAGTTGGACCTGAGCCAATTACATGGTCTGGAACATCCAAAGCGGCTGTCGATGTTAAAATCACGGGTACAGCTGACAACGGGTTCGATTTCACGAAAATCGATCCAGCAGCAGCAGCAGGTAAAAACGAGATCAAAATCACTAGAGATGGTGACAAATTCACTGTTGACTTCGATGGGGTAGATACGACTGCTGGTACACCTAAGACCCTTGAAATCAATGCAGATGACGTTGCATTCGATCCAGCAACTAAAACTTACACATACAACAATCAAGGCATTAACTTCTCTTTCACTGAAGCAGATGCCAAAGACTGGAATGATGGGGAGTCTGTAACCATTAACTTGAAAACAATCGGAGCAGATGCTACAGGTACGCACAGTACAGTTGCTTCAAAAGTACCTTTGGTTGTTGGCGGTACTACTGGTGATGCTGCAGCAGTTGTCTCCGATATTGTTGTTGATGGCGACAGCAAGTCTATCATTGCTAATGCTGATAAACTCAATATCGAGTGGGATGAGGCTAGTAAATCATTTACAGCTTCGCTTTTTTCAGGTGCAACTAAGTTGTCTGAAACTAAATTCTCTTTAGATGCTGGCGAAACTCTGAACTATGATGCTGATGGTATTAAGTTTTCATTTACTGCAACAGGAGATACATCCAACGATGGTAACATCAAAGGTTCATTCGCCCTGAAAACTGCAACAACCAAAGTAGAAACAGCTCCGGATGTTAGTTCTCCAGCTGAATACGAAGATCGTTCTGCAACTTTCCAAATCGGTGCGAACCAAAACCAATCGCTGTCTCTGGGCGTAAATGATATGCGTGCAGCGGCTCTGGGTATCGTTGGATCAGGCACAGGCTTCTCTTCAGCGAACAACGTTACAGATGGAACGAACAACACTAATGCAGAAAAAGCACTTGACTTGACAAGCTCAACTAATGCTGCTAATGCAATCACTGTTGTAGACAAAGCCATTGCTTCTGTTTCCAGCGAACGTTCCAAACTGGGTGCTGTTCAGAACCGTCTGGAGCACACAATCAACAACTTGGGAACTTCTTCCGAGAACCTGACTGCAGCGGAATCCCGTATCCGTGACGTAGACATGGCGAAAGAAATGATGTCCCAAACGAAAAACAACATCTTGGCACAAGCAGCTCAAGCGATGTTGGCTCAAGCGAACCAACAGCCACAAGGTGTTCTGCAATTGCTTCGTTAAGTTTAATCTCATTCTGAAGGAATTGGTTATCCAATTCCTTCGGAAATTTAATGATTTGCAAGTTAAAATAGATATCTTCCACGTGAGGGTATCTATTTTTATTTACAAAAGGTGTATAAGGAGAGACTACATGACCGTTAAAAATAGAACGATTCTGGTGCCGGAATATATGCAGGATTTCGCTTGTATCGGATCTGCTTGTGAAGATTCATGCTGCATTGGCTGGAGAGTGGATATTGATCAGCAGACTTATAAAAAGTACTCTAAATCTCGAAATATCGAGCTAAAGCCATTATTTGATAAAAATGTCTCAAGGCATCGTTCAGAGCCTACTGTTCAGAAATATGCGAAAATTAATATGGATGAACAGGGGAGATGTGGTTTTCTTTCTGAAGAAAACTTATGCAAAATTCAGCTTGGTTTAGGAGAAGACTATCTGTCTAACGTATGCAGCAGTTATCCAAGGAGCATCAATAGCATTGACGGAGTGCTTGAGAAATCAACAACTCTATCCTGCCCTGAGGCAGCAAGACTTACATTGCTGAAGCCAGAGGGAATTCAATTTAATGAAATTGAAGAGGTATTGGGGAAAGTGTGGGTTAACAAGCAAATTATTACGGATAATCCTAACGGGAAAAACAAATTAATACCATACTTTTGGAATTTACGGATTTTTACAATTCAAGTTTTACAAAATCGTGTTTATACATTAGCTGAGAGGCTGATTTTTCTAGGTTTGTTTTATCAGAAAATTCAATCTCAAGTTAATGAAGGGAATTATGATGCAATACTCAATACGATTACCTCGTATTCAAATATGCTGGAAGACCCTGATACCAAGAATTCTTTAATGGATATACCGGTTAACAACATTGTGCAGCTCAAGCTATCTAAAGAACTTATGGATTATCGCTTTGGTCACGGCATAAAAGGTGGCAGATACATGGAGTGTGTTGTAGAAACATTGAATGGGATTATGTACACGGAGGACTCTACTGAGGAAGAAATTGCTGAAAGGTATAGAACTGCGAGTGAAGAATACTATGCACCTTTCATGGATGAACATGAATATATTCTCGAAAATTACCTTGTAAATTATGTGTTCAAGAATCTGTTTCCATTTGGCAGAAGTCAAGTATTCGACGATTATGTTATGATGGTGGTTCATTTCTCCATGATCAAATTGCATTTGATCGGTATGTCAGGTTTCCACAAAGGTTTAACTACAGATCTTGTAGTGAAGCTGGTCCAATCTTTTGCAAAAACCGTTGAGCACAACTCGAATTATCTGAATAATGTACTGGACCTACTCGAAAGTAACCATTTTAAATCTATGGCTTATATGTCCATCATGATCAAAAATTAAACTCAAATTTTGAGATCTCGGGATTAACCGAGGTCTTTTTATACATATTTTTCATGTAGCTCTAATCAGAACGTTGAGGAAAACCGATATAAAAAGTAAATATGCAGCCGGAGGTAGTGGTAAAGATGAATGTACAGTTCTCATTATCCGCTAAAACGTCATCATCCGTCAGTCAACAGGGAGATTTATCTTCAGGAACTGAAGCACAACGAGCAGACTTGAATTCAGGCGTGAATCAAGGCTTGAGTTTGAGCCAATTGGAGAAGCAGGGGGCCTCTCTGTCCGTTGGTCAAGAGCAGTTAATCAGGACTATTGAAAACGCCGTAAAATCGCTCCAGGGCCCGCAGACAACATTGGATATTAGTATTCACGAAAAAACACATGAAATTATGGTCAAAGTACTTAATAAAGATACGGGTGAACTGATCCGGGAAATTCCTCCCGAAAAAACACTGGATTTAGTTGCTAAGATGATGGAGCTTGCCGGGATTTTAGTGGATGAAAAGATATAATATAGATCTGGAGGTGCATAATGGTTACACGTGTTAATGGCTTTTCAGGCATGGACATTGATAGTATGGTCAAGAGTATGATGGCCACCAAAAATCTCAGGCTGGATCGATTGAACCAGGACAAACAGATTCTGCAATGGCAGCGGGAGAGTTATCGTGATTTAAGCAGTAAATTGTATGATTTCCGTATTAATAAACTCACCACTAAATATGGTAACTCATCTGCACTGAACGCCAATAAGTCTGTCGTTTCAGGCAATACGACAGCTGTCAAAGCAGAGGCAAGTGCCAGTGCGACTACCGCGGATATGAAGGTTTCAGTGGAAAAGCTGGCAAGTGCAAAAACGCTTGAAACGTCCGGTTTAGGTCAAGGGGTGAGCAGAAATACATTTCTTGCTAATCTTGATGGAGTCGAGATGTCAGCAATGAATGAATCGGATCTTGAAGCTTATTTGAATAAGGGTTTCGATATCACGATTAACGGTGTGAGCTTTAAGGACAAAGATGGTAATTCACTCTTTAACGGAAGAACAACGATTTCTTCGTTCATATCGACTGTTAATTCAAATTTACAAGCAGATGTATTTGCGAGTTATGATGAAGCGACAGGTAAATTGTCACTAGCATCGCGTTCAGGTGGAGCCGCTGGGGACATCAAAGTAGAGACGCCTTCAGGCAAGAATTCCTTGATTGCGCTCTTTTCCAAAAAGACAGTAATAGAAACAAATGGTGCCGGGTCTAGTGTTACGGATACACAGACACTGGGTGACCTTCAGAAATTAAAAGATGGGAAAGCTCCAGAGCCCGGTGCGCCCATGAAAGGTTACAGCTTCATTATTAACGGAGAGAGCTTTGTATTTAGTGAAACAGAGTCTATTTCCAGTGTAATTAGTAAAATTAATGGTAGTACCAAAGCTGGAGTTACAGCTGCATTTGATCAAGGCAAGTTAACGATCACTGCAAACACAGGGAACGAGATCAAAATGGGCGGCAATGCCTATGAATTTCTTTCACTTTTCAAAGGTGCAGTTCCTTTCAAAGAGGATGCCAATGCCCTGACTAAAGTAAAAGATGGCTCGGATGCCATTGTTAAGGTGAATGATCAAAGTTTGGATAACATCAGAACGAATACATTTACAATTAATGGCGTGCAGCTGACGCTGCAGGAAGAAACCTTGAAAAATGGTGTTGATAATCCTGTCATTATAAAGAATCAAACAGATCCGGATAAAGCATTAGAATCCATTAAAGGTTTTATAGATGATTACAATAACCTAATCAAATCCTTGAATAGTACAATCCGGGAAACCAAATATTCTGACTTCAAGCCACTTACGGAAGAGCAGAAAAAGGAAATGAAAGAGTCTGAAATTCTAACCTGGACTGATAAAGCAAAAAGCGGACTGTTGAAGAACAATGATATTATTAAATCTGTGCTCTCTGACATGAGATCTATAATCTCAGAGAAATTAGGCCCTTTAAACTCCATGGGAATAACGACAGGTCTTTACTCAGAGAACGGTAAGCTTGTTATAAAGGATGAGGCCAAATTAAAAACTGCACTCAGCTCGAATCCTCAGGCCGTTATTGACCTTTTTCAAGGTTCTGATAGTGCACCAAATGACGGGATCTTCGATAAACTGGCAGATAGTGCCTCCGTTGCGATTCAAAGAATATCGGATCGTTCAGGTACAAACCGTTTTACAACGGATGTGACCAGCACTTTCAGTGAAGAAAATCCAATGGGAAGACAATTAAAACAATATAATAGCCGTATTGCTTTAATGCAACGTAATATTGCAAGTACGGAAGATCGTTACTATAAACAGTTTGCTGCTATGGAAAAAGCGATGTCACAGATGCAGTCACAGTCATCCAGTTTGCTAGCCCAACTAGGTAATTAATTTTATAATAAAGGGTGAGACTTTTGATCACTTCTCCATATGATAAATATCGTCAGTCCTCTGTCCAGACTTCGAATCCGGCACAGTTAGTTATTATGTTGTATGACGGGGCTATTCGTTTTATTAAGACGGCCATTGCCGGAATGCAGCAGCAGGATATTGAGAAGACTAATTTGAATCTGGGCAAGGCCCAGACGATTATAAGCGAATTGATGAGCACATTGGATCAATCTTATGATGTTTCTAAAAATTTGTTTTCTTTGTACGAGTATACTAATTATTTGCTCGTTGAGGCGAATATCCAGCGTGATGAATCAAAGGCTGAAGAAGCGGTGGGTTATTTGTCAGAATTGCGCGAGACCTGGATACAGGCATCTAAAATTGTAGCTAGTCAGGGAGAGCAATCTGCTAATGCTCATGGATAGAGCAGCATGTATTAACCAACTGGAGATTATGACTTCAAATACCCTATTGAGTTTATATGATCTGGACTTTGAACAGCTTGAAGTTTTTATTGAAGAGCGGCAGGTGGTCGTGGATCAATTAATAGGGCACTTTTCTGATACTCAAGCCAGTGAGCATGAGAAGGAAGTCATTCATCGTTTGGTGCAGCAGGATTCCGAGATTCTTGCTCGGATGAACACACTTCGCCTCGAAGCCCAGGATTGGCTGCACAAGCGTGGACAGGCGAAGGTACAGCGAAATGCATATGAGGCGGGGTACACTCCTGACAGCTTCCTGATGGACAAAAGAAAATAAAACGAAGTTAAAAGCCCCTTTATGTTTGCCTTTAATCGTTGAGGTAAACTAAGAGGGGCTATATTATATTATTGCTGTTGATAAATATTTATAACTTTTTTTCTACAAATTCATTGCCGATTCCTCAAAATCCTCAATTAATCTACAAAAAAATACCAATAAAACATTTTCTTTACCAATTGACAATGGATAAGATTAGGTGATATCATCTGAATTGTGGGCTAGGGTCTTGGCCAGGGCTTCACTTCATTTGATGACGAAGGGAATGTTAGTGCATGCAAGGTAAAGTAAAATGGTTCAACGCAGAAAAAGGTTACGGTTTCATTGAGACTGAAGACGGCGGCGACGTATTCGTACACTTCTCCGCAATTCAATCCGAAGGCTTCAAAACTTTGGAAGAAGGTCAATCCGTAGAATTCGACATCGTCGAAGGCGCACGTGGACCGCAAGCAGCTAACGTAATCAAATTATAATCATCCGGTTAATCCGACCTACATATATGGTTAGATGGTTACCAAATTGAATTATCGCTAGCATCAGACTCCGGTGATCCGGGGTCTTTTTTTGTTTAGTTTAGCTTGCGGGGAGCGTCTCAAATTTCTCTCAACAGCGTATTTGAAGGGTGGCCAATGTCTAAGTTAAGAAATGAATTTCTGGGCCTTTGGAGAGATCATTTTACATAACCGATTAAACCAGCTCCAAAACGGTTAAATACATCATCAAGCACCGGATAAATAACTCCATAAAAACAATTGATTTTGCCCGAAAATGGCGAAAAATCACGAAATATGGCGTTAAACAGACATTGCTTGAGGTGGCTGGAGGAGATGTCATTATTCGGTCAACGGGAGTTTTTACATGACGCTTACATTCGTGGTATAATGAAGGTGCAAAGATAAAGGAGGAGTGCCCTATGAATTTGAGTATTCGAGGTCAACAAATCGAGGTTACTGAGGCTTTGAAAGATTATGTCGACAAAAAGTTGAGTAGACTCGAGAAGTATTTCGATGCACCCCTTACCTCTGATGGTGCGGTTACACTGAGCACGACAAGAGGCTTGCATAGAGTTGAGGTGACGATTCCTTTGAAGGGCTTTGTGCTCCGTGCGGAGGATGGCAGCGATGATATGTATGCATCCATCGACGCCGTTGTGGACAAGCTGGAACGTCAGATTCGCAAACACAAAACGAAAATTAACCGTAAATTCCGTCAGGAAGGTAGCCTGAAGACACTCTTCGTGGAAGATCCGTCAGGTACTGTAGCTACAGCCGAGCTGGACACGGATACGGATGATGATCTGGAAGTTGTACGTACGAAACGCTTTATGCTGAAACCGATGGACGTGGAAGAAGCTATTCTTCAGATGAACATGGTTGGTCATAACTTCTTCGTATTCTCCAACATCGAGAATGAGGAAGTAAGCGTGGTTTACAAACGGAACGATGGCAAGTACGGTTTGATCGAGCAAGGTTAAGCTTGGGCTACGGCATCGCTTCAATTGAATAGAACATCCCATTATTGAATATAAGCAGGAACTATGCTTCCTGAAATGAACCTAACAAGAGCTTCCATCCTTTAAGGGATGGGGCTCTTTTGTGCGTAGCAGCTTTAGTACAATGGAGCTTCTGGAAAATAAAATGATGAAACTATTACGGGGGTTGCTGCGTCTAATAGAGTAGAGGTTGGGCTGTTTGAATAGTATTCCGTTAACTTCCATATTTCCCATTAATCATCGCTTGCGCCTTGTAGCTTGCCGGGAAATAAACGAGTTATCTTATCACTTCTGCTAACGTCTATGATTTTTTGCACTTAAACTCTCTTTATTGGGGGAATGAAGTTCGAAGAAGTCTGCTGCGGCGTGTTGCGGCGACCCTTACAAACTGTTACAATTTATGCAAAGAGAATCATTGTCCTGATGAATAATTGTCAACGAATGATCGCTAATCATAATCAATGACAGGCACAGCACCATGAACATGATTCAATAGGCTTGAGTGCAGGCACTTTTTTATTAAAAACCAGGCTCAAGTGAGTACCGAATCAGCTTCATGAGACATGGCAAGCCTGGGGTTGATTCATCTATATTTTAATTTGTTTGTCACCCCCCCGGGGACATTGGATGAACAATCCATCGGATGGTGCCGCATGGCGGCAGCAGGGGGTCTATTCTGTTTTGCACGAAAGGGGTATACCATGTTAGGACTTGTCAAAAAGATCTTCGGAGACATGAACGAGCGTGATGTGAAACGTCTGATGAAGACGGTCGATGTGATCAATAAACTGGAGCCGCAATTTCAGGCTTTGTCTGATGAGCAGTTGAAAGGAAAAACGGAGGAGTTCCGTGCCCGTATTGAAAAGGGAGAAACAACGGACGAGCTTCTTCCTGAAGCATTTGCAACCGTACGTGAGGCTTCACGTCGTGTGCTTGGCAAGCGTCACTATGACGTGCAGATGCTGGGCGGGATTGCATTGCACGAAGGCCGTATTTCCGAGATGAAAACGGGTGAAGGTAAAACGCTGGTAGGAACACTGCCGGTATATTTGAATGCATTGATGTCCAAAGGTGTACACGTAGTCACAGTCAATGACTATTTGGCTCAACGGGATAGCCAGGAGATGGGGCAAATCTATGAATTCCTCGGCATGACGGTTGGGGTTAACCTCAGCGGAATGGATCACGCTTTGAAGCAGCACGCATATGCTTGTGATATTACGTACGGTACGAACAACGAATTCGGTTTTGACTACCTGCGTGACAATATGGTTCTGTACAAAGAGCAAATGGTACAGCGTCCATTGTTCTTCTGTATCATTGACGAGGTGGACTCCATCCTTGTCGATGAGGCGCGTACACCGCTGATCATTTCCGGACAAGCTCAGAAATCGACCGACCTGTACTATGCAGCAGATCGTTTTGTGAAACGTCTTGTGCCGGAAGAGGATTTTACAGTAGATATCAAAGTGAAATCCGTAGCGCTGACAGAGGGCGGCGTAGCGAAAGCAGAGAAGGCCTTTGGCATCGAGAACTTGTATGACCATGCCAACGTGACGCTGAACCACCACATTGTACAGGCGCTGAAAGCTAACGTGATTATGCGCCGTGACGTGGATTATGTTGTTACGGATGAAGAAGTCATGATCGTCGATGAGTTCACAGGTCGTCTGATGGCTGGTCGCCGTTACAGCGATGGCTTGCACCAGGCGATTGAAGCAAAAGAGGGCATCGAGGTTCAGAACGAGAGCATGACGCTGGCAACGATTACGTTCCAGAACTACTTCCGGATGTACCGTAAGCTTGCGGGCATGACAGGTACAGCGAAGACAGAGGAAGAAGAATTCAAGAAAATCTACGGCCTTGAAGTGCTGCAGATTCCAACCAACCGTCCGAACAAACGGAATGATATGGCGGATGTTGTATATAAAAGCATTGATGGCAAGTTCAAAGCGGTTGTGGAAGAAATCGTGGAGCGTCACAGCAAAAACCAACCGGTTCTGGTGGGTACAGTATCCATCGAGAACTCGGAGCGTCTGTCGGATATGCTGAAACGCCGCGGCATCAGACACCAGGTCTTGAACGCGAAGTTCCATGCGGAAGAAGCTGAAATTATTTCCGGAGCGGGCCAAGCGGGTGCAGTAACCATTGCAACGAACATGGCCGGTCGGGGTACAGATATTATTTTGGGTGAAGGTGTTGCTGAAGTTGGCGGCCTTCATATCATCGGTACAGAGCGTCACGAATCACGCCGGATTGATAACCAGCTGCGTGGTCGTGCGGGCCGTCAGGGTGACCCGGGTTCAACACAGTTCTATCTGTCGCTGGGCGACGAATTGATGAAACGTTTTGGTGCAGACAACGTGCTGAATATGATGGAGCGTCTTGGCTTTGAAGAAGATCAGCCGATCGAAAGCCGTATGATTACTCGTGCCGTAGAGTCTGCTCAGAAGCGGGTTGAGGGCAATAACTTTGACGTGCGTAAAGTAGTCCTTCAGTATGACGATGTGATGAACCAGCAGCGTGAGATCATCTACAAACAGCGTCGTGAGGTGCTGGAGTCCGAAAATATTAAACAGATCGTTATGGATATGATCAAACCATCCATTGAGCGGATTGTTGAAGCACACTGTAGTGACGACATTCCTGAGAACTGGGAGCTGCAAGAGGTTGCAGACTATATGAACAGCAAACTTCTGGATGAGGGTTCTATTACCAAGGATGAGCTGTGGGGCAAAGAAGCCGAAGAGATCATTGAGTATCTGTTCGAGAAAGTGCAGAACAAGTATAATGCTCGCGAGGAACGTATCGGTGAAGAAATGGTTCGTGAGTTCGAGAAAGTGGTTGTGCTTCGCGCAGTAGACAGCAAGTGGATGGACCACATTGATGCGATGGATCAATTGCGTCAAGGTATCCACCTTCGTGCATACGGCGGTACAGATCCGCTTCGTGAGTACCAGTTCGAAGGCTTCGAGATGTTCCACGAGATGATCTCTTCGATTCAGGAAGAAGTGGCGACCTACGTGATGAAAGCACAGATCGAAAGCAACCAGGAGCGTCAAGCGGTTGTGGACGAGAGCCAAATCTCGACAAGCGGTGAACCTGCGGAGAAACGCCCAGTGCGAGTTTCCGACCAGATTGGCCGTAATGATCCTTGTCCTTGCGGAAGCGGCAAAAAGTTCAAGCACTGCCACGGCCAAGAGTAGTATTTTGTCTGGGGATAACAGTGATTGGAAGGATTCTGTCATCGAAGTGGACTGTGTAAAATCTTTAGTTCAGATTATATAATCTGATTTATATCGTTTGACTTATACGGCTCCTTGCAGCCGGGGGTTCAGTAGGATAAAGTGAAGGATGCATAATCTTTGACTGGTGCATATGAATAATCATATGGCGCTTGATAGGGCTGGCACGCCTGCTGGTAACAGCATAGACGCTGCTCTGTAAGAAGAAGAGATGCATTCGGCACTGGGTCTGATTGAACCTCCCGGAATGCGAGGAGCTTATCTTAATGAAAAGAGGAATTGCACATGATTGATCCAAGCGTGAAGCAGGACCTGCGTGAAATAGGCAAGAAATTAACAAACCTTAGGGGGTCTCTTTGACTTAGATCTCAAGCAAGAGATGATTGAGAACTTCGAAGAGAAAATGTCCGCTCCCGACTTTTGGGATGACAATGAGAAGGCACAAGCCTTAATTGCCGAGATGAATGCGGTAAAAGGGTCTGTAGATCAATACGCCAAGCTGCAGCAGGATTACGACGATGCGCTGATGATGGCTGAACTGGCGGATGAAGAGGGCGACGAGGAGCTGGCTGCCGAGATTGGTAACAGCGTGGCGGCGATTGTAGCCAAGCTTGAAGAGTTCGAGCTTCAGCTTCTCCTGAACCAGCCGTACGACAAAATGAATGCAATTCTTGAGCTTCATCCGGGTGCAGGCGGCACCGAGTCCCAGGACTGGGGACAGATGCTACTGCGCATGTACACCCGTTGGGCCGAGAAGCGCGGCTTCAAGGTCGAGGTGCTGGATTACCTTCCGGGCGACGAGGCAGGCATCAAAAGCGTAACCTTGTCCATCAAGGGACATAACGCCTATGGTTATCTGAAGGCGGAGAAGGGAGTTCACCGTCTGGTCCGGATTTCTCCTTTTGACTCATCAGGCCGCAGACATACATCCTTCGTATCCTGTGATGTTGTGCCGGAGATTGATGATACGATTGAGATCGATATTCGCACCGAGGACCTCAAGATTGATACCTATCGTGCGAGCGGTGCGGGTGGACAACACATTAACACCACGGACTCAGCCGTGCGGATTACACATATCCCGACCGGAGTTGTTGTCACCTGTCAGAACGAACGTTCACAGATCAAAAACCGTGAGCGTGCGATGACGATGCTTCGTTCGAAATTGTATGAGCGTAAAATTGAAGAGCAGCAAAAAGAACTGGACGAAATCCGAGGGGATCAGTCGGATATTTCGTGGGGAAGCCAGATTCGCTCCTATGTATTCCATCCCTATAGTATGGTAAAGGATCACCGTACGAGCGTAGAGACAGGAAATACTGGAGCGGTTATGGACGGCGACCTCGATGCATTCATCGACGGTTATTTGCGCAGCCAAATTAAAGTAGAAGCCGATTAATCTAAGTTCCTGTATGGACCCGTGTGCTCATGCGCATGCTGGTGTATACAGGGGCTTTTTTTTGATCAATTATATAAAAGGAGAGCACGACATCATGCAAGAGCAACAACATTCATACCCTCAACGCAAAAAGAGGCTGGCTACCTCCATTCCCCTGAACGGGCCGTGGCGAAACGTCATCGATACCCTGTTCATTATTGTAGGCTCGTTTTTGATCGCGGTAGCCTTTAATTTATTTTTACTTCCCAATCAGATTGCTTCCGGTGGAGTATCCGGGTTATCCATTCTGGGGCATGAGTGGTTCGGCTGGGAACCGGCATATACACAATGGGCGATTAACATTCCACTGCTGATTGCAGGTTTCCTGCTCATCGGCAAGCAGTACGGCGTTCGTTCAATCCTCGGCAGTATCGTGCTGCCTCTCTTTGTGTATCTGACGAGTCATTGGGTGATACCAACTACCAATCCGCTGCTTGCTTCATTGTATGGGGGCATCGGCGTGGGACTGGGGATCGGCATTGTGTACCGGGGGAGAGGTTCAACCGGGGGCATGAGCATTCTGGCGCGAATTGTGCAGAAGTATAGCGGACTTAGCTACTCGGTATGTGTGGTAATCATGGATGCGACCGTTATTATTATGGCGGCCTTTGTGCTGTCTCTGGAGCAGTCCTTATACGCATTGATCGGGTTGTATGTGACGGGAAAAGTGATTGATGCCATCGAGATGGGGCTGGGATACTCCAAGGTAGCGTATATTATCTCGAACCAGACAGAAGCGATTACGAAGGTTATTCTGGCTGATCTGGATCGCGGTCTAACCAAGCTGGAGGCGAAGGGCGGATATACGGATGATCAGCGTACGGTGCTGATGGTGGTCGTAGGGCAAAGTGAAGTGCCGCGTCTGAAAGCGTTGATCCGGTCCGTAGACCCGGATGCTTTTGTCATTATCAGCAATGCTCAAGAGGTTCTGGGGGAAGGCTTTAAGCGCGGCGAGCATATATAAAATCCAAGCAGGCATAGCATGGAAAAAGGTACACCAAAAAAGCAGATTCTCACTTCACCCAAATGACGGGCAGGAGAATCTGCTTTTTGTTTTCTTTCCATACGTTGGGGATCAGGCCCCTCAGCCACGCGTTTACAGAATCGGAGACAACAGACGTGATATAGCCTCTTTAAATCGAATGAGCAAACTGCGCTTCCGATATTCCTCAGACGTCAGCTCGCGCGATACTTGCAGATCATGCTCGAACGTCTGTACAAGTGCCGTAGCGATCGTTTCATCATATACGAAGGCATTCACCTCAAAGTTTAACCGGAAGCTGCGATAGTCGATATTGGCGGTTCCGACGGAAGCGACCAGACTGTCGATGATCAGTATTTTGGCGTGAATAAAACCATTATCATAGATGAACGCTTTGGCCCCTACTTTTAACAGCTCTCCGATATAAGACAACGTGGCCCAATATACAAAGGCGTGATCCGGTTTATTCGGTATCATAATGCGCACATCAATGCCTGACAGGCATGCTAGACGAAGCGCTTCATAGACACTGGCATCCGGGATAAAATACGGTGTTTGAATAATGATCGAATGTTTGGCATTGTTGATCATTTTCAGATAACTGTTTTTGATATGCTCCGTTTCGGCGTCAGGTCCACTGGAAACAATCTGCATCGCGGTTTTGCCTGAGCCCTCAATATGAGGAAAGTGAGCAGGAATGTAAGGTGTGTCATGCTGCTTGGAGGCTTCGTTCCAGTCCAGCAGGAAACGGGTTTGCAGCGCATGCACCGCATTGCCTCGTATCCGCAGATGGGTGTCGCGCCAGTAGCCGAATTTCGAATTCAGACCGAGATACTCATCGCCAACGTTGAACCCGCCTGTATAACCAAGATTACCATCAATAATGACGATTTTACGGTGGTTGCGGTAGTTCATCCGCAGGTTGATCAGACTGAATTTGGATGGGAAAAAGACTTCCACCAGTCCACCCGCTTCGCGCAGCTCTTTGAAAAAGCGACTCGTGACCCGCCGTGAACCCAGCGCGTCATAGAGCAGACGTACCTTCACACCTTCGCGTGCTTTGCGGATCAGGGCATCGCGAATGCGTTTGCCAAGGCTATCCCCGCGGTAGATGTAATACTGCACATGCACATGGTCCTGTGCGGCCTCGATATCATCCAGAAGGCGCTGGAATTTGACATGACCGTCGGTCAGAATCTCCACCTCATTATCTTCGGTGAGCAAAGCGCCGTTCTGCTTGAGGTTCATGTAGATCATGTCCTGGCTGTGCTCGGTCGCTTTGTTGTTGAAAGGAGTCCGATTATCCTGCAGCTGCTCCAGTTGGGTCGCTATGCGTTCCTCCAGACCGAGCTTTTTACGTTCTTTCCACTGAAAGAGCCGGTATCTCGTCAGATTCTGCCCTGTCAGAAGATAAAGTATGAACCCGAAGACCGGAATAAAGTTCAAAACCAGCAGCCACGCCCATGAAGCACTGGCATCCTTGCGCTCGAAGAAGACAACAGCCGCCGCAAAAATAATATTCAGGCCCAGGAGTATAACAAGTAAGATAGATTCAATATGCACTTTAGTCCTCCGTGTCTCATAATGGCTTTCCAGGGTCTGTTCATTACCATATAACCTCGTATAACAAGATGTACATGTGAACAAGACTCTGTATGTAATGTTTCCTGCTATTATCTATTTTAACAGAAGAAACCCTGTTCGTCCCTACAGCAAAAAAGATATCGTTCGGATTTGTTGGAAATCCGTGTTAAATTGATGATAGAGTGTTGTATTTATATAACTAGAGTCGTATAATAATACACAAATATGCATAGAAGCGACGGAATTGTCTGCTCAAGCTTTGACGACATGTATGAACGAGATGTTTGCACAAAAAACGGAGAGGGCAGAAACAAACCTGGAAAAGCGAAGCGGTCGCCTTTATCACCGGATTTTCCCTTTAGGAAAGGGAATCAAAAAATCTGGGGATAACAGCGATGGGAAGGTTGTTCTGTCATTGAAGTTTTAGTGCGAATTTCTCGTCATCATTCAGAGAGTCTTGAACATGGCACAAGTAGCGCATACAACAGGATTGGGGGAGCGAGAGTGAATAACAAATTAAGAGTGGCAATCGTCGGTTCCACCGGCTACGGCGGGGTGGAACTGATTCGTTTTTTTCAGAATCACCCGCAGGTTGAAATTACATCGGTAATCTCTTCATCCAGCAGTGGGGAGTCCATCGCAGATGGATTTCCACATTTAACGGACGTGATTCGCAGGCCGCTGGACGGCGTTGATCCGGCGGAGATTGCAACCCGTGCAGATCTCGTGTTCACCGCGACCCCGTCCGGCGTAAGCGCAAAGCTCGTACCAAGCTTGCTGGAAGCCGGGCTGAAGGTTATCGACCTGTCCGGTGATTTTCGTTTGAAGGATGGATCGGTCTACGAGCATTGGTACAAACACCCTGCACCATCGGCTGATCTGCTGGAACGGGCAGTATATGGTATGGCTGAGGTGTATGGGGATGAAGTGAAGGGTAAGGATTTTATATCCAACCCGGGCTGTTATCCGACAGCGACGCTGCTGGGTCTGATTCCTGCGGTGGAGGCAGGCTGGATTGATCCATCAACGATCATCATTGACGCAAAATCAGGTGTATCGGGTGCAGGGCGCGGAACGAGCCTGACCAACCATTATGCCGAGATGAATGAAAATTTCAAAGCATACAAACTGAATAAACATCAGCACATCCCTGAGATCGAGCAGGTTCTTGGTAACATCACCGGAAGCCCGGTAACCGTGACATTCACAACACATCTGGTGCCCATGACACGCGGTATTATGAGTACGATGTATGCGAAGCTGACGGGAGAACACAGTGACCGGGAGATTGTTGATTTATACCGTAAATATTATGAAAACAGACCTTTCGTCCGTGTGCGTGAGCCGGGCATCTGGCCTTCAACCAAAGAGGTATATGGATCGAATTATTGTGATATCGGATTTTCGGTGGACCCGCGCACAGGGCGTTTGACAATCATTTCAGTCATTGACAACCTGGTGAAGGGTGCATCCGGGCAAGCGATTCAAAATATGAACCTGATGATGGGATGGGAGGAAAACCTCGGGCTGAACATGACACCAGTGTATCCATAACAACATGCAGCTGGTAAGCATCGCAAGGGGAAGCACGAAGAAGCGGTGTCTCATCTGGCGGTCATACAGTATGGGTAGAGGTTGGGCAGTTTCAGTTGAAGCAGGCGGTTGATCAGCATGTAGCTGAACGCATACGGGGGATATGATATGGGAACAAACGTGGAGCAACAGGCTTTTACTATAGTTGAAAATGGAACCATTGTAACGCCAGCCGGGTTCACCGTGGGTGGATTGCATTGCGGATTGAAAAAAACATCACGCAACGACATCGGAGCCATTCGCTGTGATATTCCTGCGACAGCTGCGGCGGTCTACACGACGAATGTGTTTCAGGCAGCACCGCTCAAAGTCACGCGTGAAAGTCTAAGCAACGGGCGATTGCAGGCGGTGATTGTTAACAGCGGCAACGCGAACGCGTGCACAGGGAAACAGGGCGAAGACGATGCTTATGCGATGCGTGCAGCAGCGGCTCGTGAGCTGGGAGTAGCCGAAGAGGATGTAGCTGTGGCTTCCACAGGTGTTATCGGTGAGCTGCTGAAGATGGATGCGGTGCATTCAGGCATCAAGGCGCTGCCGGAGCAGATGGGTAAGGAAGCGAACGAGGCAGAACAATTTTCACAGGCGATCCTCACTACCGATTTGGTCAAAAAGGAAGCTTGCGTCTCCGTCGTTGTTGGCGGCAAGACGGTAATGATTGCGGGAGCGGCCAAAGGCTCGGGTATGATTCATCCGAATATGGCCACCATGCTGGCATTTATGACCTCAGACGCGGTCATCGGGGCAGAAGCGTTGCAGCGCCTGCTGCGCCAGGCGACCAACCATACATTCAACATGATTACTGTAGATGGGGATACCAGCACCAATGATATGCTCGTAGCGATGTCCAGTGGTTATGCAGGCAATGAAGAGCTGACGATGGAGCACCCGGATTGGGATGCGTTTGCTGCCGGATTCACTTATGTGTGCCAAGTACTGGCCAAAGCCATTGCGCGTGACGGTGAAGGGGCAACGAAGCTGGTTGAAGTGGAAGTGACGGGTGCGGTTAGCGATGAGTCTGCTCAAGCGATTGCCAAGACGGTGATCGGTTCCAGCCTGGTGAAATCCGCCATGTTTGGTGCTGACGCAAACTGGGGCCGGATTATTGCCGCTGTGGGCCGTGCAGGCCAGCCGGTGAACCCGGATACGGTCGATATCCGTCTGGGAGACATCTCGGTGCTTGCACAGTCTCGTCCGGTAGTATTTGACGAAGAAGCGGCGCTGGCATACTTGCAGACCGACACGGTGCGCATTGTAGTGGATCTGCATCACGGCGAAGGCCACGCAGTAGCATGGGGATGCGACCTGACGTACGACTATGTACGCATTAACGCGGCATACCGCACGTAAATAGACGCTTGGACCATTGATTTGTATATTTGGTTGGCATCCATGATTTAATTCTAGTGATGTGAATCTTTTGCTGTGGTTTTATTAAGGTCGCCTCAATGGGATGAAGTGATTCATTTAAAGTTACTCAATTAATCTGCTTTCAATTCAGCTTTTTTAGTTCCATTTACTATGATTTGAAACTTCCTTCAAATGAAATCACATAGACCAGAATCTTTTGATCTTTTTGCAGCTTGATCTCTGGAAAGCTGTGTACCATCAGTAAAAAATGATCTATAAGGATTAAACTTTAAAAAATAACAATAGACGACTGTAGTGGAAGAGGCGGAATCGATTCTGTAGAAGCGGAGCGTTCGCATTTGTCTCCGGGTTTTCCCTTTGGAGAAGGGAATCCTAAAAAACCTGGAGACAACGGCGATCGAAAGAACGATCCGAATCTGGAACGGCCCATGTCGTCTACCAAGAATTGTTTTAAGTGTTAAGTCTTATATCATCGTCCGACGAAAGGAGCCTTGCCTCTTGAATTCTACATTGCCAAACGGCAGTATTGCAGCGGAGACAGGTACGGAGAAACAGATGTTTGTGATGAAATGTGGAGGCAGTACACTGGCTGCACTGCCTGAATCCTTTTTTGCAGACCTTCGTGACCTGCAGTCTCAAGGAAATGGTCCGGTTATCGTTCACGGCGGTGGACCCGCCATCTCGGAAAATCTGGCGAAGCTTGGGATCGAAACGGAATTTGTGAATGGTCTGCGCAAAACAACCGAGCCTGTGCTGGATGTCGTAGAGATGGTGCTGGCTGGCAGCATTAACAAACAAATCGTACGTTTGATTCAGCGCGTAGGGGGGCAGGCCTTGGGTGTGTCAGGTGTAGACGGCGGTCTGATCCAGGCGAAGCCTGTAACAAACCACGCTGAAATCGGTTGGGTAGGCGACGTAACTAGTGTTAAAGCTGAGATTATTCAGGGTATCGTAAACATGGGTTACATGCCTGTTATTGCACCTGTAGGTGTGGATGCCAGCGGTCAGCGCTATAATATTAACGCAGATACCGCAGCAGGTGCAGTGGCTTCCCATCTCGGCGTAAGCCGCATGATCGTGGTAACAGATGTACCAGGCATTATGAAGACCATTGGCGGGGAGAAAAAGGTACTGCCATCCGTATCCGTACAGGAGATCGAGGATATGATCCAGACGGGTGAAATCTACGGCGGCATGATCCCTAAGGTGCGCGCGGCGATTGCATGCATCCATGGCGATGTGCGCGAGGTTATTATCGTGGACGGCAGCGAGCCGCAGATTCTGAGCCGAGTGCTTGGCGGAGAGACGATCGGTACCCGAATTATTCGAATGCAATAAGTGCACACGAAATTCGGATTTTAGGTTTTAGTTTATATAAAAAAGAATTTGTACACGGCCTTTTAGGAGAAAGTTGGATTTACACGTTAACGAAGGAGACTTGAATAAGCGAATTGTTCGCATGCATGAATCATGGATTTTCACTCTTTTATCATTCTTGAACGATTTGTTTACTCTAAAACGGAGAGGACAGAAAAAAACTGGGCGAAGCGGTCGCCTTTATCACCGGATTTTCCCTTTACTAAAGGGAATCAAAAAAATCTGGGGATAACAGCGATTGGAAGGTTATTCTGTCATCGGAGTGGCTGGTGTAAACTGTATTTGGTTCAATTAGTATGATCGAAAAATCCTCGGATAAGAGCGATCAATAGGTATTCTGTCATCGAATTGCCTCGTGTATATAAAGGTTTTCTCATAATTAATTGGCGTGTACTCATCGACAAGGAGTGATTTGGTCATGGCAAAAGGCAACGAACAGCCAGGTTCTGGCACAGCCGTCGCAGGAGCAACAGGTGCAGCCGCACAGACGGAAAGCTCACTTTTTCAAACGTATGCACGGTATCCAATCAGCTTGGTTAAGGGAAAAGGCAGCTGGTTATGGGATGATCAGGGGAACCGCTATCTCGATTTCATGTGTGGACTTGCTGTAACGAGCCTGGGCCATGCACCTGAGAAAGTGGGCGCGAAGCTGAAGGCTCAGATCGATGAGCTGTGGCACGTATCCAACCTGTTCCAGATTCCGGGTCAGGAAAAGGCAGCCGCGCTGCTGACGGCGAACACCTGTGCAGACGCTGTATTTTTCTGCAATAGCGGTGCTGAAGCGAATGAAGCAGCCATCAAAGTGGCTCGTCGTTATCAGCAAAAGGTGAAAGGGGAAGATCGGTACGAAGTCATTACTTTTGCCCAATCGTTCCACGGACGGACACTGGCAACGTTAACGGCAACCGGACAGGATAAAGTAAAAGAAGGATTTTTGCCGCTGCCAGCCGGATTTGTAACTGTGCCTTTGCATGATATTCCTGCGCTCGAAGCAGCAATTGGGCCGAAGACCGCAGCGATTATGCTGGAGATGGTTCAGGCCGAGGGCGGCGTGTATCCGGTAGAGCCGGAATTTGTGAAACATGTGCGTAAACTGTGTGACGAGCATGGCTTGCTGATGATCGTAGATGAAGTGCAGACAGGCATGGGACGTACAGGCAAGCTGTTTGCTCATGAGCACTATGGTGTTGAGCCGGATGTGTTCACTGTCGCTAAGGGCATCGGAAGCGGATTCCCTGTTGGGGCAATGCTGGGTAAAGGTTTCCTGCGGGATGCGTTTACGCCAGGCAGTCATGCAACAACGTTTGGCGGTACTCCACTGGCTTCTTCCGTCGTTATTGCAACCATTGAGACAATGCTGGAGGATCGTTTGCCAGAGCGTGCGGCAGAGATGGGAGACTATCTCATGACGTCGTTACGCAGCCGCCTGGCGGGTATCCCGTTCGTAAAAGACGTTCGCGGCATGGGCTTGCTGGTAGGTATTGAATGCGCAGAGCCGGTTGGTGACATTGTGGTGGCAGGACAGAAGCGCGGTATACTGTTTGTTTCCGCTGGCCCAAATGTGATCCGCTTGCTTCCTAACCTATACGTAAGTAAAGAAGAGATTGATGAAGCGGTATCCCTCGTGGGAACCTTGATTGAAGAGCACGTTGCGGCGAAAGCCTGATCTGTTGAAAATAAATGACTGAACCGGGGCCATTACGGCCCCCGGCGCAGATTAAAGAGAAAGAATCCCTGTAGCCGCGTGGTGATCAGACAGCGGAAGCCATAGCGAATGTGATGATTCACCCACGGAGTAGACTATAAAGATGAATTATTCATTTACACGTTAACGGAGAGGGCGGAAAAAACCTGGAAAAGCGAAGCGCTCGCCTTTATCACCGGATTTTCCCCTTTCAAAAAGGGATTGACCAACATAAGAGGGCTTGAATTCAGCCATGGATGTCAACGTGGATGTGAGACTTCTGCCCGTGCGGGTGCAGGGAACCGGAAATGAGGAGGAATACAAGAGATGGTAGTACAGCATACAGACAAGGTGCAGAAGATTGACTTGAGAGGCCGGGATTTTATCGAATTCACGGACTATACGGCGGAGGAAATTCGTTACCTGCTGGACCTTGCGATCGAGATCAAAGGCAAGCAAAAAAGCGGCGTTCCGTTTCAACCGTTGAAAGGCAAAACGATCGGACTTATTTTTGAAAAATCATCTACACGTACACGTGTATCCTTTGAAGTCGGCATGTTCCAACTCGGTGGGCACGCGCTGTTCCTGAGCAAAAATGACATTCAGCTGGGACGCGGTGAAACGACACATGATACAGCGAAAGTGCTGTCCCGTTATCTTGACGGCATCATGATCCGTACGTTTGGACATCATAATGTGATTGAACTGGCTGAGCATGCTGACGTTCCTGTCATTAACGGCCTGAGTGATGCGGCGCACCCGTGCCAGGTGCTGGCGGATTTCCAGACGGTGCTTGAGCATAAAGGTAAACTGGCTGGTCTGAAGATGGCCTACGTTGGCGATGGCAACAACATGGCACACTCCTTGATGCTGGGTGCGGCGAAAATGGGCATGCATGTTGCCGTAGCAACGCCGGAAGGATATGAGCCTGACAGTGCTGTGGTTGAGCAGGCGCGTGCAATCGCGCAGGAGAGCGGATCGGAAGTGCTCGTAACGTACAGTGCACAGGATGCGGTGAAGGATGCCGATATCGTGTACACCGATGTATGGGCAAGCATGGGCTTTGAGGAAGAGCAGAAGATTCGGGAGCAGGCATTTGCGGCTTATCAGGTCGATGAGGAATTGATGAAAGGTGCGAAGCCGGACTACATGTTCCTGCATTGTCTGCCAGCACACCGCGGCGAAGAAGTGAGTGCAGGAGTTATCGACGGCCCGAACTCCTTGATCTTTGATCAAGCAGAGAACCGTCTGCATGCACAGAAGGCATTGATGGCCGCATTGATGAGCGAATAATCGCAGTTTGCGATAATGGGTTGATTTTACACGCCAATTTGGCGATGATAGATGAAATATCGTAATTGATCTTGGGGAGGACCATATCACATGGCTAAGGAAAAAATCGTACTCGCCTATTCCGGCGGACTGGACACATCTGTAATTTTGAAATGGCTGAAAGAAACCTATGATGCAGAGATCATCGCTTTTACAGCGGATATCGGTCAGAAGGATGAGCTGGATGGCTTGGAGGAAAAAGCACTGGCTACGGGCGCTTCCAAAGTATACATCGACGATCTGCGCGACGAGTTCGCGAAAGATTTCATCTACCCTATGTTCCAGGCAGGCGCCCTCTATGAAGGCCAATACCTGCTCGGCACAAGCATCGCACGTCCGCTTATTGCTAAACGTATGGTGGATATCGCTCGTGCAGAAGGCGCTACAGCGATTGCTCACGGCGCTACGGGGAAAGGGAATGACCAGGTCCGTTTTGAACTGAACGCCGCTGCGCTCACACCGGATATTCAAGTGATTGCGCCTTGGCGTCTGGAAGAGTTCCGCAACCAGTTCCCGGGACGTGCCGAGATGATTGCTTATGCTGAAAAGCATGGCATCCCGGTTACCGCTTCTGCGGCGAAACCTTACTCCACGGACCGCAACCTGCTGCATATCAGCTATGAGAGCGGTGTGCTGGAAGATCCTTGGTTCGATCCGAGCGCGGATGAGAACAAAGACATGTTCCTGCTGAGCAGCGCACCTGAGGATGCACCAGATCAAGCAGAATATCTGGAGCTGGAGTTCGAGCAAGGCAACTGTGTTGCCCTGAACGGCGAGCGTCTGAGCCCGCTGCAAGTGATGGAGCAGCTGAATGAACTGGGCGGAAAACACGGTATCGGCCGTGTAGACATGGTTGAGAACCGTTTTGTCGGCATGAAGAGCCGCGGCGTATACGAAACACCAGGTGGAACGATCCTGTTCACAGCACATCGCAAAATGGAGTCCATCACGATGGACCGTGAAGTGATGAACCTGCGTGACAGCCTGATCACACGTTACAGCACACTCGTTTACAACGGCTTCTGGTTCGCACCGGAACGTCTGGCGCTGCAAGCGCTGGTGACCGAAAGTCAGAAAAACGTAACGGGTACGGTTCGTGTGAAGCTGTACAAAGGCAACGTCATTGGCGCAGGGGTGAAAAGCCCTGTCAGCCTGTACAACCCGGACATTGCTACAATGGAAGCTGATCCAACCCAGGCGTATGATCAAGGCGATGCAACAGGCTTTATCCGCCTGAACGCATTGCGCTTGAAAGTACATTCCGGTGTGGAGCAAAACAAAAAATAATGTATAGCGTGTGTTCACGCTAACTTATAATTACTGACAAGGCGGGCCGTTCTTGCACATTCTGGCAGGGGCGGCTTTGTCCATGAGCGAAAGGGGATACTCACTGTGAGCAAGCTGTGGGGAGGACGTTTTACAAAGCAAACCAACCATCTGGTTGAGGAATACACGGCATCTATCAATTTTGACAAAGCGTTGGCAGAAGAAGATATTCAAGGCAGTTTGGCCCATGTAACGATGCTGGGCAAATGCGGTATTTTGCCTGCGGAAGATGTAGAAACGATCAAAGAAGGCCTGATTACCGTTCTGCATAAAATCCGTGCAGGTGAGGTGGAGTTTTCGGTATCGGATGAAGACATCCACATGAACATTGAGAAAAACCTGATTGAAACGATTGGTCCTGTCGGCGGAAAACTGCACACAGGCCGCAGCCGGAACGATCAGGTCGCAACGGATATGCACTTGTATCTGCGTGAGCGTGTAGTCGGCTTTGTTGGCATGCTGCATGCGCTGCAGGAAGCGCTGATCGGACAAGCCAAGGATAATCTGGATACGATTGTGCCGGGATATACTCATTTGCAGCGGGCACAGCCGATTCTGTTTGCACATCACCTGATGGCATACGTATCGATGTTCCAACGTGATGCGGAGCGTCTGATGGACAGCTACAAACGCATTAACGTGCTTCCGCTGGGGGCAGGGGCGCTTGCAGGAACAACGTTCCCGATTGATCGTCATTTTGTAGCAGAGCAGCTTGGCTTTGATGGTGTATACGAGAACAGTCTGGATGCGGTAAGTGACCGTGACTTCATCGTGGAGTTCCTGGCGGCAGCGTCCCTGATTATGACTCACTTGTCCCGTTTGAGCGAAGAACTGGTGCTGTGGAGCAGTACGGAGTTTGGGTTTGTAGAGCTGGATGATGCGTTCTGCACAGGCAGCAGCATTATGCCACAGAAGAAAAATCCAGATGTGCCTGAGCTTGTTCGTGGTAAAACCGGACGTGTATACGGCAATCTGATCGGATTGCTGACGGTGCTGAAATCTCTTCCGCTGGCATACAACAAAGATATGCAGGAAGACAAAGAAGGCATGTTTGATACGGTAGCAACACTGGAGGGGGCATTGCAGCTGTTCGCTCCGATGATCGCTACAATGAAGGTCAACAAGGATCGCATGCGTCAAGCTGTGAACCAGGACTTCTCGAATGCAACAGATATTGCTGACTTCCTCGTAGGTGAAGGTCTGCCTTTCCGTCAAGCGCATGAGGTGATTGGTAAAACGGTGTTGTACTGTATCCAGAACGGCAAATATTTGCTTGATCTGACGATTGATGAATTCAAGCAATTCTCACTGCTGTTTGATGATCGCATCTACGATGTACTGCAGCCGGAAGCGGTAGTCAACGCCCGTAATGTATACGGTGGTACGGCTTCAGGTCAAGTGGCCGAGGCGATTGCTCGCAGCGAGAAGGTGCTCGGAGCAACAGAGCAGTGGATTGAAAACAGAGGTTAACCATTAAGCTGCACCTGACCAGGGTCCAAATAGATACGATAAGAAACATACCAAAAGAAGCATGTTCGAGAAAAGTATTCTCTGACATGCTTCTTTTTTATGTGCATGTGATCTAAGGTTTAGTGCATGTGATCTCAGGTTGATGTACATGCAATCTCAGGGCTTCTGCCAGCCGCCTTCAGGAGGTGTAGAAGTGATCACCCTGCCGTCCTGAACAACGACATGTCCGCGGACAATCGTGCCGGCCACGCTGGACGGGAAGGTATGACCTATATAAAGGCTTTGCTTATGTTTCGCGTAGTAGTTTTCTTCCGTTACAGTAAAGGGCTGATGCAGCTGTACGATGGCAAGGTCTGCATCCATGCCAACAGCGATCCTGCCTTTGCGGTCTGCAAGACCAAAGCGTTCTGCCGGATTCGAGGCTGTCCAGGCAGCAACCTTTTCAAGTGGAACGTTGTGTGCAATTGCAAGTTCGAGAGCGGAGAGCAGTGTGAATTGTCCGCCGCTAATGCCGCCCCATGCTTGAAAAAGATTATAATCTTTCGGGTCCTTCATCTCGTAAGGACAAGGTGAATGGTCTGAAGACAGCATATCGAATCGGCCCTCAAGCAGAAGGGAGATCAGCCGCTGCTGTTCATCCGCTTCCCGCAGTGGAGGTGCACATTTGGCAATGGTACCTTTTTCACGCAGGCTGTCATGGTTGAATAACAGGTAATGCGGGCACGTTTCGACCGTCACGTTCATGCCGCGTGCTTTGGCTGCTTCGATCCTGGCTACCGCTGCGGCGGAGCTGATGTGCACAAAATGCAGGGCACAGCCTGTAATTTCTGAATAATAAAGTGCGCGTTCAACCGCCTCAACTTCCGCAACAATCGGCCGTGTCTCCAGATAATCATCGGCACTGACCAGCCCGGCGGCTTCCTTCTCCGCTTTCAGCCAGTTGGTGATCGCCGCGCTTTCTGAATGGAGAGCCAGAATTTTGCCGAGAGCCGCAATTTTTTTCATGCCTGTCAGCAGTGTCATATCGTCTACAGCTTCGAATTCTTTATTGCCGGTGGTTGACAGGAAGGCTTTGAAACCAATGACTCCAGATTCGGCTAAGGGCTGCAAATCTCCCTCGTTGCCCGGTACAAGCCCGCCCCAGAGGCCAAAATCAACGAGTGACTTTTCATTGCCAATGCTTGCTTTCTCCAGCAGTGCTTCCTCCGTGACTGTCGAGGGAATTCCGTTAAGTGGCATATCGAAAAAAGTGGTACAGCCGCCTGCGGCCATCATCGCTGAACCGGTGGTGAAGCCTTCCCAATGCTCGCGTCCGGGTTCGCTGAAATGCACGTGCACATCAATCATGCCTGGAAGCACATGATGCCCGGCAGCATCCCATTCTTGTGCGGCTTCGCCTTCCAGTGCAGCAGCGATTGCTGCAATTTTGCCATCTCTCACTCCGATATCTACGTTTGTGACACCTTCCGGCAGTACCACACTGCCGCCGCGTATGATCAGATCATAACGTTCCATATACCTCTCTCCTCTTCCATCGTTGATGAATTGTATGTCTTGCTGTGCCGATTCAGGTCTGTTTACTCGTAGATGGTGCCTTTTCTGAAGGATGAGCCTTTAAAAGCAAACTTGCTTAGCAGCAAATAGGCTGTGCCTGCTGTTATAAATCCGATGATCCAGCCGATATCTACGAGCAGGAAGGCAGCGCCAGCTCCAATTACCATCGCTAAAAGAGCGCTGGGGTTATAGCCTTTGAATATACCGTTATCCATGTACAGCTCAGCGGTATCCACCTTTTGTTTTCGCAAAATGTAGTATTCGACCAGCATGATCGCTACAATCGGGCCAAGGAAGGCAGAGTAGATCAGGATGAACGTGTTCAAGCCTTGAGCGGAGGAATCCTGTACGAGTACCCATGGGAAGGAGCAGAGTGCAAGCAGGCCGGTGATGATAACTGCTGCTTTGTATTTCAGCTTGGTAACCAGTGAGATGACATAAGCGGGTGGCACGATGTTAGCGACCATGTTGACGGCAACTGCGCCAATGACGATAAAGGCAGATACGAATACGGTGATGTACGGGTTGTCTACAATGACAGCGAAGGCTTTGACCGGATTGGATATGCCTGTTGCTGCGGCCATCATTGCTCCAATGGTCAGAACGAAACCGTAGGCGATCACGATCGGCAAGAAATAGAGCATACTGCGCTTTTTGTCACTGATGCCGCTTTTTAGCTCGCGGGAATAATCGCCTGCACTCAGGAAAATGGCTGCATAATTGCCCAGGAACACCATGATAAAGCCGAAGAAGGGAAGTCCCCATGTGCCTTTGGCATTCACCCAGTTTTGGCTGATTGCTGCACTGTGGGAGTTAAGCAGGAGGCCGAACACATAAACCAGTGCCAGCATGATTACAACGGAAGCAAGAGTTTCCACCCACTTGATGGCATGGAATCCGTACATGGACAGGACGATTTGAACAGCCTGAAGCAGTACGAAACAGATTGGAATACTATCGAAGCTGCCACCGCTGAACACCTTGACGATTTCATTCAGTGCTGTTGCTCCGACCCAGCTCTGGAAGCCGTACCAGACGATTGCCGGTACACCGCGAAGGAAGGAGGAGATAATAGCTCCCTTAATACCAAAGGACATGCGCAGCTGAACAACATAGGGAATGCCTGTCCGATAACCGAAGCGGTCATTGATCGCAAAGATCAAGGAAATGATGCCGATGGCAATCATCGCTGCTATAAATGTCTGAAACACATTAAGCGTAGCAACTCCGGCAACGATCAGGCTTGCTCCGAGTGTCATGTTACCGAGATTTACACCATCCCCGATCCACATAAACATATAAGGTACGGGTCCCACCGTTCGATCAGTCTCACGTTTGGGCTTCAGGGAGTCATCCATGCTGATTTCTTCATGCAGCTGTGCCTGCTCCAGTGCTTGTCCTGCTAAATTGGTAGACATAACTTCCCCACTCCTCTTTAATATGGGGTATGCAGGGGCTGAACGATGTCGAGGTTACGAGTGATTCGTGCAGTCTGCATCCACACCATGAATGATATAAAAAAAAATGTAAGGTATAATAACTTTTATATGTTATGTTTCCTTACCTAAACTTCATATATCTTATTTTATCAGCTTGATTGCACATTTCATTGACAAAAACGTAGATTATCATCTAAATTTCTGTTGAATTTGCATGAAAAAATATGACATATGATGTTATTTTAGAGGAGTGGGGGTGTTATAAGCGTAATTTATTGTAAAAGATGCCTGTGAATGTTCGGGTTTAGCCCTCAACCACATTGTTTAGCTGCATGAGTCCTGCAATTTCGCAGCCTGTTGTATCGCCCGGTTGAATAGGGACTGAACCCGGAGTTCCTGTCAAAATGATATCTCCTGCATGCAGTGTCATTACATCGGAGAGGAAAGCGATCAAGTAGGCAGGAGAAAAGATCATGCTGCTAACCGTATTGCTGTGCGCAACAAGCCGATTGTGCACTGTCTTAATCTCAAGAGCCTCCAGATTGCTGTATTCGTCAGGCGTGGAGATGGAGGAGCCAAGGCTCAGGAAGGTATCAAAGCTCTTGGCTCGCTGCATGAATCGCGGGTTGCGTGCGTGAATGTCCTTGGCGGTCATATCAAGAGACGTTGTAAAACCGGCCACGACACTCATGGCCTGCTCTTCCTGAATGTTTTTGCATGTTTGTCCAATGACCAGAGCGAGCTCAGCTTCGGCCGTAACCTGACCTGCTTTGCCCGGCAATCGGATTGATTCCCCGGGACCAATCAATGTCGAATCCGGTTTAATGAAAATCACAGGTTCTTCCTCGGTTGCCCGTCCAGCGAGCTCGATCGCCTTTTCTCGATAGTTCAGGCCAACCCCGATGATTTTTCCTGGTCTGCGATACAGTGCACGATAGGTTGCTTCATTCGCTGGAAGATAAGGCAGAGAGGAGAGTTTCTCCTGACCCTGATTGTCATACCAGTCACGAAGCTCGGTGAACTGGTTGTGCTGCAGTAAGGCGAAAAGTTCAGTGTTCCAGTCTGTGCCTGCTTGATCATTCAGCCAGCTCATCGGGATAACGCCGCGTTCGGTCCAGAAAGCAGCCTGCTCCCGGCCTTCGTGTTCAATCGTTACCAGTTTCATCTGCACACCTCTTCTGTAAAATGCTTGGCTGCCCATTGCAGGAGTCTCAGGTCTGTATGTGTACCGCCAATGAATGATAAGCCAATAGGCAGTCCATCCGGTCGATGGACGGGCACAGTAATCTGAGGCAGGCCGGAAAGCCCGGCAATACAAGAGAGCTGCATCGTTTTGGCGCGGTAAGCTTCGGCTTCGGAACCTTTCAGGCCAAGGAGGGGCGCCGGCCCGGGTGCGGTTGGAATCGCGAGCAATCCTTGTTCTCCCAGCAGATCCACCAGTGTTTGTTTGACACGAGCGCGAAGGTTCGCTTCTTCAGTGCTTGCAGACTGTTCCAGTTGCCCGGCCCATGCGAAGCGTTCTGCGATACCTGGGCCGAATGTGGGCTGCTCCTTGGCAATCCATTCGCCATGTTCTTGCGCAATTTCGAGCCCCTGAAGAACGCGGAAGGCTGCTGACCAGTCTGCCAAGCTTTCGCCGGGTTCTGTTAGCTGTATTGTAGTCGTGTAATCCGGCTGCCAACCCGGAAGCTGATGCAATCTCGAAAGTAGAAGGGAGCGGTCTGCTGCTTCTGGCAAGTTCCACGCTTCTGCCGCGATATAATAGTGGGTGAAGGGTGAAAAATCAAGGTCAGACGGGTGCTGTGCATCGTTTCTGATATCGGTCTGAAGTGCTGCTGCGTCTTCAGGAGCTGCGAGGTTTTCTTTTAACAGGACACGACCTGTCTTGAGTAAAATGTTGACATCCCGGCTCATCCAGCCAACGGTATCAAAGCTGTGGGCAAGCGGGATGAGCCCTTCTGTGGAAACAGTCTCGTGTGTCGGACGAAAGCCATATAGACCACAATAGGAAGATGGGATGCGTATAGAACCGCCGGTATCGGTGCCAATGGCGAAATCAACCAGTCCGGCTGCTGCTGCAACAGCTGAACCGCTGGATGATCCGCCCGGGATTCGATCAGGAGCAACAGGATTGATCGGGGTTCCGTAATGGGCATTTTCCCCGTTCAGGCTGTACATCAACTCGTCCGTCTGAGTTGTACCTTCAAGCGCAGCGCCGCTCTGCAATAAGGCGAGCAGTGCCGGAGCGGTGGATTCTGCCGGAGGATGTGTGCGCAGCCAATCCGGGTTGCCTGCCCCGCTGGTGTTACCCTTGATGTCGAAGACATCCTTCACGGCAAAAGACAGTCCACTGAGCGGGCCGGACTGCATGGCAGGCAGCCTTAATCCGGCATTTACATATGCTCCCCAACGGTCAGACGGGGGAGTGTGCCCTGTTTTATTTGAATGTGGCAGCAAAACCTCGGATTGATTCTCGTCATAAACGCTCATGGTTGTTCTCCTTTCGTATTCATACTTGGATTCAGCATACTCCGGGGAGAGCTGGAGAGAACTTGATTTAATAACAATGCAAGTAATATGCCTACTAATAGCCCGTTGCCAAGCAGGGGGCGTAACAAAGGAGGCAGTGAAACGAAAGCGTCAGATGGCAAGCCCATAACGATAATGCCTGTGAATAACGGTGCGGCTGTCCGATACAGGTTCGCTGCATTCATATGAATGCGTCCGAAATACTGCAGCGAGGAGCCTAACAGTCGCAGGTATGTTACGAACAGTACGGCACTTCCGATACTGAGCGGCAGTGTGGTCAGCACATTGCTGATGGCCGGGACCAGCCCGATCGCTGCGAACAGCAGACCGCCAATGACAAGCGGCATGCGATCACGGATGCGGGTCTGCTGGAGAAATCCGATGGATGAGACATAAGGGGCATAGGGCACCAGCCCCAGCAAACCGGAGATCACCGCAAGTACACCACTTATTGTAAAGGATCGTTTATATTGATGACCAGACGTTTCCCGTTCATATAGCTGATCTGTGCCCTTCAGGGCCCCGAACGTATTCGAGGTGTTAATCAGGCCGGTAATGATGGCAATAGTCACTACACCTGCGTTCAGTCCGTCCGAGGGGGCTCCGAGCGGAAACCAGCCTGTTCCCGCAGTGCCGACGTTTGATGCTTCGTTTGTGCTGCCGAAGATAGAAATGTGCAGTATCCATCCGCCCAAAATGCCAATTAACAAAGCGTACTGTCCGATGGCCGGTCGCGCTTTCACGGACAGGACAACAACAAAGATAGCTACGGCTGCAGCCAGAAGAAAGACGAGCGGCTGGATCACTTTGCCTTCAGCAGATGAAGCTGACGAAATGCCGAGCATGCCTTCGAGAAAAATGATATTCAACCGACAGGCGAGCAGAAACATGAACACAGCCATCACGCCCGGCGTAAACAGCTTCGAAAATGGCTCAGCCAGATTGCATAAACCGATGAGAATTGTGATCGCGCCCGAGATCATTATTCCGACAGCCAGACTGCCTCCCAGCTGGGTTAGTGATATGCCCAGTGAGGGAGCGGCGGCTGCAAGACTCAGAATAACACCCCACCATAACCCTGACTGACCCTCCATGACAGCTCTTTTATGTCCGAATGCTGCCTGGGCAGCGCAGGCCAATCCTGTGAGCACAAATGAGCATTGGATCAGGAATTGAATTTTGTCTTGGGGCAACGAAAATGCAGCTCCAACGGTAATGGGGATAACGACTGTATTGGTAAATAAAAAGAAAAGCCACTGCAGTCCGGCCAGTCCGGAGCGCAGCCAGTGGATATGAACCATGTGTCACCTTCCGTTTAACGCTTCGTTGATAAGTTGAGCGTGTGTAGTTACAGAACATTAACGTACCTCTATAAGAAACCTGAATGTCTGCATATAGAAGCCAGTATATCAAAAATACATATATAAAGATGTCTGTGTATTCAAATGAATATTAAAGATAAAGATCGATTATATCTAAATGGATAAGGAGTTCTGCCCATCTGAATGTAAAGTTAATTGTTGAAACGTCTGCATTGCGAATTCGAGTCAGCAGCCTGCGGGATTACCGAATCCATTTTTCATAGATTCACTGCATCGTTGATTCGCTCCATGATATAAAAGGATTCCGGTAATTCCCGGAATCCTTCTTGCCTGCGCCATTACAAAGTTTATTAGCGGTGCATATAGATTGACTTAATCTTTTACACTGCAATCTCCAACCAGACTGAACTACACTCCCTCTACGTTGCTGATTACGCTAACGATTCCAGGAAACGTTATTTATACGAATTAGACCATCTCAAAATTCTAACGATTTCACGAGACGTTATTTTGCCAAAATGATGCCATTTCCGCCACTTTTGGATGATTTCCAGCGAAATAGCGTTCCTGCGAATCGTTACATTTTCAAATAACTCTTTTTGCACAGAATAAGACTTCTGGGAACCGTTAACGGTTGAGTGAAAAGCTTTGTGCAGGACAGATGCATCGGAAGTATATGGATTCTCCTGGATAACATCTATAGATTAGTTCGACTTAGTTCCTCATCTATAGATATAGCGCCTTAGTGATCATATTTAACATAAGGAATCGGCATGTTCGTAAATGTCCAGAGCTTCCTGCACGCCGCGCCCGATGACAATTGGAGCTTGATTCCGAATAAGCACGGCTTCCAGTGCAGCCAGGACGAAGAGTACATTTTCCTTCCGGCAGCTGTAGCCCATCGTTCCAATTCGCCAGATTTGCCCATGCAATGGGCCGAACGAGCTGGCGATCTCGATGCCAAACTGCTTCAGAAGAGTGGTACGCACAGCCTCGCCATCAACACCTGCCGGAATTTTTACACAGGTTACGACTGGAAGCTTCCATGCCACATCGTTGAATAGCTCGAGTCCCATACCGCGTATGCCGGCCATTAGTGCCTGTTCATGCAGTTTGTGGCGAGCGAAACGTGCTTCGAGTCCTTCCTCAAGCAGGATACGCAGACCTTCGCGCAGTGCATAGAGCATGGAGGTTGCCTCGGTGTGATGATTCAAACGGCGCGGTCCCCAGTAGTCCTGCAGCTGACTGAGATCAAAATAATTGCTGCGGATCGGATGTGCGACATCCCGGCGATCGCTATCCAGTGCAACGCCGCGTTCCACCTTTTTCCGGCTCGTCAGAATACGTTCCACCCGCTCGTTGTAGGTGACCGGCGCCATGCCGGAAGGAACAGAGATGCACTTCTGGGTTCCGCCAATCACCGCATCCAGCTGCCATTCGTCCACTTTGACCGGGGTGCCTCCAATGGAAGCGACGGCGTCCACTACCGTGAGTACACCAAGCTCCCGGCAGGCTGGACCGATCAGGTCTAATGGCTGCATGCAGCCTGTGGATGTTTCGCCGTGCACGATTGCCAGTATTTTCGGCTGAACCCGTTTCACTTCGTCGATCACCGTTTGCTGGTCGAATACTTGTCCCCATGGGCATTCCATCAGATGGAGCTCGGCACCTTGTCTCTCGGCGATTTCGGTCAGCAGATGCCCGAAGCGTCCGAAGATGGGTACAAGCACTTTGTCGCCAGGCTCAATCAGACTGCATAACACGGCTTCCAGGCCTGAACGTGAAGTGCCGTCTACGGGGAAAGCCCATTGGTTTGTTGTTTGGAATGTTTGCCGCAGCATATCCATCGTTTCATTCATCATGCGGGTAAATTCCGGATCAAATTGACCCAAAACAGGGGTGCTCATGGCTCGAAGAACTCTAGGGTCCACCTCAACGGGGCCGGGCGTCATAATCGTTCTCAAAGGTGCATTAATTTCCCGATACTGTGTCATCTCGTAATCGCCTCCTGATTGTTCATTCAATATGCCAGCTTATATAACAGGTCGATGAGCAGGAGCACACCGCGCTGCAAATCTTCCGTGTGGGTAAATTCAGCGGGGGAATGACTGATTCCGCCCCGGCTGGGTACAAACAGCAGAGCTGTCGGACAATAGGTTCCGAAGATCTGTGAGTCGTGTCCTGCGCCGCTGGTCATCCGTTTATAAGAGATTCCCTCGCGCCTCAGGATGTTTTCAGCCGCCTCGTTTAATGTGTGATCCATCGCGACCGGCGGTTCATCCATCCATTTATGATACATGACTCGTGTCCCGTGTTCAGCCGCGATTGTCTCGAATTCACGAAAGCATGTCTCGCAAAATTGCTCAATGGTACCCGCATCACTGTGGCGTACATCCAGACTGAAGGTAACCTCGCGTGCGATAACGTTACCTACATTCGGCTTGACCTCCATATGTCCGACAGTAGCCACAAGTCCGCTCATGTCTGCTTTGGCGCGATGCGTCAAAAGGCGAATCATTTCAGCGGCGGTGAACATCGCATCCTGGCGCCATTGCATAGGTGTTGTTCCCGCGTGATTGCTCTCGCCGTACACCGTAATGTTATAGCGGCGCTGCCCGACGATGTGGCTGACGATCCCGATAGATTTCCCCTCACGTTCAAGCACTTCGCCTTGCTCGATGTGTAATTCGATGAAGCATTCAAGGTCAGTACGCTTGGGGGGCGAATGAAGGCCTGATCCAAACCCTGCATCCCGCATCGCCTGCTCAAGTGATATTCCATTTGCGTCTTTGACGTTATGGATGGTATTCCGATCCTTTACTCCTGTTATATTTCCTGAACCCCAGTACGTCATGGGGAAACGGCTTCCCTCTTCTTCACACAGTGATACAATCTCAATCGGTTTGAGTGGCTGACCGTAATGCGTCAGCAAATATTCTACGGCAAGGAGTGAAGCGACAATTCCGAACGCTCCGTCGTATTTGCCGCCACCTGTAACGGTATCGATATGAGAGCCGGTTAATATAACCTTGGCTTCAGGATCTTTTCCGGCAAGCCGGCCAAATAAATTGCCGACATCGTCGTAACGCGCCGTAAGTCCGAGCTGTTCTATTTTCGCCTGGATTGCCTTCTGAGCTGAACTCCAAGCTTGGTCATAGAGTAAACGGGTTACGCCACCGCTTTGTTCTAATCCGTACGAGGCCAGCCATTCAACCATGTCTTCAATCTGCGCAGATAAGGCAGATGGTTTCAATTGTTTAATCATCAAATGCAATAACCCCCATTCCGGCAGTGCAAGCTTTCCAATTGATGTTATATTAATTGACTTGGCATTGCGTGTAATTAATCGTAAAATAAAAAATAATAGAAATCATTCACGAAAATGTAGAAGAATCATTCAATTCATTGTGTATGTTAACCATAGGGGTGGGGAAGATGAAAATAAATGACCTGCTAAAGCTGCCTATATTCAACGGGACAACCATTGTGGGGGGAGAGCTGGGTTTAAACAGGGAAGTTCATACGGTAAATATGATGGATGCTCCTGATATCATTCCTTATCTGAAAAGGAGTGAATTGTTGATCACAACGGCTTTTCACTTCAAGGATGATCTGCCAGCTTTATTAGAACTGATTCGGGAGATGGGCCGTCAGGAATGCGCGGGACTGGGTATCAAAAGCAAAAGATTTCTGGGGAGCATACCTGAATCAGCCGTTCAGCTGGCAGACGAATTGCATCTGCCTCTTTTGGAGCTGCCCGTGGAGCCTTCGCTTGGGGATATTGTCAATAAGGCGCTTAATCATATTCTCGATGTACAGACGGCACAGCTGCACCATGCTATACAGACGCACAGACAGTTCACGCAGCAGATTATGAGCGGCCAGGGGGTTCCCAAGCTGCTGGATCAGCTGTCCTCCTTGCTGAAATTGCCTGTCATTCTGCTGGGCCCCTATTTGCAGCCTGTCTTTGGTCGCTTGTCACCCCGAACGGCTGTGCAGCTTGAGGAAATTTTATCCGCAGGCATGCGTTTCTACGTGCCGCCTTCCACCTTCTCGGCGTTTTCCTTGTTAGGAGAGAAAGGTGAGACGTTAACGCTGTTTCCTGTTTATACGCATAGACAATTGCACTACCTCTGTATTACAGGTTTTGTGCCGCCCTCTGAACGTTCGAGTATCCTGACCATTGAACAAGCGACCAACGTTATTGCGTTTGAATTAATGAAGGACAATGCCCTGAAGCAGAATCGCCGCCGCATCCAGAATGAATTTTTTTCGAATTTCATTGGGGGTGTATTCTCCAGCAGTGAAGAGATTGCCAGTCGGGGACGGGAGTTTGGGCTGTCTAATGACCAACGATATATTTGTGCAGTCGGCAAGCTGAACAATAAGGATCGAACGACTTCGTTTCTGCAGTACAAGGCGGAGCAGGATCAGATCGCTGAGTATCTTGAAGGAGAAGTGGCTCAGTTTCGTTATCCGATCCATGTATATACCTACGATCAATCCTACATTTTACTGATGCAACTGACCGAGGAATGGAAAGTAATCCGGCCTTTCTTCATTGAGCTGCTGGAACGTCTGCAGAGTAAAATTGCAGCATATTACGAGTCGGACATGTCCTTTGGCTTCAGTAGTTACGCCCAGTCGCTGCCCCAGATTCCTTTGTCCTACAAAGAAGCGAATGAAGCGCTCTATTTCGGAGGCATTACGGGAAAGAAACGTTTTATAGAGCTATACCAGCCCAAGGAAGTGCCGGAAATTCTGCGTCTGATCCCCCAAGAGCATCTGAGGAAATTTTATATGGATACGATGCAGGGCTTTGAAGATGAAACGCTCAAGGACAACAAGATGCTGCTCCATACCCTGTCTGTCTATCTGGAAACGCACTGTCATCTTGCCGAGACGGCAAAAAGGCTGTACATTCATCGCAATACAGTGATTTATCGGTTGGAAAAATGTGAGGAGATTATTGGCCGCAGTCTGAAGGATCCGGAAGAAACGCTGCGCCTTCGGATGGCTTTTCGAATTAAAGCTTTGCTGCCAGAAGAGGGGAAATCGGATTGGTTAACATAGTGGAAATATACAGATTCGGATAAAAAAACAGGCCGGGAAGAGCTGCCTCCAAGGATCGTCATCGTCAAGAACGACATGACACTAACTCATGGAATACAGCTTGATCCCAGGCCTGTTTTGTTGAATCTTAAGTCGGGGCTGTAACGGTTCTTCAGCCCTGTTTAGGCAGCGGCAGCCACTTCAATACATCCTGAATTTTCATATCCCAATATCCCCATTCATGCTCGCCCGGCTCTTCCTCATACGTTAACTCGAAATCGGTCTCTGCGCAGGCTTTGCGGAATGTCTGATTCTCTTCATATAAAAAGTCCTCTGTTCCGCAGCATTGATATAGGAGAGGACGTGAGCCCTGACTGTTTTTGCTTTCCTTGAGCAGATGAATCAGATCGTTATCCGAACCGGCAAATTCGGGTCCAAAGATACGTAACAGCTCGGCCCGCTGTAAGGCCGAAGGTACTTCGTTGTTCATATGAGCAGCCATGTCCAGAGCGCCTGAGAGGCTTGCGGCAGCAGCATATTGATCCGGTTTGCGAAGAGCCAGCTTGAATGCCCCGTACCCGCCCATCGACAGTCCTGCAACAAAGTTATCTTCTCTTTGAGGAGATAGCGGGAAGAACGAGCGGGCAAGTGCGGGCAATTCCTCGCTGATGAAGGTCCAGTACCGTCCTCCCTCGGCCATATCGGTGTAGAAGCTGCGGTGAACCTGAGGCATAACGACAGCAATGCCAAGAGAGGCAACATAACGTTCGATCGACGTGCGGCGAAGCCAGATGGAGTCGTCATCAGACAGACCGTGAAGCAAATACAGGGTAGGGTGCAGACCAGAACCGGTGACATTGTGCATGCCGATCTGACTATGGGTTTGCTGAGGCAGAATCACATGCATACTGGTGCTTAGTCCGAGCGTGTCCGAATAAAATTCACATTTGATGAGTGCCATTAAAAAGTAACCCCTTTCATTATTGAAGATTAGCCTGTAATCAAAGGTTATAACTAAAATATAGCGAACGCAATGACATTTTCGAAAACGCATTCAATCATTTTGTTTTACAACGTAACAATGTTTTGTTACACTATTTTTGTGAAAAGGGGGTCCGGATATGACGGATGATTTGATCTCCAAAAAAGAACTGCTTGATCTGACAGGCATTTCATATGGTCAATTGTATCGCTGGAAACGGAAAAACCTCATTCCCGAGGAATGGTTTATTCGGAAGTCTTCGTTTACGGGACAAGAAACGTTCTTTCCGAAACAACAGATTTTACAGCGAATTGACAAGATCATTCATATGAAAGACGGATTATCGCTGGATGAACTGGCTGATGTATTCTCGCCAACACTCGGTGAGGTGGAGATGTCTGACCAGCAGCTGCTGGATCGAAACATTGTTTCATTATCTGCACTGGATTTGTTAAACGAAACCGGAAGGCAGCAGTCATTATATGGCCTGGAACAGATTATGATGCTGTATGTGCTGGAGAAGCTGCTGCTCAGCGGAGACATTACCCAGCAGGAAGGCATGTTGCTGATTGATGTGATGTCTGAACATTACTATCGCTTCCGTGACCGTGCGAGCGAACTGCTGCTGATTCGCAAGATGGGCGTACCTGCCTTCATGCTGGTGGGCGCGGGAGCAGAGCTTTATTTTGATCAAGGCGTAAAAGTGGTACTGCGCATTCCGCTGGCATCATTTATGGAAGAATTGAAACTTAAATTGGGCTGAGGGGGAGTTATGCATGGAAGAACGTCATTTGAGAAACGATCTGAACGTTACAGGATCACGGAAAACGACCGGGGGGAGTTATCACCGGGTTAATATTGACGGTATGGCCAAACTCGATGGAGACCTGGATTGTTTCTCCTTGAGCGTTAACGGAACTTTGAAAATCTATGGTTCCCTAACCTCCGAAAGCACAACGGTTAACGGAATGGCCAAGGTGGAGGGGGCAATGCGCACTCAGTCCCTTGATGTGAATGGAACGCTTGGGGTTCACGGCCCGGCTCGTGCTGAACATACTACGGTTAACGGAATGTGTACGATCAATGGTGCACTGGACAGCTCCCGAGTCCGGATCGATGGCATGACCACGATTAATGGTGACCTGTCTACGCCTGAATTAACGGTGAACGGAAAATGTAATGTACGCGGCAGAGTGGATGGTGAACGCATCGATATTGGCGGTATGGCAACAATTGATGGAGATGTTCAGGGTGAAGTAATCAGCGTTCAAGGCAATATCAAGGTAGGCGGGTTGCTTAATGCAGACAGTGTGCAGATTCGTTTATATACGTCTTCTTCCGCGAGAGAAGTAGGCGGGGAGCGTATCGATATTCGGCGCAAGGAACGGAGCGGCTTCTGGAAAGCACTTGGGTTGGGTGGTGCACCTTCCTTCCGGGCGCAGCTCATCGAAGGGGATGAAATTGTGCTCGAGGATACCGAAGCAGATACGGTTCGGGGTACCCGAGTTCATATCGGGCGCGGCTGTAATATTCGCATCGTAGAGTATTCTGGCGAGCTTTCGGTTGATCCTGAAGCAAAGGTAGGACACAGCCAGCTAATCTAGATGCTGCTCTGCTAGAGGTTGAGGGCAGACTGCTAGATTTAAATGGCGATATATCTGGCAACGAGTTATCCTCCACAGGTAGAAGGTTTTACCACAAAGCAATCGGTCCTTGGACTGATTGCTTGCTGTTGCTTTTCGGATATACTAATGCAGTCATATGATATAGAACGGGAATGGAGAGATTAACAACAATGGCTGCACGTAATAATAAAATTGGATTTGTGCTGGCAGGGCTGCTGCTCAGCATATTGATGGCCTCAATGGATAATACCATTGTAGCTACGGCGATGGGGGATATCGTCGGCAAGCTCGGCGGACTAGACAAGTTTGTATGGGTAACCTCTGCTTATATGGTAGCGGAGATGGCGGGTATGCCCATCTTTGGCAAGCTGTCCGATATGTATGGACGCAAGAAGTTTTTTGTATTTGGAATTATCGTATTTATGCTGGGTTCGGCTTTATGCGGAACAGCGACATCCATCGTGGAACTGACGATGTACAGAGCGATTCAGGGGATTGGTGCAGGAGCACTGGTGCCGATTGCTTTTACCATTATGTTTGATGTGGTGGCACCGGAAGCCCGGGGCAAGCTGGGTGGATTGTTTGGTGCGGTATTTGGACTTTCGAGCGTGTTTGGACCGCTGCTTGGGGCATATATTACAGAATATGCAACCTGGGAATGGGTCTTCTACATTAACCTTCCGCTTGGCTTGGTGGCGTTCCTGTTTATCGCATTTTTCTATAAGGAATCCCATCAGCACCAGTCGCAGCAGATTGACTGGATGGGTGCTGTGACATTGATCGGTGCGGTGGTCTGCCTGATCTTCGGACTGGAGCTGGGCGGCAAAACATATGCCTGGGACTCCCCGCAGATCCTAGGGTTATTCGCCGGATTCGTCGTGCTGGCACTGCTCTTCCTGTATGCAGAGAGCAAAGCGAAGGAGCCGATTATTTCGTTCAGCATGTTCCGCAAGCGCGTATACTGGTCAAGCAATGTTATTGCGATGTTTAGCGGGGCTGCATTTATTACGGCATCGGTGTATATCCCTATATTCATCCAGGGTGTACTCGGCGGCAAAGCGACCAACTCGGGACTTGTTCTGCTGCCGATGATGCTGGGTTCTGTAGTGACGGCTTCCATGGGCGGTGTGCTTATGACCAAAACCAAGTATCGCAACATTATGATTCCTACATTGGCACTGTTGGTTCTGGGTCTGGGCCTGCTGACTACATTGGACGAGGATTCCTCCTTATGGACCATTCGGGTGTACATGGTTATGATTGGTCTGGGTGTCGGTTCTTCGTTCTCCGTGCTGAGCAATGCAGCGATGAATGCATTTGAGCCGCGTAGAAGAGGAGCGGCCAGCTCTACGCTGAATTTCCTGCGTTCACTCGGGATGACGATGGGCATTACGATTTTTGGAATTGTGCAGAGCCAGGTGTTCACGCGTAAAATGACGGACAGCATGGCTGGTGCGACCGGAGAAGCTGGCGCATCAGCTGGAGCGCCTGCTGGCGGTCTGCCTGCCGGAATGGATCTGACGGACCCACACGCTCTGTTATCACCAGAACTAAGGCAAGGAATTCCTGCGCAGGTTCTGGAGGCAATTACTCACGCGTTGTCATCCTCCATTGTGCAGCTGTTTGCATGGGCTGTAATTCCTGCGGCACTTGCGCTGCTTGCTTCGTTCTTCATGGGCAACGAGAAGATGGTTGTGGGCGAAGAGCAGCATGAGTATACAGCCGGGCATTAAAGCAAGGAATTAGACGGAGTCATTTCAAGCTTTACTAGGGCGTGTCTTGAAACCCACTGAAGTGCATCTTTTACCGTCTTTTCGCCCCCTGCTGCGTACCCTTCCGTTGATGTGTTCCGGCATGCCTGCGGGAAACTTCATGGCTTGGAACGAAAATTCAACAACTTCAGCTTTTTCAGACACACACCAGTCTCTTTACTTTTAATTTTTGGAAATGTATCACGAATTAAAATAGATCCTGAAAAGACTCATTCTCATTAACTCCGAAAAAGACACCTTCTCATGTATGCTGTAATGTGCATGAGAAGGTGTCTTTTTTTGAATGTATACCTGATGTAGCTACGTGTTGGAATGGTTTTTGCTGTGAGCTGGATGGGTGATGGGCATGGTTGTAGTAGTAACTCGCGGTAACCTTCTACTGCACACGATTTAATCAGACTCTAACCAGATTTGAACTAAACTCCGTATAGGCTGACCACCCTCGTCATGAAGCAGGGCACTGCATGCTGGGAGCTGCACGCAGTGCGGTTGCTGACCTCGCCGCTAACGATTCCAGGAAACGTTATTTACACGAATTAGACCCTCCTGAAATTCTAACGATTTCACGAGACGCTATTTCCCTAAAATGATGCCGTTTCCACCACTTTTACATGATTTCCAGCGAAATAGCGTTCCTAGGAATCGTTACATTTTCAAACGACCCATTTTGCACGGAATAAGGCTTCTGGGAATCGTTAGCGGCCTGAGCGATCATCTCACCTGATATCGGCTGGCTTGGGGGAAAGTTCACATCCATTTGGCCGCTTTTCCTCCGAATTGGCTGACAACCAACGAACCCAGCTCGCCCTCGTTTATAATTCGACCTCCTATATAAATTTAACTTTTCATTTATACAAACACGGAGAGGAAAGCGACAGGAGTTATTTAACCTCGGAGTGCCAAGTGTAAAGTTCTCTCGTTCTACTTGTTGTATGCCTAAGTTTAAGGCTGATTACTTTCACGAATGCCGTCCTCCACTATAGATGGCTGTTTCGGATCAGGCATGCTGATGTGACCTGAGCGTGCGATCAGTCGGCTCTGTGCCTTGTAAGTGTCACGTGAGATCGTTTTGGACTCGACCACTTTGCCATCTACTTTTTTGATGCGAACCGTCTCGACGATATAACCAGGCTGTCCATTCTGAAGCACCTGCTGGGCCCCATCGGGCAGCACGTTGCTGGATACATATTTTACGGGCACGCTCAGCGTTTCAATGGTACGGGACTCCAGCGCATAGCTGACATTCTCGGGAAATGTGCCAAAAAACTTCACAACCATGCGCCCGCCCTGCACCTTCGCTTGAATCAATAATGATTTTTCAGTGTTGTTTTTGAAACGGAAATTAATTGCTCCTGACGCAAAGGTGGCGTCGAGTCCCTTCGGAATATATTTAACCGGCAGCGAATGATTGCGTCTCTCTACAATATCCAGCCCTGTCAGCAGGGCAGCGTTATATACGGTGCTGGAAACCTGGCAGATCCCCCCGCCGATTCCCGGTGTAAGTCGTCCATTGACGATGACCGGAGCCTCCCGAAAGCCATATTCCTTCTCCGCTTTACGAATGACTTTCTCATAATCAAACACACCTCCGGGCGGCAAAATCATGCCGTTAATCGCTTGAGCCGCAGCGCTGACATTATGTACCCGCCCTGTACTGCTGTTGCCCAGACTCGTGGAGAATTGAATGATTTTGCGGTCGATGCCTTCCTGCTTCAATGAGTTAATCGTAACCTCGGGTTTCAGGAGGTATAAGGGTAAAGGAATGCGAATGGGATCTGGCTTTGCACCTTCATGTATATCGCTTAGTTTCCGGTGCAGCTTCGTCTGCAAAAGGGTGGAGAGGGTTTTCCAATCAATCCGGTGTACGCTTTTCTCCGGAATGTACTGTACTTGATCATTTGCGGTTATGCGGCGCACGGCTTCCGTCGGGGTACCGAAGGTTTCTTTTTCCCAGGCAGGGCTAAGCAGTTGCTTGAATGTTGGTTCGTTATAGGTCATATCCAAAGGGAAGGTTTCGGGAAACTGATACCTTGCGTATGCGCGCTCCCACAGGTTGCCCTCCTCCAGCTCTTTTAGAGCATTTGCGAAGCTGTTTGCGTGGTAGCTCACCCCTAATTCACCTGCGGTATGTGCCATTGTGATCGGGCTTGGCTCAGCGATCTCAAGAGTAACAGGCCAGTCTTGCAATTGCTGGATGCGTATGCGCAGCTCTGTCAGCACTTCCTTTCGTGGTTTGCCATCCATTTCCCAGCCGCCGACCTTCACACCTTTGGGCAAATTGGGCTGATTCACGTACATATAGAGCAATCCATAGGACGCGGAGCCGATCAAGAGCAGGGAGAACAGGACGATGACCGTAACATGAATTTTTTTCATAACCGAACGCTCCTTTTGGCTTCTGTTGTTTCGGAATTCGTAACATTATCTATCTATATGATCCAGGGGTGGAAAACTTTCGGGTACTCAATAGGTAACAAATTTGTTACAATAAACTTCATATGAATCCATGCTTCACCAGCATAAGAGGGGAACCGTGGATTTTTCCTGATGAATTTCAGGTCTTTTTAAAGGAAATGCCGGGATTGTGTCGAAATCATAATGGCTAACTATGTGAGCAGGAAGTGATGATGTGATAGAAATGCAGGACGTGTGGAAGACCTATGCCAACGGGACCCACGCATTACAAGGGGTGTCGGTGAAGATCGACCGCAATGAATTTGTCTATATCGTGGGTCCATCCGGTGCAGGCAAATCGACATTTATGAAGCTGATGTACAGAGAAGAAGTGCCGACCAAAGGGCAAATATCCATTAACGGATTTAATATTGGCAAGTTAAAACCACGAAAAATACCTTACGTGCGCCGCAACATCGGCGTAGTGTTCCAGGATTTCCGTTTGCTGCCGAAGATGACCGCTTTTGAAAATGTTGCTTTTGCGATGGAGGTTATTGAAGCACCCAAGCGTCATATCAAGAAACGGGTCATGGAAGTGCTCGATCTTGTAGGCTTGCGAAGCAAGGCTAATCGTGAGCCTTCACAGCTTTCCGGCGGAGAGCAGCAGCGGATTGCCATCGCACGTGCGATTGTCAACAATCCTTCGGTTATTATTGCGGACGAGCCTACAGGGAATCTGGACCCGGAGACGTCATGGGGCATTATGCAGCTACTGGACGAGATCAATTTCCGGGGAACGACAATTGTGATGGCTACGCACAACAAGGACATTGTTAATACGATGCGTAAACGGGTTATCGCCATTGAACGCGGACAGATTGTACGGGATCAGATGAGAGGGGAGTACGGTTATGAATTTTAGTACTCTCTTGCGGCATCTGCGGGAGGGCTTCAAGAACGTATTCCGCAATGGCTGGATGTCAGTGGCATCCGTCATGTCGATCATCGTCTCTCTGTTTATTCTTGGCGTGTTTATGCTGCTGGTGCTCAACGTGAACTCCATGGCGAATCAGGTAGATAGTCAGGTGGAGATCAGTACGTTTCTGGAGCTGAATGTGGACGAGAACCTGCGTAATACGCTGCAGCAGGAGATCAGCGCGATGCCTGAGGTCAGCGAGATTCGTTTTGTTTCCAAGGAGGAAGGGCTCAAGGAGTTCCGCGAACGTCTTGGATCAAGCGCAGATAATGTATTAAGCGGCTTTGATGTGGATAACAATCCACTGCCGGATACGATTGAAGTGAAAGTGATTGAGCCGGAGACGGTCACATTTGTAGCACAGAAGATTGAAGCATTGAACGAGAAGCACCCGGAGAAGCCGATTATGAAAGTAAACTACGGCAAGGAAACGGTTGAAGTGCTGTTCAAATTTACGAAGCTTGTTCGGAACATCGGATTTATTTTTGTCGGGGGACTGGGTCTCATGTCCATGTTCCTGATCTCGAATACGATTCGCGTAACGATTCTCGCACGCCGCCGGGAGATTGGCATTATGAAGCTGGTGGGTGCAACCAACACCTTTATTCGCTGGCCTTTCTTTATTGAAGGGGCATTGATTGGACTTATCGGTTCAATTGTTACAGTGGGTGTGCTCTTCTTCGGATACAGCCGCCTGATGGCGACTATTGGTCAGGATGTCTTTATGCAGATGCTTAATCTGGTTCCGCTCAGTGAGATTTGGCCGCTGATGGGAACGCTTCTGATCGGGCTTGGTGTATTGGTTGGTATTCTGGGCAGTACGCTGTCCATCCGCAAGTCGCTCAAAGTGTAAGCTACATTGCGCAGCAAATGTCGAAAAAGAATAGCAGAACAGGTTCATTATTGGGCGCTGTTTGACGATATGTAGAAAAGACGCAACGTTCAAAAGGTTCAAAGCAACATGCAATGAAAGAAAGCAAAGGAACATGCTGTTCACCATCTGTGCAGATTGCTTTCTTGTGAATTCATAGGATGGGGGATTATCATTTTGAAAAAAACCGCTTCGCTGCTGGCCTTTATGTTACTGGCCGGTATGACGTTTCAACCTTCTGACGGATATGCCAAGAACAGCATCAGCGATATTGATCAGCAGATTCAGCAGCTGGAGAGCAAGGCAGCAACTGCCAAGCAGGAGCAGAAGAAAGCTGCTGCCAACAAAAAGGAAGCACAGCATTATAAGAATAAAACCAATGCGTATCTGAAGGTCGTATTGGAGCAGATCAATGTCGTTAGTGATGAGCTGGCGAGTGTATCGCTGCAGATTGAAAACACGGAGGAGGACCTTCGTACAACGAAAAAAGATCTGCAGGCCGCGGAAGAGCGCATTGTGGCAAGAGAAAAGCTGCTGGAATCACGTGTACGCCTGATGTATACAGACGGTGCGGTATCCTATCTGGATGTCCTGTTGTCCTCCACCAGCTTCACTGACTTTCTGACCCGTGCTGATTCACTCAAAACGATTGTAGATCAGGATCAGCATTTGCTGGACGAGCACAAAGCAGACAAGCAGCTGGTTGTGGAGAAAAAGGCAGACCTGGACCGGCAGTATGCCGAAGCCAAAAGTCTTTATGCCCAAAAGAAGCAGCGGAAGTCACAGCTGAACGAGAAAGAGAAGGAAAAGCAGGTGCTTCTGGCTTCATATGATGCTAAAATTGAAGCATCCGAAGAGTTGACACAAGAGCAGGAAGATGTGTTGATGCAAATTGCCAGCAAGCGCTCAGCTCTGCTGCAGGAGAAAAATAAATTGCGTGAGCAGCAAGCTGCTGCAGCGGCTAAAGCTCGGGCTGAAGCTGCGGCAAGAGCCAAAGCAGCGGCGAAGACGCCGACCCGTGTAAGCACAAGCAGCGACAGTGCAGTGACCTATTCCACAGGCAGCGGCATCTTCGCAAAACCAGTATCTGGCGGACGTATATCTTCGCCATTTGGCCCTCGGGTTCACCCGATTACGGGAGAAGTCGGTAAATTGCATGCGGGTGTCGATTTCGCTGTTCCACAGGGGACATCAGTTCATGCTGCGGCAGGCGGGATTGTTATTATGGCTGAATGGTATAGCGGATATGGATATGCGGTTATCATTGACCATGGTAGCGGACTGTGGACATTATACGGACACTTGCGTGAGGGCGGTCTGAAGGTCAGCAAAGGGGATACAGTAAATAAAGGGGATGTTATTGCCGAGTCTGGTAATACAGGCAACTCTACCGGGCCACACTTGCACTTTGAAGTGCGTGATAATGGAACGGCTGTGAACCCGATGAATTATCTGTAGAATGGTCACATTGATGACTGTATAAACGTTAAATCATTGACGACTGCATTCATGTTGAACTCTTTGATAAAGTGCATAAAATTTTTAATACCCGAATGGAAAAAACATAATCCGTACAAGCTAGACATATACTAAGCTGGCATGTTCAGGGAATGATTCGGATCGTGCGAATCAGAGGAGCTTCAAAACTAAAGGCGGTGACAAACGGGATGATGAAAAAAAGATCGGCACTGCTGTTCGTTATACTGGGTCTGCTTGGCGGAAGTCTCTTGACGCTGGTGTTAATGACTTACCCGGGGATTACAAGTCAGGCTGCACCAGGCGAAGGACTTCTGGCAAGTGTTACCGGAAGTTCGCAGCAGAAGAACGATATGAAGAAGATTGAAACCGCGATGGATTTGATCTCCAGAAACTATTATAAAGAAGTGGATCGTACCAAGCTGATTGATGGTGCGATCAATGGTATGATGGAATCACTTGGTGACCCGTATTCCAACTACATGGCCCAGGAAACGGCGGCCCAATTCGAAGAGTCGATCGAAGGTTCATTTACAGGCATCGGCGCAGAGGTTTCCTCGAAGGATGGTTATGTTGTTGTCGTATCCCCGATCAAAGGTTCACCGGCCGAAAAAGCGGGTATTCGTGCGAAGGACATCATTTTGTCTGTTAACGGGGAATCTCTTCAAGGGCTTGAATTGAACAAAGCCGTTAACAAGATCAGAGGCCCTAAAGGCAGTGAAGCCAAAGTACAGGTGAAACGTGCCGGGTCCACAGAGCCGATTGAATTCACGATTGTACGTGATGATATTGATCTGGAAACCGTCTATGCACATATGGAGGACGGCGGTATTGGTGTCATTAACATCACCCAGTTTTCAATGAATACAGGCGAGCGCTTCAAGGAAGAGCTGGCCAAGCTGGAGAAGCAGAACATGAAAGGCCTGATTATTGATGTACGGAATGACCCGGGCGGCGTGCTGCAAGTCGTTATTGATATTGCGGAGCAGTTTGTACCAAAGGGCAAAGTCATCGTTCAGGTTGAAGATAAAAATGGCAAGAAGGAACAAAGCAAGTCGAATGGATCAGCCAAACCGTATCCAATTACGGTACTGATGAATAAGGGCAGCGCGAGTGCATCCGAGATTCTGGCAGGAGCTCTGCAGCAGTCGGCAGGTGCTACGCTGGTGGGTGAGAACTCGTTTGGTAAAGGAACCGTACAGACCAGCTACGATAAACAAATGGGTGACGGCAGCTTGCTGAAAATTACCATTGCCAAGTGGCTGACGCCTAACGGAGACTGGATTCATGAAAAAGGCATTAAACCGGATATTGCCGTAAATCAGCCGGACTATTTCTCGGTTGCTCCGATTAATAAAGAGAAGCTGCCGCTGAAATATGACAGCAATAGCACGGATGTGAAAAGCGCGCAGACGATGCTGAGAGGACTTGACTTCAAGCCGGATCGTGTAGACGGATATTACGATCAGAAGACGGAAGAAGCAGTCAAGGCATTCCAGAAGAAAAAAGGCATTCAGGTTACAGGTCAGATTGATGAAAAAACGGCTGAGTCCCTGGAAGCATCTCTGATCGAACGGATTGCTAATCCTCAATATGATGCACAGCTGAAGCGCGCGATCGAAAATGTCTCGAAGGATATTTCGTCCGCTGTGTCGAAGCCATAGAGAAGGCTGAATTTCAGCCTTCTTTTTTTCTGAACCGGCTGAAGGAGAGGAGTGAACGCCACAATGGAATGGGTATGGCCGTGGTTAAATGCTTTAGGGGAAGCATTGTTACAGTTGTTGATTCAGCCGTTTTATTATATCGCAATCATTCTGATTGCCTTGATGTACCATCGTCAGCTGCTCCAGGAGCGTAAACTGTTCCTTGTTCGTATGCAGAGCTCGATTACACAGACGATTCGAGCTGTACTTGGAGGTATTGTCATTGGCGCCGCGGTATCCATCGTATTTCTGTTCCTCGGCGCTCACCTGACCTTGGGCAGTCTGATCAGCATATGGGTTGCAGCGTTAGTATTAGCTCTTATTCGTATACGTTACCTGTGCTTTGCATATGCAGTAGGCGCGCTTGGTATACTTCAATTTGCATTCAATATAGCTTCCGGCTGGCAGCCTTCCGGTATGCTTGGACAGGCTGTAGAGACTGTGCGTGGACTGGACATGCCTGCGCTGCTTGTACTGGCTGCGTTATTGCACATTGGCGAAGCGGCATTCGCACGCATGCAGGGAGTGTCTATGGCTTCCCCGTTTCTGATGGAGGGCAAACGAGGCAAATTGGTAGGCGGATATCAGATGCAGCTTTTCTGGGCACTCCCGCTGCTCATCCTTGTTCCCACCAATGGAGGCGGTGCATCCCTTCCGTGGACTCCGCTGTTTCAAGCGGGGCAAGGTTACACGTTGATTGCACTTCCCATCCTGCTAGGACTGAGTGACAACACACAAAGCATGCTGCCAGGACGTAAAATGAAGCTTACAGCAAAGCGTTTGTTGTTATACAGCATGACCTTGCTCGTGTTCAGTTTGCTTGCCGTGTGGTGGCCACCGTTGACCGTAGTTGCTGCGCTGGTGGCATTTGCCGGGCATGAGCTTCTGGTATGGTACAGCGCGCTGGAGGAGCAGCATCTCAGTCCGGCATTTGTGCACCCACAGCATGGACTCAAGGTTCTGAGTGTAATCCCGAACAGTCCGGCCGCTGAACTTGGCATCGAAGCAGGGGAGACGCTGTACAAGGTGAATGGCATGCTTGTTCATTCACCGGAAGAGCTGCACCGGGCCTTGCGTATGAATTCGGCCTTCTGCAAGCTGGAGGTACGGAACCATCAAGGAGAGAGCAAATTTATGCAGCGCGCCATCTACGAAGGCGAGCATCACCAGCTTGGAGTCGTTATGGCACCGGATAATCATGAGGCCTGGGCCGTGCAGCCGCGTCCAGTGACGCTGCTTCAGGTATTGACGCTCAAGCTGTTCACACGCCGGAAAGAGCGGCGTATGGATGAGGCTCCTCTTGCCCTGCCACCAGCTCCTGTAGTGAGCGACAAAGGTTCTGTTGAAATGTAATCAAAAAGGCAGCTCCCCTCGCCAATCCTGGCGGAGGGAGCTGCCTTTTTGATTTGGCTATTTTTTTAACATAAAAATGGCGATTTGAGTGCGATCACGCAGGTGCAGCTTGCCGAGAATGTCTGTAACGTAGTTTTTGACAGTGCCTTCGCTGAGGAACAGTTTGGCGGCAATTTCTTTGTTGGATAGCCCCTCGGATATTGCTTCAGCAACAGACAGCTCTGCCCGAGTAAGACCATAGGTTTCGAGAGGTTCTTGGGCGGGTGGAGAAGCCGGTGCACGGAGGAGTCCTGCAAGTTTGCGAGCAATATCGGGATGAATCAGCATGTCCCCTCGGTATACCGCTGCGATCCCTTGAATGATACGGGCAGGAGGTACATTTTTCAGCAAATATCCGCTTGCTCCGTTCTGCAAAGCCTGAATAATATATTCATCATCATCAAAGGTTGTCAGCATCAGCACCTGAACGTCGGGAAAACGGGATTTGATCAGACGTGTGCCTTCGACGCCATCACATTCGGGCATTCGAATATCCATGAGTACAACATCTACGGGCGTTCCTGACTCAAATAGATCAAGTGCTTCCTTCCCGTTGGAGGCGGTGCCTGTGATGTGAATGCTTGCATCCAGACCGAGTACAACCTTCAGGCTCTCCCGGATAAAGTAATCATCGTCCACCAGCAGCACCTGAATACGAGAAGAGGCATCAGGTGGCAGCTTCTTGCTGTCAACGTTCTTTTCTTGCTCTGGCTCAGACATAAGTGTGCTCCCTTCTAAGTTCCTTGGTTAGAGTAGCTTCATTTGATTTGAAACAGGGATGCGTGTGATTACAGTATACGGATAGCCGGCTTGAATCTCCATGGTGCCTCCCATGAACTGTGTACGCTGACGCATGCCTTCGTGTCCAAGACCTGTACTGGTGGAGCCCTCTGCATGTAGAAGCGAGAGCGTGCTGCCATCATTACTGATCATCATCGTGACCTCATGTGGTTCGAATACCAGTGTTAACGTAATCTCATTGGCTTTTCCGTGCCTGAGTGCATTCGTTATCGCTTCTCTGGCATTTTTGTACAGCACAATCTGTGTGCTCGGATAGAGGGGGTAAGCCCGACCATGAATCTCGTAATTGGTTTTAATACCGGTGTCCCGGCCAATCTCCTCTAGCAAACGATCTAACGCGTAGGCATCCGAAGGATGTGAATCGGGCTTGAGTTTCAGCAGCGTATTACGCATATCATCCATGCTGGCCGTTAATTGATCCCGAATCTGCTCAACCATGACAAGGCCTTGCGCTGGATGCAGGGGCAGTGTGAGCAGGGCAGCTTCGGACATCATCTTGGTACGGATCAGGCGATGACCTATATCGTCATGCAGCTGTCTGGATATGCGGGTGCGTTCTTCGAGTTGGGCTGCATCCTCGAGTTGTTTGGAAAACAGCAGTAATTGCGCGCGTGCCTCCTGCAGCTCATAGTGTTTATTCCGCAGTTCGTCATACACATGCTCCAGTTGCCCTCTGCTCGCGGCTGTTCTGGCTCCCTGCCAGCACAGCGCAGTGGTCATGATCAGGAGCAAATTCACAGCAAGACTCACCTGTGTTGATTCCGAGAACCAGTCCCAAGTCTGAAGCTCCGCAGCGTTCCACATTAGCCCTGTTGAAGATGAATAATGCCCATATAACGCAAGATTAATGGCAGTTACCTGTATGGTTAACATTATCCATCGCATAGAACCATTGAGTCGGTACATGTATACATAGAGCGTTGATAAGCCGGTGGATAACATGAAAGGGCCGTATAAAGCAATCAGATAACAGCCCCACAATATTTCTGCCAGAAATAAAAGCGCCTGCGATGCACCTGAACGAGTGAAACGGTGGGCAACAGCCAGTCCTACAGCAATGAGAATATAGAAGGTATACAGCGTCTCGCTTTCTACGGGCAGCATCAGACTGTACAACACAGCGGGCACAAGTAATAAACCATATTGCAGAAACCGCATCGGCATATGTAGTGGACATCCTTTGTATGATAATAGGATTGAAAGTGAACAAAGCAGATCTTAGTAAAAAAATAAAAATCAATCCTGTTGATAATGCATCCTTGATTATAGCACAGCCCATCTCCGATACAGGAGGTGACTTAAGTCACCTTTGGCTCATGACTTTGTGTACCTTCAGAAAAGTAAACCATTTATTATACTGGAAATACGAAAGTTCGTGGCAAAAGCTCAAACCGATAAGGGGCGTATAACAATGAACATACTGGAAATCGATCATGTTGTGAAGCGGTACGGCAGCAAGCTGTCAGTAGATCACCTCAATCTGGATGTAGGCCGGGGAGAAATCTTTGGACTGCTCGGTCCCAATGGAGCGGGTAAAAGTACAACGATCAGTATGATTGCCGGTCTCCTGAACATGGATCAGGGAGAGATCAGGCTGGATGGTATATCCGTGAAGGAGCGGCCGCTGGATGCAAAGCGCAAAATCGGGCTTGTGCCACAGGATTTGGCGTTATACGAAACAATGAGTGCTGCGGATAATGTTACCTTTTTTGCCCGGCTGTATGGATTGCGAGGGAAAATGCTTAAAGAGAGAGTGCAGGAGTCCCTTGAGTTTGTCGGATTGCAGGATAAAGCCAAGGAAGCCCCGTCCACCTTTTCAGGAGGAATGAAACGCAGGTTAAACATCGCTTGTGCTCTCAGCCATCATCCCGATCTGATTATTATGGATGAACCGACAGTCGGCATTGATCCGCAGTCCCGCAATCACATTCTTGAATCGGTTCGAACACTGAACAAGATGGGCTCGACAATTATTTACACCAGTCATTATATGGAGGAAGTTGCGGCGATTAGCGATCGGGTGGCTATTATGGATCAAGGGAGAATCATTGCTTGCGGAACAGAGGCTGAGCTGAGAGAACGTGTTGCATCGGAGGAAAAAATGGTGCTCACCACCTCTGGCATTGATGCCGGTGTCGTGGAGGAGCTAAAGCTTCACCCGCGTGTTCGGGCGGTTGAAGTGAGTGGAGATACACTGACCATTACCCTGCCTTCTGCACAGCTCGCGCTGCAGGATATGCTGTTCATTTGCAGTAAACATGAGGTGTCCATTCATTCCCTGCGAGTCGAGGAGCCTGATCTGGAAACATTGTTCCTTAATCTGACCGGGCGCACGCTGCGAGATTAGGGGGACGTGGAATGAGAGTATGGCATATTTGCTTGTTTGAATTAAGGCGGATACTGAAAATTCGTTCCGTTGTGCTGAATCTTTTTCTTTTGCCCTTATTGTTAATTTTTATATTAGGAACTGCCTTATCCAGTGCGATGGGAACTGGAAAGGCGGCTGTACCTGGTCAGGTGCGTGTAGGATTGGTTGAAAGCGTTGAAGCTGCAGATTCTCCTGTGGGGGAGGCGATGAGAGCATTTGTGACTGCTCCTGAAGTGGCCAAGATGCTGACGTTCCAGCACATGTCTTCTCAGGATGAAGCAGTACACGCCTTGAAAGAAGGTAAGCTTGATTTTGCGGTTATCGTGACGTCCGATATGGTGCAGCAGTGGATGGCGGGGAAAGAAACCAGACTGCAATGGATACTGGGCAAGGACGGCACACTGAATGTGGTGGGAAAGACGCTGTTCACCCGGTTTACGGATGAGTTAAACCGACAGACGACGGTTGCAAAGGTTCTTGGGCCTGAGATGATCTCGAATGCAGGTGAAGGGGCTGAAGCGGGGGTAGCTGCACAGTCGAATATAACGATTAGCAGTCCCGGGGATTCTAATCAGTCGTACAGTGCATCCCAATATTACGCCGCAGCGATGCTGGCGATGTTCATGCTGTATTCCGGCATGACCGCGATTAATAGCTTGTATACGGAAAGAGACAAAAAAACACTTGCTCGTCTTCAGGCTGCTCCCATGGGCAGCGGGGTTATATTTGCTGGTAAAATTGCGGGTAACAGTCTTCTTGCCTTCATGCAGGCCATCATTATCATTGTAATGACATACCTGTTATTTGGTGTGAATTGGGGTCGTCACCTTTGGTTGATTGTATTGGTCTGTTTATTAATTACGATGGCATCCATGACATTGGGCATTATCGTGGCACTTGTAAGCAAGAGCGCCGCTTCAGCCAGTTCGCTGATGCAGGGTATTATTATTGTCATGACATTTATTAGTGGTGGATTTACTCCAATTGCTATAGATGTCATCCAGCGAATCAGCGAGTTTACCGTAAATCACTGGGCTCTTCAAAGTTTTCTCAGCATGATGCTGGATGCCCCGTTACGCGAAATTATGTACAACATCTATATGCTTGGAGCGGTATGTGCAGTGCTCGCTGCCGCAGCGGCAGTGATCTATAGAAAGGTTGGATACCGCTATGAATAGTCTGCATATCGCTTGGCTGATGATCAGAAGAACACTGGGACGCAAGCGAGGGTTTATAGCTTTTCTGCTGCTTCCGTGTCTCGTGGTGACAGGGACGGTTGCTCTTTTTGGAAGCGAGCAGGCAGGTCGTGCTGTCGTTCCTTATGTGAACCTGGATGAAGGTACTGGGGGATCATGGCTGATCCAGGAGCTTGCCCGGAAAAAAGAATACAGCTTCAAGGCTGTAAAAAGTGAAGCAGCAGTGAGGTCGGATATCGTTTCGCAAAAAGGCAGCACGGGCATCGTTATTCCGGCTCATTACACACAGTCACTGCTGGAAGGCAAGCAGACAGATATCGAACTGATCGAGATGCGTGTCAGTGAAAGTTCGTATACACTTCGGGCTGCTGTTGAAGGTTTGACAGAGGGACTTATACAGTCCGCATCGGCTGTTCGGGCCTTTTCCTTAAAGTCTCCCTCTACTGTTGAGGCGGTAGACACCGGGAAAAAGTTTGAAGAGCTGCTTCAAGAGCTGAGCAAGCATACGTTATCAGGGGAAGAACTGCATCTGCGGCTCTATCCCAAGCCAGGGCTGAATAATGTCACTGGGTTTACCGTCATGTTTATGATGGGGCTGTTAACCAGTGCAGTGTCTGTTATTATGGAGGATCGCAAGCAGCGTACGATGGCCCGGATGTACACGGCTCCAGTCAGGTCCTACGAGATTGCGCTGGGCAATTTTCTGGGCAGTCTTGCGATCGGAGTCATCCAGATTGTGCTTGTGCTGGGGATTAGCAGGTGGGTGCTGCATTATGATGCAGGAATTCCGTTTGGCATTCATTTTCTGATTCTTGGTGCGTTTATGCTGGTATCCATGGGGCTTGCAAGCACAGTAAGCGGTCTGATCCGTGAAACGAAAAATGCCAGTATGCTGAACTCCCTTATTATTGTACCCACCTGTATGATTGGAGGCTGCTTCTGGCCCTTGTCCATCATGCCGGAATATATGCAGAAGCTGGCGAACTTTGTGCCGCAGAAATGGACGATTCAGGCCGTCGAAACGATCTCTGCCGGAGGTACGCTCGCAGACATTACACTTCCTCTGCTCATTCTGTGTGCAATGGCTGTGATATTGCTGGCTGTCGGCTCCGCCATCCTTCGGCCTGATCAGCCAGGTACGGATGCGTAGTGATGCGAGAACAAGCATAGAATCAATAGATGAGTGGATAAATAAACGAATAGACGAATGAATTTAAGTAGAGGATTTGATCGAAAGATAATATAGAGGATTAGATGTTTAGGTAATAGAGGATGAGATGATGTAGGTAAAAGAGGAATAGGTAATGTAGGTAAAAATAAAATCAAAAAAGCACGTCTGTCAGGTAGATGAACATACCGCAGGACGTGCTTTTTGCTGTTTCTAGTCTCTACAGATTCGAAAGTATACCACCATGTCATAATGCAGGGCAGCACATTCTTGAAGCTGCATGAGTGGTTCCATCATAACGGAACAGACAAGCTCGATTTATTAGAAGGCATCACATTCAGTCGTCAACTAAGGCTGCAGCTGGCGAAGAACGGTAATTTCAACCCGGCGGTTTTTCTGCCGTCCGGCAGGAGTTTTGTTATCTCCGGTTGGACGAGTATCTGCATATCCCGCATATTGGAAGTGGTCTGGATCAAGTTTTTCTTTATCCAGAAAAAACCGCAGGATTGATAATGCACGTTCACCAGACAACTCCCAGTTATCCTTGTAGGTCGAGTTTGCTCCAATCGGAACATTGTCCGTATGCCCTTCGATACTGACGACCATTTGAAGATTACGAAACAAGCTTGCAAGTTTGCTGAGTGTAGGTGCGGCATCCTTTTTCAGTGCAGCCTGTCCCTGGTCAAACAGAAATCGGTCACTGAGCGTAATGGAGATGCCTTGCGGTTTGTCCGCAACATAAATCTGGTTCTCCAGTTTATTATCCTCAATATATTGGGTAATCACATTGAACAGATTCTGCAGCTCCTGCTCCTGTGTTCTGAACTGCTCTTCCCGTTCGGTAAGCGGACGGTTGGTATCATCCGGGGTATCTTTTTCTGAATCCGATGCAGGGTTCTCCTGTTTGTCATCCGATTCTCCCTGAACCTGGGCAGAAGGTGTTTTACTGATCGTTTGACCGGGAGTATCCCCGAGTCCATTTCCCAGTTCAAGTATGGAGTTGGATTTGTTAAAAGTGCTCTGAAGGGATTGGGTAACGACGTCGTATTTACCTGTATCCAGATTGCTCATGGCGTACATGATGACAAAAAAGATCAGCAGCAGCGTAATAAGATCGGCATAGGTAATCATCCACCGATCCCGATGGTCAGCCGTCTCACGTTTCGCACGCCGTTTACTGCGCCGACTCATCCAATCCCTCCTTTGCCAGTGGTGACGGTGCGTCCTGACGATGTGCGAGTGTAAAAGACTCCAGCCGTTTGCGGACAAGCTGTGGATTCTCACCGTTCTGAATTGCAAGCACACCTTCGAGCATCATCTCCATCGCCTGAACTTCGTCAGCACTTCTGGATTTGATCTTGGAGGCGATAGGCAGGAAGATCAGGTTGGCACTGGCCACCCCGTACAGGGTCGCGGTAAAAGCAACAGCGATAGCTGGCCCGAGCCCCGTGGGATCAGTTAAGCTTCCAAGCACCTGGATTAGTCCCATTACGGTCCCGATGATACCCATCGTTGGGGCATAGCCACCGGCTGCTTCGAATATTTTGGCGTAACCTTCATGCTTCTGCTCGACAGAGTCAATCTCCATCTCCAGAATCTGGCGAACAATATCCGGGTCTGTTCCGTCAACCACCATCTGGATGCCATCTTGTAAAAATGGATTGGGATGATCTACAACTTTGCGCTCCAAAGCAAGCACCCCCGATCTGCGGGCAATGGTGGACATCTCAATCAGTTCCTCCACCCATTGTTTGGAATCGTAACGATGACGTCCAAACGCCATGCGCAATGCAGCAGGTATCGTACGCAGACGGTATGTGGGGAAGCTGGCCACAACAGCAGCAATCGTTCCACCGAACACAATTAAAGCAGCGGTTTTCTGAAGCAGACCTGACAGCTGTCCGCCTTCCCACAGAAAACCACTGATGACTGCGGCAATTCCGGCGATTATACCGATAAGTGTCGCAATATCCATAAATTAACCCACTCCTATCTTCAATTCACGTTTGCAACACGAAAACGAACAAGGTATAATTGAACGGGAACAAATATTCCTATTACTATAAGTTTTCCCAACTGGAAATTCGGGGAACTTCGACAATATATAGTGACTATTATTTTAGACGATAGGGTGAGATACGGCAATGAGCGATATTATTATGAGCGACAAAACGTTCGAAATCGAGTCAGAGTTTTCTCCCCAGGGTGATCAGCCTGCTGCCATTCAGGAATTGGTGAAGGGTGTTCAGGAAGGGAAGAGATACCAGACACTGCTGGGTGCAACGGGCACGGGCAAGACATTTACTATTGCACAGACGATTGCCAAGCTGCAGCGTCCTACGCTGATTATTGCGCACAACAAGACACTGGCAGCGCAGCTGGCGAGTGAGTTCAAGGAATTTTTTCCGAACAACATGGTAGAGTATTTTGTCAGTTACTATGACTACTACCAGCCAGAAGCCTATATTCCTTCATCCGATACGTATATCGAGAAGGATTCAAGCATTAATGAAGAGATTGACAAGCTGCGGCATGCGGCGACCAGCTCGTTGTTTGAGCGCAGGGATGTCATTATTGTAGCGAGTGTGTCGTGTATATACGGTCTCGGTTCGCCGCATGATTATTCCAGCATGCTGTTGTCACTGCGGGTAGGCATGGAGAAGCCGCGCAATCAGATATTGTCACGTCTGGTGGAGATTCAGTACCAGCGGAATGATATTAACTTTGTGCGGGGCACGTTCCGTGTTCGTGGTGATGTCATTGAGATATTCCCGGCTTCCAAGGGTGAACATGCGATTCGGGTTGAACTGTTCGGAGACGAGATTGAGAAAATTACCGAAATTGATGTTTTGACAGGAGAATTGATCGGTGAGCGCGAGCACATTGCTATTTTCCCGGCATCTCACTTCGTAACACAGGAAGAGACGATGCGTGTGGCGCTGGTGAATATCGAGCGCGAACTGGAAGAACGTCTTGAAGTGCTGCGTGAGCAGGGCAAACTTCTGGAGGCTCAGCGGCTGGAGCAGCGTACGCGGTATGATATCGAGATGATGAAGGAAGTGGGCTTCTGCTCGGGCATTGAGAACTATTCCGGACCGCTGACTTTCCGTGAGCGTGGAGATACGCCGTATACTCTGCTCGATTATTTCCCGGATGACATGCTGATTGTGGTCGATGAGTCTCATGTGACCCTGCCGCAGATTCGGGCGATGTACAATGGTGACCAGGCGAGAAAGACGGTGCTGGTAGATCACGGTTTCAGGCTGCCATCTGCTCTGGATAACCGTCCGCTCAAATTCGAAGAATTTGAAGAGAAAATGAACCAGATTATCTATGTCTCGGCAACCCCAGGTCCTTATGAGATCGAGCATACAGATACGATGGTGCAGCAGATCATTCGTCCAACCGGTCTGCTTGATCCTGTCATTGAGCTGCGTCCGACGAAGGGGCAGATTGATGATCTGATTGCCGAGATTCATGACCGGATTGCGAAGGATGAGCGGGTGCTGATCACCACGCTTACGAAGAAGATGTCGGAAGACTTGACGGATTATTTGAAGGAGATCGGCATCAAGGTCCGATATCTGCACTCCGAGATCAAAACGCTGGAACGTATGGCCATTCTGCGTGATCTGAGGCTGGGGACATTCCACGTTCTGATCGGGATCAATTTGCTGCGGGAAGGTCTGGATCTGCCGGAAGTATCACTGGTAGCGATTCTGGATGCCGATAAGGAAGGTTTCCTGCGTTCCGAGCGCTCGCTCATTCAAACGATTGGTCGTGCGGCGCGGAACAGCGATGGTAAAGTTATTTTGTATGGTGACAAAGTGACGGATTCCATGGATAAAGCGATGAAAGAGACGGAGCGCCGCCGCGCCATACAGATGGAATACAATGAAAAGCACGGCATAACACCACAGACGATTCGCAAAAAAGTGCGTGATGTCATTGAGGCAACGAAGGTTGCCGAATCCAAAAACGAGTATCTGACCGGCGCTGCCGAGAAGATGTCGAAGAAGGAACGTCAGTCGCTCATTCAGCGTCTGGAAGCAGAGATGAAAGATGCAGCCAAAAACCTTCAGTTCGAGCGTGCTGCCGAGCTGCGTGATGCACTGCTGGAGCTGCGAGCTGAATAGATTGTTCGTGATTTGATAGAAGATGTTCTTGGATGGAGAATTTGTCATAAGAGAACGGCCAATTGGCCGTTCTCTTGTTGAGTAATGAACCGGCATAAATGATCCGATATTATTCCATATTGAAATGTTGTAATCAGGTCAATACTGGTATAACAGATAAAATTGGTTAAAAGGTTTATAGATTAGCAATGAGAGGATGAATAGTATTGGCGAGCGAGAATATTGTCATTAAAGGCGCGCGAGCGCATAACCTGAAAAACATTGATATTACCATTCCGCGTGACAAGTTTGTCGTATTGACCGGCTTGAGCGGATCAGGCAAATCCTCGCTGGCCTTTGATACGATCTATGCCGAAGGACAGCGGCGTTATGTGGAGTCATTGTCTGCTTATGCACGTCAGTTTCTGGGCCAGATGGAGAAACCGGATGTGGATTCCATTGAAGGATTGTCTCCTGCCATCTCGATAGATCAAAAAACAACAAGCCGCAACCCGCGTTCCACTGTCGGGACGGTTACCGAAATTTATGATTATTTGCGTCTTTTGTTCGCGCGTATCGGCCACCCGCATTGTCCGGATCATGGCATCGAGATTACATCGCAAACGGTTGAACAGATGGTAGACCGTATTATGCAGTACCCGGAACGTACCCGTCTGCAGATTCTCGCACCGATTGTTGCAGGACGTAAAGGTGAGCACAAAAGTGTATTCGCTGACGTGTCCAAACAAGGTTTTGTCCGTGTGCGGGTGAATGGTGAACTGCGTGATCTATCAGAGGACATTCAATTGGAGAAAAACAAAAAACACACCATTGATGTTGTCGTTGACCGGATTGTCGTAAAGGATGACGTTCAGGCACGCCTCGCGGATTCCATTGAAACGGCGCTTAATCTGTCCGGCGGGCAACTGCTTGTTGACATCATTGGCGAAGAAGAGCTACGATTCAGTTCGAACTTTGCCTGCCCGGTTTGCGGCTTCAGCATTGATGAGCTTGCACCGCGTATGTTCTCTTTTAATAGTCCGTTCGGTGCTTGCCCGGATTGTGACGGTCTGGGCGTGAAAATGATTGTAGACCCGGATTTACTTGTACCGGATCGCAGCAAAACAATTGAAGAAGGAGCGTTCGATGCCTGGACAGGCGGAACGTCCACGTATTATCCGCAATTTCTGAGATCGGTATGCGAGCATTTCAACATTCCGCAGGATGTTCCTGTGGAGGATCTGCCTGCCGATCAGATGAACAAGCTATTGCAAGGCACAGGTTCGGAGAAAATCCGTTTCCGTTACGAAAATGATTTTGGTCAGCGCAAGGAAGCATTGGTTACGTTTGAAGGCATCGTGAATAATCTGGAGCGCCGTTATCGCGAAACGGCTTCCGAAGGCATCCGTGAATTTATCGAAGGATATATGAGTGCGAAGCCATGTGGTACGTGTAAAGGACAGCGTTTGAAACGCGAGAGCCTTGCAGTTACGATTAATGATCACAATATGGCTTATGTAACAGGGCTGTCGATCGGTGAAGCGGGACGTTTCTTTGATTCACTGCAGCTGACGGAGAAAGAGCAGACGATTGCGAAGCTGATTTTGAAAGAAATCAACAGCCGCCTTGGATTCCTTGTCAATGTTGGTCTGGATTATCTGACGCTAAGCCGTGCTGCCGGAACATTATCCGGGGGTGAAGCGCAACGGATCAGATTGGCTACGCAGATCGGTTCCAGTCTGATGGGGGTACTCTATATTCTGGATGAGCCGAGTATCGGTCTGCACCAGCGGGATAATGACCGTTTGATCTCTACGCTGGCGCATATGCGTGATATCGGAAACACCTTGATCGTGGTTGAACATGACGAGGATACGATGATGGCCGCAGATTATATTATCGACATCGGTCCAGGCGCAGGTATTCACGGCGGCACCGTCATGTCGCAAGGTACACCTGAGGAGATAATGAACGACGACAAATCGTTAACGGGTCAGTATCTCAGCGGCAAGAAGTTTATCCCGGTTCGTACGGAGCGCCGAAGTGTGGGTGACCGCTGGCTGGAAGTGCGCGGAGCGAAAGAAAACAATCTGAAGAATCTGAATGTAAAGATCCCGGTCGGCGTATTTACTGCGGTAACCGGAGTATCCGGTTCGGGTAAATCAACACTGATTAACGAGATTTTGTACAAGACGCTAGCGCGTGACCTGAATCGTGCGCGTGTACGTCCAGGACAGCATAAGGAGATTCGCGGACTGGAGCACATTGATAAAGTTATTGATATTGATCAGTCGCCAATCGGCCGCACACCACGTTCCAACCCGGCCACATATACAGGTGTCTTTGACGATATTCGTGACCTGTTTGCACAAACCAATGAAGCCAAGGTGCGCGGATATAAAAAAGGCCGGTTCAGCTTTAATATCAAAGGTGGACGTTGTGAAGCCTGCCGCGGAGACGGCATTATCAAAATAGAGATGCACTTCCTGCCGGATGTATACGTGCCGTGTGAAGTCTGCAAGGGCAAACGTTACAACCGTGAAACGCTGGAAGTGAAATATAAAAATAAAAATATCGCAGATGTGCTTGAAATGACAGTGGAGGACGCAACTCAATTTTTCGAGAACATTCCGAAGATTCACCGCAAAATGCAAACGCTGCTGGATGTTGGACTCGGCTACATTAATCTGGGTCAACCTGCAACGACTTTATCCGGTGGTGAAGCACAGCGTGTGAAGCTTGCTTCCGAGCTGTACCGACGCAGTACCGGCAAAACGATCTACATTCTGGACGAGCCGACAACAGGTCTGCATGTCGATGATATCGACCGACTGCTGAACGTACTGCATCGCCTCGTGGACTCAGGCGAATCCGTGCTTGTCATCGAGCATAATCTGGATGTGATTAAAACAGCCGATTATATCGTTGACCTGGGTCCAGAAGGCGGCAGCGGCGGCGGCACGATTGTAGCGACAGGAACGCCGGAGGATATCATTCAAGTGGAAGCTTCATACACGGGCAAGTACCTGAAGCCTGTTCTGGAGCGCGATACGGAACGAAGCCGGGCGTTGCAGCTGGCAGACTAACCTTATAGCGTGTAATAAGCTGAAGAAAGACCTTCAATGCCTGAGAAGAGATGTGCATGATCATCCGCACTCTCTCTCAGGTGCAGAAGGTTTTTTTGCATTATGCCCTTGTTGAATTCGCTTCTGCCATGCGCAGCAAGTTGCACGTTGCAAGGCATAGCATAAGTTGTAAGTTTGCTTGTAAGTCTGTATGTTTGCAAGTTACAAGCCGCAAATCACAAGCCGCAAGTCACAATTTAAAATTCGAAAGTCTCAAGTCTCAGGTATAGCTCTCAAGTATCAAGTCACGAGCAGCTATTCGCAGTTTTCAAGATTAAAGCCGCAAGCCGTTAGCCGTAAGCCACAAGGTCCAAGCCACAAGCCGCAAGCTAAAAGTCACGAGTTACAAGCTGCAGCTAAAAGTCATGAGTTACAGGCTGCAAGCCAAAAGTGACAAGTCTCAAGTTACAAGCCCGAACCCCAAGTATCAAGTCACACGCACAAGCCAAAAGTCACCAGATACAAGACGCCACTCGCAAGCCACAAGTCTCAAGTCACAAGTCGAGAGTCAAAACTCGCAATCTGCAATTCACAATTCGCAAGCCTCTAGTCACGATTTTTGCCATTCGCAGTTTGCAAGTTGCAAGTCAGAACTAGCAATCACAATTCAAAATTCGTAAGTTGTACCAATTACTCAGCAAAGTCGGTCAGCCGCATCAGCTGCAGGCATTTAATGGGTGCGAAAAATTCTAACGATCTCAGGAGAGCTTATTTGCACGAAATTAGGCTTTCACGAATTCTAACGATTCCTATGGACCTATGTCAAGAAAGTAGACACTTACGCTACGGATTTGTCCGTAAATTTCTTTGCAAAACGAGCAGGGGAAAG